>PMYB01000097.1 GCA_003170915.1 Bryobacterales bacterium | reverse complement strand
GGCGCCGAATACGCCAACGTGCAGCCGCATTCGGGATCGCAGGCCAACCAGGCGGCCTATGCCTCCGTGCTCTCGCCCGGCGACACCATCATGGGCCTCAACCTCGCCCACGGCGGACACCTCACGCACGGCCACCCGCTCAACTTCTCCGGTAAGAGTTACAAGGTGATTCCCTACGGCGTGCGCAAGGACGATGAGCGCATCGACTACAACGAGGTGGAACGCCTGGCGCACGAGCACCAGCCCAAGATGATCATCGCCGGCGCGAGCGCCTATCCCCGCACCATCGATTTTCCCCGCTTCCGCCAGATCGCCGACGCGGTGGGCGCCGTTTTCCTGGTGGACATGGCGCACATCGCGGGGCTGGTTGCGGCGGGGTTGCATCCCAACCCGTGCCAGTACGCGGACATTGTCACCTCCACTACGCACAAGACGCTGCGCGGCCCGCGCGCGGGCCTCATCCTGGCTAAGGAGAAGTACGGCCCAGCCATCGACAAAACCGTGTTCCCCGGCATACAGGGAGGCCCGCTGGTCCACGTGGTGGCGGCCAAAGCCGTGTGCTTCCTGGAAGCCATCGAGCCGCAGTTCATCGATTACCAGAAACAGGTGCTGGCCAATGCGCGGGCGCTGGCCGAAAGCCTCATGGATGCCGGCTTCCGCATAGTCTCGGGCGGCACCGATACGCATTTGCTGCTGCTCGACGTGTTTTCGAAAGGCCTGCGCGGCAAGGAGGCCGAAAAGGCGCTCGACCGGGCGCGCATCACGGTCAACAAGAACGCCATCCCATTCGACACCAATCCGCCGTTCAACCCCAGCGGCATCCGCCTGGGATCTCCAGCCGTGACCACCCGCGGGTTCAAGAAAGCGGAGATGCGCGAAGTGGGCGCGCTCATTGCGGAAGTGCTGAACAACATCACGAGCGAAGATACCCTCGCGGCGGTGCGGCGTAAGGTCGAAGGGCTCACCGTCCGGTTCCCGCTCTACAATTGGAAGCTCGACCCCGTTCGGGCTTAAGCACCGCGGCCGCAACATGAGTCTGCACATCGTCATCGACGCGCGGCGCATCAGGGATTTCGGCATCGGGACATACATCCGAAGCCTGGGCCACGCGCTGGCCGGCATCGATCACGCGAACCAATACACCCTCGTCTGCGGACCGGCGGAAGCAGCGCTGCTGGCCGGCCTGCCCGAGAATTTCCGCTCCGCCATTTACGCCCGCAACGATCACAGTATCTTGGATCACGTGGCCTTCCCCATTTTTCTGCGGGGCCTCTCGCCCGATTTGGTGCACATCCCTCTGAACCGCGTCCCGCTGCTCATGATCCGGCCATACGTCGTGACCATCCACGACATGGCGAACCTGTTCTACGAAGAGGGTATCTCTCCCCTGCGGATGCACTTGCGGCGTTACCGTTTCCGGCGCGGCCTATTGCGCGCCAAGCGCGTGATCGCGGTTTCCGAGGCCACCAGGCGCGACGCGGAAACCCGCCTGGGCGTGCCGCCGCACTCGATCCGCACGGTTTATAACGCGCCCGACCCGGCCTTCGTCGCCCACGGCGGCGCCGACCAGCAGGAACAGCGGCGCATCATGGAGCGCTATCAGATCGAGTATCCCTTCCTGCTGTACGCCGGCAATATCCGCAGCCACAAGAACGTGCCGCGGCTGGTGGAGGCTTTCGCCGTGGTGCGCGGGCAACTCGCCGCGCATCCCGTCTACAAGGACCTCCGCCTGGTGATCATCGGCGACACCATTTCACAGTACCCCGCCGTGCGGCAGACGGTGATCAAGAGTCGCGTGGAACACGTGGTGCGCTTCCTGGGCTTCGTGCCCTTCGACACCTTGCGTTGCTTCTACGAATCCGCGGCGGCCTTCGTGTTCCCTTCGCGCTACGAAGGTTTCGGATTGCCGCCGCTCGAAGCCATGGCGTGCGGCGCGCCGGTGGTCACCTCGAACGTCAGCTCGCTGCCGGAAGTGGCGGGCGATGCCGCCGTCCTGGTGAATCCCGAGAATGTTTTCGACATCGCGCGCGGCATCAAGGAAGNNGAAACTCTGCGCGCCGAGCTGATCCGCCGCGGCCGCGCGCAGGCCGCGCGCTTCAGTTGGGAAACGGCCGCCCGCCAGGTGCTGGAGATTTACCACGAAGCGGCCGGCGACGGACATTGACAGCCCATGAAACAACAGTGCCACATTTCGATGATTTATCTCACTTGGGCGATGTACGCCGGAGGGCTGGTATATTTTGGCTGGCGCGGGCGGTGGGTGCTGGCGCTGGTCTGGCTGGCCGGCGTGCCGCTCTTCGAGTGGTTGTACATCCGCAAGTTCCCGAGCCTTTCGCGGTCGATGGGCTACGGCCCCATCGTGGACGAAGGCGCTGGACCGGCGGGAAATGCGCCGGCGAATATGGTGCTTTACACCGCGCTCGGCTGTCCCTTCTGTCCCCTCATCGAGCAGCGGCTGGAAGACCTGCGGAAGCAGATGGGGTTCACGCTGGAGAAGATCAACGTGACGCTCCGCCCGGACTTGCTGGCCGCCAAGGGCATCCGCTCGGTTCCCGTGGTTGAAGCGGGCGCCCGATTGCTCTTCGGTCTGGTGACGACGAAAGAGCTTGCGGAGGCGATCGCCGAGGCACGGGAACCAATCGCCAAGAGGTAAGTGGAGACTTGCGACATTTCATTGCAGCCGCTCTTTTCCTGGGCTGTTGCGCGGCGGTTCTGCGCGCCCAGGGCAACTACGAAGTGCAGGTCTACGGTTCCGAACTGGTGGCGCCAAAAGTCACCATGGTGGAACTGCACAGCAACTTCACCGCCAGCGGCACAAAGGGAGTAATCGACGGCGTGCTGCCGACCAACCACGCCGAGCACGAGACCGTGGAAATCACGCACGGGTTCGACGAGTGGTTCGAGTGCGGCTTCTATTTCTTCACCAGCATCCAGCCGGACGGGAGCTGGATGTACGTGGGATCGCACATCCGCCCGCGGTTTTCGGTGCCGGAGCGCTATCACCTGCCGGTGGGACTGAGCATCTCCAACGAGATCGGCTGGCAGGGCCCCAACTTTTCGCTGGACACCTGGACATGGGAAATGCGGCCGATCGTCGATAAGAAGATCGACAAGTGGTACCTGTGCTTCAACCCGACATTCGACCGGTCCCTGCACGGTCCCGAATCGAAGCGCGGCTTCGAATTCTCGCCGAACGCGAAGTTCAGCTACGACGTAACCAAGAAGGTGGCGCTCGGCATGGAGTATTACGGCTCCTACGGCCCGGTGACCGGCTTCGACCCGTTGCGCGACCAGCAGCAACAGTTTCTGCCGGCGGTGGACGTGGATTTCGGCAAGAACTGGGAATTCAATTTCGGAGTGGGCGTGGGGGTGACGCAGGCGACGGACCACCTGCTGGTGAAGGCCATCCTGGGATATCGATTCAACAATAAGAAGGATTAGCGGAGCAAAACCCGGTTGCTTGCCCGCCGAATTCCGGGAACGGCTTCGCTGAAGGACCTGTCTCCCGGAAGCGGACTCCCTGGGCGCTAGCGTTTGCGCCAAGGAGATTTAGACAGGAATCGGGTGCCGCCGTCAACTCTACGGGTTGCGCGTAATGCGGCCAAGTGCGGGAGGCTGAGTTGACCGCGCTGGCCGGCCGACTCGTATACGATGGTCGTATATTGGATTTGTGGCAGCAGTGGATCCGTTGGAGAATTGCCTCGGGTTTGACTGGGACGACGCCAATACCCACAAGAACTGGGAACGGCATCGGGTGGCTCCGGAGGAAGCCGAGGATGTATTCTTTCATGAGCCACTCGTCGTACGCAGCGATCTTCGCCATTCGAAGAGGGAGAAGCGATACTATGCCCTCGGACAGACTGCTGCGGGCCGGCGGCTGTTCGTGGTCTTCACGGTCAGGCGGAAGCTCATACGAGTGATTTCGGCAAGAGACATGAACCGGAACGAATCGGACACCTACGAGAGATATGAAAAAGAAACTTCCTGAATTCAAGAACGAGGACGATGAGAGGAAATTCTGGGCCACCGCGGATTCGACCGAGTACGTGGATTGGCAGGCGGGAAAGCGCAAGAAGCTCGTTCAGCTCAAACCGTCTCTAAGAACGATATCACTGCGCCTGCCGGTCTCGATGATTGAGGATCTCAAAGTACTTGCGAATCGACGCGACGTTCCGTATCAGTCTTTACTCAAGGTGTTCCTGGCCGAGCGACTGGCACGCGAGCGCCAGCCGCAGCAGGAGTAGCGGCTGGTTGGGTATAGGCCTCTGGACGCCTAAGTCAATGGTTCTCCGGGTGGCGCCCAAGAAGCCGTAGTTGTCTGCAAACGATAGGTAGAACCAGCGACGCGGCTGCTGCCGTTCTTCACGCAGCGCTTTTGAAACCACACTACACCTCCTGCATGATCGGCTTAGCGACGCTGCCACGCGTGGACCGCGCAACACAGCAGCTCAATCATTTCCCGATACCTCAAACCGAACCTGACAGGCAAATGATAACTTGAAATCGCGGCCGTTCGAGAGTCGTACCGCCTTCACCGAGCCATCGGGACGCTTGCCGGGCGGGTTGCAAAAAGCGTCCCGACGAGTCGGGAGTGCCCTCTGGGCCCGGCAGAGTGAGACTCCGCGCCACGTCGGCCTGATCGGTTCATCGAGAAGGATTCGGGGGGGGAGCGACCCGCAACCGCGCTTCCACCCACGCGGGGAAGACTTCGGGGTTCTCCAGCCAGACCAGCATCCACTGCGCCATCTCTTCCTTCCGCGCCTTCTTTTCCGGCGCGGTGCGCGGGCTGCGCGCCTGGAAGCGGGCGCGGTCCTTGGCGCCGATCACCTGACGGCGGCAATAGCGGGCGCGCTGGCGGTTGCCGGCCGCCATGGCTTCCGCGTAGACCTGGAGCATCTCGCGGAGCGATTGCTCGAGCTCTTCGAAGCTGTGCTGGCGAATGCCGGCGTATGGCTGATCGAAGGGAAGGCCTGTGGCGCGCAGCAGTTCGCGCAGGTAGCTCTCGGACACCGGCGCGAACCGCTCGAGCAGATCGTTCCACAGGGCTTCGGTGATGGCGGGCGGCCGCTGGGCGGCGAGATACTCACCCAACTGCCGTTTGACGGACTTACTTTTTGCGGGCACGGCGAAACCTGGCGGCCGCGGCTTCGTGCGCCGCGATGTTGCTGGAGAACTCGTGCGCTCCCGAGCCGCCGGGCCGTAGCACGAAAAAGAGAGCGTCGGTATGCTCGGGCGCGTCCACCGCGCGGATGGAGGCGAGGCTGGGGTTGGCGATGGGCCCCGGCGGCAGGCCGGCATGGCGATAGGTGTTGTAGGGGTGGTCGCTCGCCAGGTCGGACCGGTGGATGGCTCCGCTATAGCGGCCATCCAACAGCGCGGCGTAGATGGTGGTGGAGTCGCAATCCAGCTTCATCCCTATGCGCAGGCGGTTCTCGAAGACGGCGGCGATCTTGGGGCGCTCCGCCTCCAGTTTGCTTTCCTTTTCCACCAGCGAGGCCAGCGTCACGGTTTTGTGTACGTCTTCGTTGCGCTTCCGGCTGGCCCACTCCTCGCGGAACTTCCCGGTCATGATACGGCACAAGCCCTCCGGTGTGGTGTGGCGGCTGAGCTTGTAGGTATCGGGAAAGAGGTAGCCTTCGAGGCTGGGAGCATGCGGGTCCATATCGCGGATGAGCGCGGGGTTGCGCGCCACGGCCAGGAACTGGTTGGCTTTGAAAAGGCCGAGATCCTCGATGGCGGCGGCGATATCGAACATGTTCATGCCTTCGGGCACCACCAGCTCGTAATAGAATATGTCGCCGCGCGCGATGCGGTCCAGCACTTCCATGGGCGAGGCCGGGTGGTTGAAGCGGTATTCGCCAGCCTGCAACACGCGGCCGCGCTCCACCAGGCGCGCCAGCACGAAGTCCCAGCGGCTGGGCACCACGCCGGCTTCGGCCAGCATGCCGGCCATGGTCAAGGTGGAAGCGCCGTGCGGAATATCGACGAAGGTTTCGCCCTGGAATCCCTGATAGGGACGGGACAGACGGAAGGTCGGGAAGCCGCCGGCGAGAATCGCGAGCAGCAAGAGCTTGCCGGTAGTGGGCGCCAGCCTCATAGCGAATCCAGGTAACTTTGCAGGAGGATGACGGCGGACAGGCGGTCCACGGCCGCCGCGCGTTTTTCGATGCTGATGCCGCTCGAGCGGAGCACGCGGTTGGCCTCGACGCTGGTGAGACGCTCGTCCCAAAGTTTCACGGGAAGACCGGTGCGCTTTTCGAGCGCTTGGGCAAACTCCCGCACCCAGCCGGATTGCCGGCCCTCATCGCCGCGCATGTTGATGGGGTTACCCATGAGGATCAGACCAACCTGGCGCTCGCGGATGATCTGTTCGAGGGCCGCGAAGTCGGTGCGTTTGTTGGCGCGCACCAGGTTGGGCAGGCCCTGGGCGGTGATCCCCAGGGGATCGCTGATAGCCAGTCCGATGCGTTTCTTGCCCAAATCGAGAGCCAGGATGCGGAATTGCGCGGGCGTCAAATCAATTTCATTATAGACGGCAGCGTGCTACATTCGAGACAAGGCCGTCTTGCGCCGTGGCGCTGATCACCAAATCTCTCAACAGCTCAACCGAGGCCGCACAGGAAGCGCGGCGCTTGGCTTCGCCGATTGTCGCGATGGGCGTGATTATTGCGATTTTGTACATTGGGCGGGTGTTTTTCATCACCTCCATCATCGCCGTGACCATCGCGTTTATTTTGGAGCCGTTCGTCGGGCTGCTCATGCGGATGCATCTTCCCCGGAGCCTGGCGAGCTTCGTGGTATGCACCGTCGCGCTGCTGTTTCTTTACGTGGCCGGGCTGGGCGCCTACTCGCAGCTCGCCGGCCTGTACGAAGACCTGCCCAAGTACGGCCAGCGCATCGGCGATATTGTCGACGGGGTTCAGCAAAGGATTTCGAACCTGGAAGAGCAGACCTACCGCATGCTGGTTCCCGCCCGGCAACGCCAGCAGGAGGAGCAGGACCGGCTGCGCGCGCAGCAGGCCAAGGGAAAGGGTGCGAAGAAGGGGGCCGCGCCGGCGCCCGCGCTACCCACCGGCCCCGGCGCCATTCCCGAGGTGCGGATTCACGAGGAGCGCACGGCCATTGGCGACTACATCCAATCGCACCTCAGCTCGTTCTACGAGATCCTGCTGATGGCTTCCTTCATTCCGTTCCTGGTGTACTTCATGCTGAGCTGGCGCGACCACATCAACCGCAGCTTCCTGCAATTGTTCCAAGGGGAAGACCGGCTGATTGCCGCGCGCAGCATGCAGGGGATCGTGGTTATGGTGCGCGCATTCGTGGTGGGGAACTTTTTGCTGGGACTGCTGCTGGCCAGTCTGAGCTCACTGGTCTTCTGGGCAATGCGCCTGCCGTACCCCCTGCTGGTGGGGCCGTTGAGCGGCTTCATGAGCCTGGTGCCGTACGTGGGTCTGCCGCTGGCCGCGATTCCGCCGCTGTTCGCGGCGCTGGGGATCAACACCGTGCCCGTCTACGTGGGGGTGGTGGTGGCGGTGGCGATGCTGCACCTGATCGCGCTGAATCTGCTGTATCCCAAGATTGTGGGATCGCGCGTGCATCTGAATCCGCTGGTGGTCACGTTTTCCCTCATGCTCTTCGGCTTTCTGTGGGATGCGCCCGGCCTGCTGCTGGCCATTCCGCTGACGGCGGCGCTCAAGGCGGTCTGCGACAACGTCAAAGGCCTGCGGCCATTCGGGAAGTTCCTGGGCGACTGACCGCCGGCTACGCTACCTGCTAGACTCAGATTCTCGGCACATGGTGGCAATTCCGGAATCGGCAAGACTCTTCATGGCGGGGCTCGTCGAGCGGGCCCGCAAGCTGAAGAAGACCATCGCATTCCCGGAGGGAGGCGACGCGCGCGTGCTCGAGGCCGCGGCGCGGCTGGCCCGCGAGGGCGTGGTGAAGCCGGTGCTGATCGGCCGCCAGCCCGACCACGCGCCGGAGGGCGTGGCCTTCGCCGACCCGCCGAATTCCCCGTTGCTCGGCAAATACGCGGCGCTGTACTACGAGCGCCGGCGCGCCAAAGGCGTCACCCAAGTCGAGGCGGCGCAAATCGCCAGGAAACCGCTGTACTTCGCCGCCCTGATGGTCGCGGCGGGCGACGCCGACGGGACCGTGGGCGGGGCGGCTAACAGCACGGCGGAAACGGTGCGCGCGGCGCTCCACTGCGTAGGGCCGCACCCACGCGCGAGGCTGGTATCGAGCGTCTTCATCATGGCCCTCCAGGACCGCTCGCAGGGACACAACGGGCTGATGGCGTTCGCGGATTGCGCGGTGGTGATCGATCCCACGTCCATGCAGCTTGCCGATATCGCCATCGCCACCGCCGAGAGCACGCGCGTGCTGCTCAATGCCGAGCCGGTGGTGGCCCTGCTCAGCTTCTCCACCAAAGGCAGCGCCAGGCACCCGCAAGTGGACATGGTGCTGGAAGCGCTGGAGATGTTGAGGGTGCGCGAGCCGGATCTGAAGGTGGACGGCGAACTGCAGGTCGACGCCGCTGTGTCGGCCCTGGTGGGCCAATCGAAAGCCCCGGGATCGAAGGTAGCGGGGCGCGCCAACACGCTCATCTTTCCGAACCTGGCCGCGGGCAACATCGGGTACAAGTTGCTGGAGCGGCTGGGCGGCGCGGCGGCCATGGGGCCGATCCTGCAGGGGCTGGCGATGCCCGCCAACGACCTTTCCCGAGGCTGCTCGGCGGAAGACATTTTCAATGTGGCGGTGGTGACGGCCTTGCAGTCGGAGACGGCGTAATGCCATGCTGCCGTTCCGGCTGGTGTATCACGAACAGTACGACTTACACCTCGGAAGCCACGTCTTCCCCTCGAAAAAATACGCTTGGCTGCACGACCGGCTGATCCGCACGCGGTTCGCAACAGCCGAGGATTTCGCGGCGCCGGAGCCGGCGGCGGACGAGGATATCCTGCTGGTGCACGATCCCCAATGGGTTGCCAAACTCCGCAGCGGCACTCTCACCTACCAGGATATTCTGCGCCTGGAGATTCCTTATTCCCGGCAGATGGTGGAGGCGTTCTGGCTGGCGGCGGGCGGCACCATACTGGCGTCGCGCCTGGCGCTCGAATCGGGCGTGGGGTTCAATGTAGGCGGCGGATTCCATCACGCCTTCCCGGACCACGGCGAGGGGTTCTGCGCCATCAACGATGTGGCGGTGGCCATCCGGCGGTTGCAGCGCGACGGCGCCATCCGGCGCGCCATGGTGGTGGATTGCGATGTCCACCACGGCAACGGCACCGCGACGATTTTCGCCGGCGACCATTCGGTTTTCACGCTCTCCATTCACCAGTTCAAGAATTATCCGACCGAGAAGCCTCCCTCCAGCCTGGACATTCATCTGGCCGACGGGGTTGGCGATGCCGAGTATCTCCACCGGCTGGGGGACGGGTACCGCGCGGCGCTGGCCATGTTCAAGCCGGAGCTGGTCATGTACGTGGCGGGCGCGGATCCATTCTATGCCGACCAGTTGGGCGGATTGTCGCTCACGTTTGATGGGTTGATGGAGCGGGACCGGCTGGTGATTTGGACGGCGCTCGCTCGCCGCATTCCGGTGGCCGTGGTGCTGGCGGGCGGGTACGCGGAGAACGTGGAAGACACCATCACGATTCACGCGAATACCGCGGCGGTGGCCAGGGAAGTGGTGAAGAAGGTGTTGGCCGGGGGCCACGCAACCCAGCCAGCCGGTGGAACGTCATAATGGTCGGATGGGTTCTGCCGCCCGACTTCTGTGGGTCGTCACCGTCGCAGCCGGGGTGCTCGGCGCTCAATTCGGGCCTCCCACGGTTCCATCCGAAACCGCACCCAATACCAAAGCCCTGATGGCTCGCGGAGTGCAGGCGTACGATGCCCGGAACGATACCGTGGCCTTGGGAGTTTTCCGGCAGGCCGCGGTGATGGGTGACGTGGATGCCATGATGTACCTCGGCGTGATGTATGGAACCGGCCGCGGCGTGGCTGTGGACTACGCGTCGGCCATGGCTTGGTTCCGCCACGCGGCGGATGCTGGAAACAGTCAGGCCATGTGCAACATTGGCCTCTTGTACCTCCAAGGGCTAGGCCTGCCGAAAAGCTACAGCGAGGCCATGACCTGGTTCGGCAAAGCCGCGTCTTTCGGCAACGCCGAGGCGATGTTCAACGCAGGCGTGCTATGCCGCGATGGTCTGGGACTGCCCGTGAACTATGCCGAAGCTATGAAATGGTTCCGCAGGGCGGCGGGCGCCGGGGATATCACCGCCGCCAACGCCATCGGCGTGTTGTACCAGCAGGGTCGCGGCGTCCCGGTGGATTACGCCGAGTCCATGAGTTGGTACCGGAGAGCGGCGGATGCGGGCAACGACACGGCGATGTACAACGTCGGCGTACTGTGGGAGGGTGGACTCGGGATGGCCGCGGACCGCGGCCAGGCCATCATCTGGTATCGCAAGGCAGCCGCCGCCGGGAATGAGCCCGCCCAGGCTGCGCTGAAAAGTCTCGGCGTCAAGGACTGACCCCTCGGCCTCGTCGCGCCAATGTGGTTTCCAGGCTCTTGCGAGCGGCCTCGAAGTCCGGTTTGATCCGAAGGGCCTCCGAAAACTGCGCAATCGCTTCGTCGAGCCGCCCCGCGCCAGCAAGTAACATGCCCAGATTGTTGTGCACACTCGCATCCGTGGGCTTTAACCGAGCCTCGGCGCTGAACTGGGCAAGCGCTTCGTTCAGTCTTCCCCGGCTCGCCAGGGCGAATCCCAGGCTATGGTGAGCCTCGGCGTGGCCGGGCCGTAGCCGGATCGCTTCGGAAAACTGGGCCATCGCTTCGTCCGTGCGTCCCACCGCGGCAAACATCCTTCCCAGGTCATAGTGCCCCTCGGCATACTCCGGCCTGAGTTGGACCACTTCCCAAAACTCTCGCAGCGCTTCGTTGGCGCGGCCCTGGCCGACCAAAAGCGCCCCATATCCGGAATGCGTTTCCACGTTGTCCGGCTGGAGACTCAGCGCTACCCGATATTCCCGCTCGGACTCGCCGGCCTGCCCCTGCCGTCTGAGGATCGTCGCCAGATTCACATGTGCCTCCGGGTAATCGGGCTTGATGCGGAGCGCCTGGATTACGTGGCCCCAGGCTTCTTCATTTCGCATTTGCGTCAGATAGTAATCCGCCAAATTATTCTGGGCGATGTGGTTGCCGGTCGTGACCTCCACGGCGTGCTCAAAAAGCGCCCCGCTATTGGCCCAGTATCGCAACTGGAGCCAGGTCAGTACCAAGCAGGCCGAACAGGCGGCGACCGCCGAGACGGCGGCCACGGTCCTCGCGCGTGGATACCGCTTAAGAAAGTCCGCCGCCCCCCAACTCAGCATGATGGTAAGCCCCACCATCGGCAGGTAAGTGTACCGATCCGCCGAGGACTGCCCTCCCACCTGGACAAACCCGATCACTGGCACAAGAGTCCCGAGATACCAGAACCATCCGACCGCAAGATAAGGGTAAGGGCGAAACCACCGGAGCACCAGGACCGTGATGCCCGCCAGCGCCACGCCGGCCGCCACCGCGCGCCATACAGGCAGCTCATGGGAATATGGGTAAAATACGGCCAGTTTCGTGGGCCAGAACGTCCTGGCCATGTACACAATGTAAGTCGCCAGCGCATTCGCAACCCGCAAGCCGGCGGGCAATGAACTAAGCAATCGGACGGCGTGCCCGCGTTGTTGCGCCACGTACGTAGCCAGAGACACGCCGGCCGCAAGCGCGAAAAGCGGCAACTTTTCCCAGAGAATGGCGAGACGATTGGCGCGGCGGAGCGGCCATACATCCAACAGCAGCAGCACAAATGGCAGCGTGACGATCATCGGCTTGGCCATCAGCCCGCAACAGAATCCGAGCAAGACCAGCAAATACCGGCCCAGGCCGGGCTGTTGCGCATAACGCGCGTAACACCATAGCGTCAGGAACCAGAAAAATGCGCAGAGAACATCCTTTCTCTCCGCGATCCAAGCTACGGATTCGACATGCAGGGGATGCAGAGCGAACAGAAAGGCCACAAACGCGCTACGCCAGAGGGCTCCGGTCATCCGTTTCAGGGCGGCGAACAGAAGCAGAGTGGCCAGAGCGTGAAACAGCACATTGGTCAGGTGATGCCACCCGCTGCGCAGGCCGAAAAACTGATAAGCCGCCATGTGAGAAAGCCATGTCAGCGGAAACCAGTTGGCGGCGTCGTAGGAAGTGAACGCCCAAACCAGGCCGTTCCACGTCAGTCCGGCACGCACGTGGTTGTTTTCGCCGATGTACTCCGGATCGTCGAAGTTGACAAAATCAAAATGCCGGACCTGGCTGTACACTGCCAAGGTAGCGAGAAACAGCAGCAGATAGACGCACAGCACGCGCGCTCGATTGCGCTCGCGAGCCGGGGCGGACGCCTTCCCTTCCGCCGGCCCGGGGTGAACCTTGGTTCCACGTCTGGCTCGTTTCCTCACGAATGCATGCCGCCACTGCCGCCATCGCCATTTTAACAACGAGCAAGCTGCTCGCAGACCGTACCGGTTGCCGGGAAGCCGCCGGGTGCGCTATTCTAAAAGCTCGAACGCTTTGTAAGGATTAGATTTAGCAAAGATGGCAAACACTTATTCCGCGCTCAAGCGGGTGCGCCAGACCGAACGGCGCACGGAATACAACCGGAAGAGCAAGACCCGCCTGCGTCACCAGATCCGCGCGATGCGGCGCGCGATCCTCGGCAAAGATGCCAAGGCCGCGGCGGAACTGCTCCCGAAGACCTTTTCGATTATCGACCGTTCCGCGAAAAGCGGGATCATCAAGATGAATACCGCGGCGCGGTACAAGTCGAAGCTGCAACAAAGAGTGAAGGCCCTGCCGGCGTAAGACGGCCGGAACGGAAGGCTTACCCCACCAACTGCAAAATGAACCGCTCCATGACGATCCGGTCGTCCGGCCGGGCGTCGCGGAGGCCTTTGTCGGCGTCGTAGATCAGGCTCATGGCGCGCTCCAGTTGCGGTTGGTTGAATCTGGCTGCCGTCTGGCAGACCTGCTCGGCGCGCGATCCCCACATCGGCACACCCAGGCGCGAGAAGTGTCCCACAACCTGCTGCGAGCTCTTCAGGCCGGCTTCGCGAGCCACCAGCGCCATGCGGAATTGCGTGGAGAGGAATGCCAGCGCGAGCGGGAGGTACTCGCCTTCCCTCGTCAAGGTGTCCAGGAACTCGAGGGCGCGGGCGCGGTCGCGGCGGCCCAGCGCGTTCACCAGGGCGAAGATGGTGGTCGAGCGCGCATCCGGCACCAGGGCGGCGATATCCTCGACTCCCACCACGCGGCTTCCGGCGTACAGCGACAGTTTTTCAATCTCGACGGCGATGCGGGCGACGTCGGCGCCGAGGGCCTCGACGAGGAGATCGAGCGCCGCGGGATCGATGCGGAAACCGGCGCGCCGCGCCAGCGCCTCGGCTTCGGCGCGGGCCTCGTGGCTCGGGAACCGGCGCAGCTCGACGAGGTCGGGGATGGCGCTGTAGAACTTGCGGACGCGCTCCTGCTTGCGCTTGTCGGCGCCTTCGAAATCGTAGCGGATGGCTTCGAGGACCAGCAGAACACCGGGCGTGGGGTCCTTCATATACTCAACCAGCGGGGTGGCATCGCCGGAAGCATACTCGCCTTCGGAATCTTCCTCGGACCGGCCGCGCGGCAGGGCGGCTTCGGCGTTGAGGACCCAGATGAGACGCTCGGCGGCAAACAGGGAGAGCCCGCGGGCGTCGTCGAGGACTTCGGCGAGACCCATCCGCGAGAGGTCGTGCTCCGTGACGGCGCCTTCGGGCACCGTCGTAAAGAGCGCTTCTTTGAGACGGAGGCGCTGGTAGGCTTCAGGGCCGAGCAGCAGGACGGCGGCGGGCATCGGGCCCTTCTTCACCCTGGAAAGAAACTGCCCGGGGATCACGTTTAGAACCCCTCCAGAATGGCGGCGACGACGCTGCGGGCGACGTCGCGGCTGAGACGCTGCATGGCGGTTCCGCTTTCGTCGAAATAGGCCGTGGGGTCGATGGAGATCTCGTAGCGCTCGCGGAATTCGGCGCCCGGGCGCGAGAACAGGGCCGCTCCGGTCGCGCGGTTGGTCAGGGTCAGACGCAGGGTGACCACGGCTTGCGCGGCCGTGGCGCGGCCGGAAACAGGATCGTTCACCGTGGGGTAGAAGGCGAAGTTGGTCACCGTGCCGGCCAACACGGCGTCGGCCTGGTTGGGGTCCGCCACGATGGCGTAGTGTGTTCGAGAGAGGAACTCGCGGGTGATGTCCGCGGGCAGCAGGCGGGCGAGCTGGTAGCGCGTGGTGATGTTGCCGAACGCCGGGATGGCGATGGTCTTGATGTTCTTCGGCATCAGATCGGCGTGGCCGGAAACGCGATAGCCGCAGCCGGGCGCAAGAAGCGCTCCAGTGAACGCGATGGCAAGCGGAACGAGTTTGGTCATGTGAGTTGCCGCGCTAGAGCGACGGCGTTTTCGGCGGCCAAACGGAGGTTGTCCGCCACCAGCCAGAACCAGCAGGCTTCGGGATTGTTACGGTCGGACGCGATAGCGCCCACGGCGATGCCACCCTGGCCTGCCTGGCCGACGTTGGTGGGCGGCTCGAACTCACTTCCCCGCACTTCGATGGAACCGGTCGCCAGGCCGCTCTCCAGCGCTTCGACGCCGGGGTTGCCGTCGAATTCCACCCATGCGGAGAAGCTGTAGCCATGGAAGACCGGCGCCTGCACCAGGCGCAGCGACGGCATGGGCGCGCCTTCGCCCTCGCCGGGCAGGCCGAGCAGCGCGGCCAGGTGGTGTTCGATGCGCAACTCGGAATCGTCGAGCGCGGTGGGGGCCTCTTCGCCATACTGGGCGAGCAGGTTGAAGCCGATCTGCGTGTCGAAGATGGCCCGCGGGAGGGTCTTGAACGAGAGCAGGCTGATGGTCTGCTGCTGGAGTTCTTGCACGCCGGCCATGCCGTGCTCGCTGGCGGGAGCGAAGACCTGGATGACGGAGCGGCGGATGGGATCGTGCGCCTGGAGCCGGCGGAGAAACATCGCGAGAGCGATGGCGGCGGGATGCGCGATCAAGTGCACAGCGGCAACGCCGTGTTCTTCGACCTCTCGTTCGGGTTCGACCAGCGGCGCGCGCAGGTGGGCGTCGGGGCGTCCCTCGGCGGCGCCGGTCAGGTCGATGATGGCAGCGCCGGGTTGCTGGTCCAGAATCTCGAGCGCTTGGCGGCTCGATTCCGCGGATCCAGCCAGGAAGACGGCGCGCGCGCCGGCGAGGCTCTCGGCGTTGAGACCGCCGACGAGGGCAGGCTCGTCGCCAACCAGCGTGAGTTTGCCGGGCTGCTCGCCGAGGGCGGCAATCAGGTGGAGTTCGAGAGCGGGCGAGGTGGTGGCGGCGATGTCGCGGATTTCGCGGCCGAGGAGAGATTCGCTGCCGATCAGCGCGAAGGTCATCGCGCGCGCCTGAGACGGCGGCGAACGATGCCGCCGATACGGATCGCGATGCCGCTCGCGACGTAGGCGACGGCCATGGCCAGAAGCACGGGTTGCGGCCAGTTCCAAATGCCGTAAATCAGCCCGCCCACCAAGACGAAAAGCAGAGGAGTGTAGGGCTTGCTGAGGTTGATGCCTTTGAAGCTGTAGTAACGCCAGGTGCACACCATCAGGAAGCCCAGCAGCAGGAGCAACGCCAGCCAAACCACGGAAAGGGGCCACCAGGCCAGCGGCCGGCCGCCGACGGCGAAAACCACCGCGCACACCATGCCGGCCGCGGCGGGGATGGGCAGGCCGACGAAGTACTTGCGGTGGGGATTGCCGGGGTTCTTGGGAACGGGATTCTTCTGAACGTTGAAGCGCGCCAGGCGGGCGGCGCCGCACAGCAAAAAAAGAAACGCGATGAAATAGCCGGCCCTGAAGAGATGGCTGCGGATGCCCTCGGCGATGGAAGCGTCGACAAACTGCACGCCCCAGGCGAAGGCCAGGACGGCGGGCGCAATGCCGAAGCTGACGACGTCGGCGAGCGAATCCATCTCGCGGCCGAAATCGCTGGTGGTATTGGTCATGCGGGCGATGCGGCCGTCCAGGCCATCCAGGAACACGGCGGCGCCAATGGCTTCAGCGGCAATGGTGAAATGCTCCGACGCGCCGGCAGCGCCGGATCCGGCCAGCATCGCTCCATTGAAGGAACGCAAGATGGAGAGATAGCCGAGGAAGATATTGCCCGCCGTGAACAGCGTGGGGAGCGCGTAAGCCACCCTCCGGGGCCGGCGGTCGGGGGACCGCGGGTCGATCAGCCGGTCTCTAATTCCCATGTGTCTGCCCTCCCTCCCGGCGGCGTGCGATGACGCTCGATCCGGCGGCCACGCGCATGCCGGGCCGCACCGCGATTTCCCATTCGGGGCCGAACAGCACGTCGACGCGCGAACCGAACTTGATGAGGCCCACTCGTTCGCCCGTGGAAACGCGGTCGCCGGGCTTCTTGTTGAAGACGATGCGGCGCGCGATCAGGCCGGCGATCTGCTTGAAAACCACTCGGGAGCCCGATCCCTCGACGGTGACGATGTTCTGCTCGTTTTGGGTGGAACACGCTTCGCGGCTGGCCACGTGAAACCGCCCCTGGTGATACTCGACCGCGGCGATTGTGCCGCCGACAGGAGCACGGTTGACGTGAACGTCGAAAATGTTTAAGAAGATGCTGACACGGTTGATGGCGGGGCCTTCGGGCTTCACCGCGACCACTTTGCCGTCGGCGGGGGCGACAGCCACGGGGCCGGCGGGAATGGAACGGTTGGGGTCGCGGAAGAAATAAAGGCAGTAGGCCGCCAGGAGCCACAGCGGCGCGGCGAACCAGGGGCCGGCCAGCCAGCGGACGATGACCCCCGCGCCGGCCAGAGCGGCCGCGTAATAGATGCCGTCGATGACTATCACGAAACTACTATTTTCACATAGCCGGGCAAGGGGCGAGCACCGCCTGCCCCACCCGCGCTACTTCGCCGCTGGCGTCTCCGGCGGCTTCAGATACTTCGCGTACCAGGCCAGGTAACGCTCCATGCGGTCCTTCTGGTAGCTCGGCCGCGCGATGCCGTGGTTCTGACCGGGATAGATTACCAGTTGGGTGGGCACGCCCAGGCTGCGTAGCGCCTCGTACATCTGCTCGCCGCCCACCAGCGGCACATTGAAGTCGTGCTCTCCGCCGAGGAAGAGCGTGGGCGTGGAGATCTGGTCGGCGTGCAGGAACGGATAGGAGATCCTGATCCACGGCTCGAGGCCGACCTTCCAGGGTGGGCCGATCTCTTCGTCGTACTGAATAATATACTGGTCCACTCCGTAGAGCGCGATGGGAAAGGCCGTGCCGGCGCCGCTGGTGGCGGCCTTGAAACGATGGTCCTTGGCGATGACGGCGTCGGTGAGGATGCCGCCGTAGCTCCAGCCGCCCACGCCCAGACGATTGGCATCGGCCAGCCCGATCCCGACCACATAGTCCATGGCCGCCAGCAGGTCGAGAACCTCCTTGTTGCCCCAGTCGGCCGAGATCGCCGTCTGGTACTTTTCGCCGCGGCCCGAACTGCCGCGATAGTTCACGTTCACTACAACGTAGCCGCTGGCGGCGAACATCTGCCGCTCGAAACTGAAGGCGTGCGAGTCCTGCCCGTTGGGTCCGCCGTGGATGCGCAGCAGCGTGGGATACTTCCGGCCCGGCTCGTAGTCGGGCGGCTTCACCAGCAATCCATGCACTTCGTTGCCGTCTTTCGCTTTGCAACTGAACTCCTCGGTGGCGCCCAGCTTGAGCTCGCCGAGCAAGGCGTCATTGTGGTGAGTGAGCGGGCGCAGGACGCCGTTCTCGAGAGCATGGACCTCGGCCGAGGCCGCGTCGCCGGCAGCCAGCACCGCGAGGCGCCCGTCCATACCCTGCGCCACGGCCGAAATCGCGCCCGGCCCTTTGACCAGCCTCTCGACCTCCCCGCCGCTGGCCGGAACACGCGCCAGATACTCCGAGCGGTCATCCGCCACCAGGAACAAAATAGAGGAGCCATCGGTGGTGAAGCGCGGCGACGAGACCCCGCGATCGAGCATGCCGGCGAGTATTTTCGGGTCGCCGCCGGCCACGGGCACAACCGCCAGGCGGCTCATGTTGTAGGCGTTGTCTTTTGCGCCGGAGCTTTGCTGATAAACCAGCCGCGTGCCATCGGGGCTCCACTCGGGGCGCGCGCGCGAGGCCGAAGCCCGCACGCCGTCGTAGTGCGTCACCAGGCGGGGCGCGGCTCCGGCGCGCGCTTCGGTCACGTAAACGTTCCAGGTGTCGTAGCGGTCCGCGTCCTTCCCCTCTTTGCCCAAAAAGGCGATCGACTGGCCGTCGGGCGACCAGTTGGGCGATGCCGTCTCGAGGCTTTCCGCTGTCAGCGCCTCCGCCTTTTTCGCCGTGAGGTCGAAAAGGTAGAGCCGGGCGGGCGGCTGCGTCAGGTAGCCAACGATATCCTGTTTGAACTTGTAGCACTCGATCACGATGGGCTTGGGGGGCTTGGGCGGCGTAGCGGGGTTGGGCTTCTCGTCATCGGCAGGGTCGTTGGGGTCGCGATCCTGCATCACCAGGAGCAACCGTTTGGAATCCGGCGACCACTCGCAGGCGGACAACCTGCCCTTGACTTCGGTGAGCTGCTGCGCCTCTCCGCCCGTCCGGTCGAGCAGCCACACCTGCGTGCCTTTGGCTTTGCCCGGGCGTCCGGAAAGAAAAGACAGATAGCGGCCGTCGGGGCTCCAGCGAGGGGCATTCTCGTTTTCGGGGCTGGATGTGAGCCGCACCTGCCGGGTGCCATCCCAGCTCACCATCCACACGTCGGAATCGCTCTTGTCAGCGGCCACGTCGATCGAGCTGAGGGTGTACGCCACCCACTTCCCGTCCGGCGAGATCTGCGGATCGCGCACGTCGTGGAAGCTGTGCATGTCGTCCAGCTTGAGCAGCCGCCGAGTGGTTGACTGGGCGAAAACCAGGGATGCCGCCAACAGGCCGATTGAGACGCGGAACATTGTAGCTTGGCTCATGAGCTTACGAGTCTAGCAAAAGGCGGCGCTTGCCTGGCGCGCCCGCTATGCGCGATAATCGCGGCCTGACGCCCCCATCATGAAACTGCCCGGCCGAAGCGAGATCGAAAGCGCGAGTCGCATTGTCCATGGGGCCATGCGGCCCACGCTCCAACACACCTGGCCCCTGCTGAACCAGCGTCTGGGCGCGGAGGTGTGGCTCAAGCACGAGAATCACACGCCCGTGGGATCGTTCAAGATCAGGGGCGGTCTGGCCTACTTCCGGCACCTCAAGCATTCGCGACAGGGCATCACGCGCGTGGTCGCGGCTACGCGCGGAAACTTCGGACAGGCCGTTGCATTCGCCGCGCGCCGCGAGAGCATGGAAGCCATCGTATACGTTCCCTTGGGGAACAGCGAATCCAAGAACCGTGCCATGCGCGCTCTCGGAGCGACCCTCGTGGAATACGGCGCGGATTTCGAAGAAGCCCGCCAGGAAGCCCTGCGGCGTGCCCGCCAAGAGGATCTGCACTACGTGCCGTCCTTTCACGAGCGTCTGGTCGCGGGGGTGGCCACGTATTCGGTCGAATTGTTTTCAGCCGTGGAAGCTGTCGATGTGGCCTACGTGCCCATTGGATTGGGATCGGGAATCTGCGGGATGGTGGCGGCGAGGGAAGCGCTGGGACTGAAGACCGATATCGTCGGCGTGGTCTCTCGGCATGCCCCGGCTTATTACGAGTCCTTTGTGGAGCGCCGCGCGGTGGCGCGCCCGGCGGAAACCAGAATCGCCGACGGGGTGGCTTGCTCCGTGCCGGACCCGGATGCCCTCGAGATCATCTGGCGGCACGTCGCTCGCGTGGTCATGGTGACGGATGACGAAATCGCGATGGCCATGCGCATCCTGTTCGACGACACCCACAACATCGCCGAAGGAGCCGGCGCAGCCGCTCTCGCCGCCGTCATCCAGGAGAGTCGGCAATTGAGCGGCAAGCGGGTCGCAGCCGTGTTGAGCGGCGGCAATGTCGACCGGGATGTTTACCGCGAGGTGTTAGGCGGCAGGTGACTGGCGGAGAGGGGGGGATTCGAACCCCCGGTAGAGCTTATGACCCTACGACGGTTTAGCAAACCGCTGCTTTCGACCACTCAGCCACCTCTCCGCGAGATGAATTGGTCCGTAACCGCATCGTACCACAGGGAGAGGCGGTTTGACGCCTTCGGAAGGCGCAGACTACAATTGAAGTGCAGTGCGGTGATGTGCGCCCGTAGCTCAGCTGGATAGAGCGTTTGCCTCCGGAGCAAAAGGTCGGCGGTTCGAATCCGCCCGGGCGTACCACTTCCCGCTTCCGATTCGACGGAGTGGCCGTGCACCGCCGGCGATGGAGCGAATCATGAGTGACGTGGACCGGCTTCATGAGATCATTGACGCCTTGCCTCCGCAGCAGGTCCACGCGCTCTTGACGCTCTTGGTCCCCCCCCAGCCCATCAGCGATGAGGAATTCGCCCGCTGCCTCGCAGAGGCTCCCGAAGAAGAAGTCGACGAAGAGACCACCGCCCGCATCTTCGCCGCTGAAGCCGAACGAGGAGAGATCATCTCTCACGGCAAATTGAAGCAACGGCTATATAGTGCCATGATTGCGTGAATGTGTTCGTTTGTGGGGCAGTTTGTCAAGCGGCGCGCGGGTTGCCAACCCGCCGCAGGCTACCAGCCTGCCCCACATCGACAACCAACTCCGCGAAGCAGCAACGCGGCCGCGCCGAGGACGAACAGGGTGAACGCGCCAGGTTCTGGTACTGTGGCTGCAGGGCCGTTCACAAACACCTCCGCGTTCACATCCTCGCCGTTAAACTGAGCGTTTATGGTCAACCCTGAGCCACCGTCGATCAGGTTGTTCTGCGCTGCGTCGGAGTAAACGTCGTACGTCAGGGTCATGACACCCTCGGTCGCCGCCCCAACCAACGCCCCCGCATCGATGTCATATTGCAGACCGGAGGTGTTGAGTAACCAAGGTACGATGATCGGAGAACCGTCGGTTGCCGCGCCGGTCGGAACGCCGGGTGCGGGGAAGGCGCCAACTGGCGTCTCATCGCCAAATAAGAAGCTCTCGATAAACACAAAAGCAGGGCTGTCGTTGCTGGTACTGCTGATGGTGTACCCCCAGCCGACGGACGTACCCGCCGCTCCCGCCAGGTAACCAGTGGGGGGGTCCAGAGTGAATGACACAGTCGGCAGGGGCCCCGCCGACGCTGCTGCCGTGAAGGCCGCCATCGCCACCATAAGCCGGTTAATCGGATTCATGAGCGCTCGCCCCTCTCGATCTACTTGGGTTGGTTGTTGATCGTCGTAGAACCAGTATACGCTCCACTATCGGCGCTGAAATTCACTTTCGCCGTAAACCGCGCGGTGGAATCGGGGCATCCGCCGAAACCGAGGGTCACCGCGCCGGTGGCGTTAGCGCCTACCGCGATGTCGCCAACGGCAACCGGGAACGTGGAAACCGTGGAAGCCGCCGGTGAGCAAGCCGTTCCCGCCACCTGCGTCAGGGTCACGCCCGTCATCTGAGCTCCCGAGGCAGGCCCGGCGCCGGTATCCGAAAGGCGAATGGTCCAGACCCGCTGTCCCACGATTGTCCCGTTGGCCTTGGCCGCAACCGCGGCCGTCAGCACGGGAGCCAGGGCTTGGAAGTTCGCCACCACGTTCTTGGGGCCATTCATGGTGAGGCTTTGCGGGTTGGTAGAACCAGTGAGGTCGCCCGAGAAGTAGGCGAACTTGTACGCCGCGGCCGGGGTCGCCAGCACTGCCACCACACTCCCTGCGTCCAGCCACCCGCCGGCTGTGATCGTGCCGCCGTTGGCCGGATTCGTCCCGCTGGTGAACTTGTACTGCGTCGCCGGAGGCATGGACACATCGAAGGCGTCGACCCACACCCACGCTCCGCCGGAGTTCGCATTGCGTGTCCCGGTGACCATGATCGTCAGGCTATGACTGGCATTGCTGAGACCGCTTATCGAATAGACCACCGCCTGCGCCTGCTGGTCGGCCGAGTACGTGTCGATCATACCCTCCAGCACGCCATCCACATAGACCTGCGCGATGCCCGACCATGGATCGCGAAAACCGATCCACTGCACGCCCGTTCCCTTGAAGGTGAACCTGGCCTGGCTGCCCTGGTCCATCGCCAGAACTGCGGAACCACCGCTGTTGAACGCTCCGTTATTCGGGTACCAGTTCCCCGTGAGCTGGACCGCCGGATCGTTCTGCTCGTAGCGAACCACCGTGGTTGTGGTGGTGGTTGTGGGAGCGATCAGGTAGACGTCGCTGTATTGATCCGCATATCCGTCGATCGCCTGCAAATCGTAGTCGCTGTTGTAGACCACCAGGCTGCCGTCGCGACTGCTGGACATCCGCGGCTGCCAATTGTAGGTGTTGGTTTGGAACGGGCGGCTGCGGTGATGGGCCAACCGAAGCACCTGCGAACCATCCAGCTTGATCCGCAGCAGCTCGTTGGTATATGCCACCCATCCAGTCGGTGGGTTGGGATTGCTTGGGGCGTAGGTGTCCACATATACAAAGCCGCTGTTGTCCGGGGCGGAAATGTCCACTGCCAGGCTCCAATCGAACGAGGCCAGGCAGGTTTGTTGTCCGTCGGCAAGCCGAATCTTCACGATGCCGTTGTTGCAGATCGGCTGCGGATCGTTGGAGTTGGTCCAGACCAGAACTTCATTGCCGCCGGTGTCCAGAGTGACATCCTTGTGGCCATCGGCACGCCCAACCTGCCTCAAGAAGTTCATGTTGGCATCAAACAACTCCTGGCCGGTGTAGCGGACGGTGCCGCTCTCGATCCAGCTAACGATCACATTGTTGTTGGGCGTGATATAGAGGCTATCGAAAGCGTTCCCTCCCGTAGCGAATACCGGAGATTTCGTGTCCGTGCTTATCCGATACACGAAGACGTACCGGCGGTCCCCGGCGAAAACAAAGTGGTCCCCATCGAAAGAAATATCGGATTCGCCCATGCCGCTGATGGCGGAGTATTCGCCGAACGTGTGCACGATATTCATGGCGCCGCTGGAGATGTCGTAGGTCTTGAACTGGTTGCCGTGAACGTAGTAAATCGTGTGATTGTCCTTCCTCGACCACCTCGGCTCGCTGGACGAGTTGATCTCGAGCGGAAGATCGCGAAGATAGACGCCGGTTCCATCGTAGAGTCCGAAGTAGCTCTGGTGCACCAGAAGAATCCTGGAATTGTCGCTGTTGAACGGGCTCATGGTCGAATACTCGTCCGTGATCCACGTCAGGTTGCCGCCGCTGCCGGCGTCTGGCGTACCCAGGGCATTCGATATCCGCTTGACCGTCGAGCCGAAGACTGGATCGACATAGGTACCGCCCACCGCGGGCGGCTGGAAAGTATTGTAATTGGGCGGAAGCTCCACGCCTCCGGCCGCCAACTGCGCAAAAGCTGGCGCCATCGAGCCTGTCAACAGCAATGTCCCCGAAAGCAGGATGGTTCGAATGACCTTCCTCGGTTCCGCCGTAGCAGCCAGGACGTTGGAGGAGGGCAACCCTAGCGATGCCCGATAGCCGCCAAGTTGTTTAGCAAACTGAGCGGCACTCTGATTCAGCTCATTAGCCATCGGAACATAATTATAGTCGAGTTCCGAAGCCGATGATCGATGGTGTCCCCTTTTTCCCCGTATGCGGCCTGATGCGATGGGGCCAGGCGCTCGACACGGTGCTCCCGGAATTGCTACTTTGGGAAGTCGTGGAAACCGCGACCGATGTAAAGAGAAGGAGAAGATTATGACCGATAATTCGGTATCTCGAAGGTTGTTCATGGCAGCCGCGGCTGCAGCCCCGGCGATGCCCGCCCTGCTTGCCGCGGACACGTCGGACAGAATTAGGATATTCGATCCGCCACCCACCAGGATCCGGATATTGTGTACACGTGTCGGACCCTCAGCCGGCTTCACGCCGGCGGAAATGGAACAGCTCAAGGCCGCGGGCAAGAACAACGTTGAGATCTTCATGCCCGCCACCCAGGACGAAATGAACAAGCTGCTGCCCGAGTGCGATGTCGTTTTCGGCCAGCTCAACGCGGCCTCGCTGGCCAAGGCCAAGAACTTGAAGTGGGTCCAGAACTTGGAAGCCGGACTGGAGAGGGAGATGTTTCCAGAGCTGGTCGCCCATCCTTGTGCCATGACCAACATGGCGCGGATGTACGCGCCGGCCCTCGGCGAGACAGCCATGGCGATGCTCTTGGCCCTTACGCGCGGGATCCAGAAGTACTACGTTCCCCTGTACGACAGGAAGGAGTGGAAGCCCGTGCGGGATTTGGTCGAGATTCAGGGCAAGACCATGGGCGTCGTGGCCCTGGGCGGCCTGGGGCAGGCCACTGCTAAAATCGCACACTACGGCTTCGACATGAAAATCCTGGCCGTGGATATCAAACCGATGGCCAAACCGGTCTTCGTCGACACGCTACGCGAGCCGGAGTGGCTTATGGAGATGACCCCGCAGGTGGACGTACTGGTTTGCGCGTGTCCCTCCACACCGGTGAGCCGGGGGATGATCGGCGATAAGGTGTTCCGCGCCATGAAGAAGACGGCGTACTTCATCAACATCTCCCGCGGACCGCTAATGGACGAGAACGCGCTCGCCTCCGCCCTGAAGGAAGGCCGCATCGCCGGCGCCGGCTCGGACCCAGGGCCCGTCGAGCCGTATCCACCCACTGGCGTTCTCTGGGGATGCCCGAACATGATATTCACTCAACACAGCGGTGGATTCTCGCCAGAACGCCAGATCCGTCACATGGGGCTGCTCGCCGAGAACGTCCGCCGTTACACGCACGGCTTGCCGCTGGTGAACGTGGTCGACAAAGAGCGCGGTTACTGATCCGCGAAGCAGTCTTATCGCTCGTGGGGCAGGTTGGAAACCTGCGGCCGGCAGCCTGATCGACACACTATCCGCTTCTTTGGCGCATCCGCAATCGAAGTTTCACGGCGACAAAATCCTCCTGGAGCGGATCCGCCTGGCCGCGGCTTTTCTCGAATGCTCGCAAAGCAGGGAGGGCAACATCGACCTGCTCTCCACCAACTTTAACTCGCCCCCCGATACCGGCGTTGTCGTCCACAACGTAGCCACCGCGGCAGCTATCGGACAACTCTACGCCATCGACGAATTGGTCCGTCTTCTGCGGCCATTCCTGGTGAAGGCCGGAGCCGGAGCGCCGTACTACCAGCCACTGCCCCACCGCGTGACGTATCGCAACTGGGCCGCGCTCCGCGAAGCCAGAACCAAAACCCAGGTATGCCGGCTGGAGCAGATCGCCACCGTCTTCGAGTGGGTGTGAGCCGTTATGAATTAAGTCCACGGCGGGAAACCTCCGGCGAGAAAGCGGGGCTTCACACGCGGAATGACCGATGCCGGCCCAGGTCGTTCAGGCGGCGGAGCATTTGCTGTGGGTTTTGGCCCGCGCCGAAGTCGAGAATCTTTCCGCCCCACGGTGCGATCTGCTCCACAGGCTGGATGAACTGGAGCGCCGCGCGGCTGGGCGCGTAGCGGCGCGCGTGCCGGCGGGTGGCCGGCGAGTGCCGGTGACACGGCCGTCGCGAATCAGGCCGGAGGCTTCGTCGGCGGTCATTTCGAGATGGTCCCCTTCGAAACGCAGGCGCAGCGTGTAGTGGTTGATGTTGGCGATCAGATTCAGGTCCAGCAGGAACTCGTTCGGGGAGGTCCATTTGCCCATGGCGCCGGCCAGCAGGTGGAACGGGCCGTAGGGACCCCGGCGGTAGCGGCCGTCCAGACCTACCGGGATAGTAAGGTTCTCGCCCTGGTACTTCACCATGACGCGGGCCTCGCCTGGGGCGCGAAACTCCAGCGAGAGGGCGTCCAGGCGGGAGGCGTTGACCGGGAAGTCGTAGACCACTCCTGAAATCCCGGCGGCCATAACCGGCATTTCGGACGCCGGCTGCGGTTGGGGCTGCTGGGCTGCCTGCGCGGCGCGCGCCCGCATGCGGCCGTAGGCTTCGGGATTGGGAGCGAGGGGCCGGTCGGATTGGATGGCTTGGCGGATGGCGCCGGCGATCCGTCCCGGATTGCCACCCGCCAGGATCACCACCACGGTATCCAGATCCGGCCACACGATCAGGCTTTGGCCACCGCGCCCTTCGCCGCCGAACTGGAATCCCTCGGGTCCCCGGACTACGTGCCAGAGGTAGCCGAGGCCTCCTGGATCGCCGCCGCCACCGGGGGGAGGAACGAGCGAGGCCGCCACCCAGTCGCGGGGCACGACCTGGCGGCCTTCCCATTGGCCGCCGTGCAGGTAGAGATAGCCGATTTTGGCCGCGTCTTCCGGGAAGAGGTGGCTGTCGCCCCAGCCGTGGGTGCGGCCCTGCGCGTCGGACGCCCAGACTACGGTGCGGATTCTCAACGGTCCGAACAGGCTCCGGCGGGCAAAATCGAGTTCCGATTGATGGGCGGCCGCGGCCACCAGGGAACCCAGCAGGTGGTATTCGGGACTACAGTAGGAGGCGTGCGTGCCCGGGTCGCGGCGTTGCGGGAGCGACAGCGCGAAGCGCACGAAGTCCGGCGACCGCTTCATCTGCTCGAGTTCCCGTTCGCCGGGAGCGTATCCGCAATCCAAGCCGGATTCCATGTGGACCACGTCGCCCACGGTGATCCGCTGCGCGCGCGGATCCGGATTGGCGGGGCGTTCGGCGGGGAAGAAGGAGAGCAGCGGCTGGTCCATCCGGACGAGGCCCCGACCCACCGCGATGCCGGCCAGGGCCGAGGTAATGCTCTTGGTCACGGATGCCAGGTCGTGGAGCGTGTCCGAGCTGTACGGATAGAAATCGGCGTGGAGAACGGCATATCCGTGGCGAATCACGAGGAGGCTGTGAACTCCCAGCCGCTGCTCGATCACCTGGTCGATGGCGGCCGTGAGGAGAATCCACCCCCTGCGATTCTGGCTGGGCCGTCCGCCAGTGGCGTGCCGGCCAATAGCCGGTCTGGGAGCTTGCGCCGGGGCTGCCGCCGGGGTAAAGGAGGATGGCTCCGAGGAGCATGAGTTCTGGCAAGTGAGGGAGTAGCACATCCACAGAATAAGGCCATTCGGGCGGAAAGGGGGGTGATTTTCGAGAAATTCCGAGGGGGCCGGGCGCTTCAGTCAGTTCCAGTTTGCCGTCACGAGAGTCTCGGGCTCCACTCGTGCGGTCGTTCCCGCCCCCAATTGTCTGCTCCGTTTTGTGAAACAGGAGACGAAGACAAAGTCTTCCCTATACATGGAGAACACCCACGAAGTAGGCCACAGTCCGGCGCGCGCCGAACGCGAGAAGAAATCGAAGCTTCCCGGGTTGCACAGGCTTGCAGCGAAGAGTATCCCGCTCGACGCTTATCTCCAGAGCGTGATCGAAGACCACGAACCTATTGCGCCTGGCGGAACCGTCCGATCCCGCTAGACTTCGGCAATGCCTGACAACACGACCGGCTCGCGGTCGGGGAATTCCGCGACAAGCGACAGGTTTCCACCCATGGCTTCAACGGTCTTCCGCAGAGTGGAGATCATCAGGTCGGCGCGCTTTTCGAGTTTGGAAACGCCGTCCTGCCCAATGCCCAGTTCCTGGGCCATGCGTACCTGTGTGATCTTACGGGCACGGCGAAGTTGCTGCAGGGTCATTTCCTCGGCAATGAGTTGTGCAACGCGGGCCTTCACTCGCTTGTGGCGGGCAGGGCTTAGTTCCTTCCGGACCCGTTCGAGATTTGTCATGGTCGCTGTCTCCCTTTCTTCTCGTTCCGATTTCCGAGCTGGGCCAAGTGAGCGTCAAAACGTGCGTCCGCCACCTCGATCAGGCGGCGGTAAAACCGCTTCTCGCTGCCACCCGACTTGTCCCCGGCCACCAGGAGGATGGCCTTGCGCTTAGGGTCGAAAGCGAACGCTACACGCCAGACGCCACCGGCCGCGGCAAACCTCAACTCCTTCATATTCGGGTGATGCGAGCCGTTGAGAGTGTCCGCGCGTGGCCGCCCCAGTTGCGGGCCGAACATCTCAAGCAGTTCGACGAGGGCCAATAGCTCATCCTGAACCTCGTCTTGCAGGTCTCTGTACTCGGGAACGAAATCGTCATGTAGATCGACTTCCCAGTTCACCTTTTCAGTATGCACTATGATAACTATGCAGTAAAGTGCATGTGCGGTCGCGCCCGGCCAGCGCGACGACTTGGCGCTGGCGCCGACAATTGGCCGGCATACACGGCATCGGTAACCTCGCGCGATGGGGTTAGCCCGCCAACGGCCCGATCACAGGATCTCAGAACGCTGGCGCGCGGCGACCACCCGGGCGGCCACTTCGGCGAGTCGCGGGTGGGTATAGAGGACCGGCGCTTCGTCGAGGGCCAGCCAATGATCCACGGCGAGATCATGGACGCGCTCGGCCAGCGGTTTGACAACCAGGCGCGAGCGGTCGAAGACGGGATATTTACTTTCCATTTGGAAATCTGGTCGCCGCGGCATTCGGCGCTGGCGATGACACGCTGGATCAGGATCTTCTTGGAAAAACTCTTGTAATCGTCGAGGGCGCCGTAGACGCCGCCATCGAAGTAACGGTCGACGTCGAGGAGGCGCGCTTCGTGGCGCATGAACTCCTGATCGGTGCCGCTGGCGAGGTACAGCTTCAAGCTGCGCGCCCGCAGTGCTTCGAGGAGAGCGCGGGCGCCAGGGACGAGGTACTTTTCGGGAGAGGCGCCTTGGGCGAGGTCGTCGAGGCGGTGGCGGATTTTCCGGTGGAGGCGCCCCAGGTAGATGCGCTTGTACTCGAGCCGATCGAGGGGCTTGCCGCCATAGCCGCGGACCTGATCGGCAAACTCGATCATCTGGTAGATGGTCTGCTTCCCGGTGAGGCGGCCGACACTCTCCTCGACCATCGCACGGAGTTGTTCCACAGACTCGCCGGTATCGAGATCGGCGAGAGTTTCCACCCTCATGGGGATCATCACCTCCATCCAGCCGGATCGAATGAGGGAGATGGTGCCGTCAAAATCAAAGAGGCAGACCTGGGCGTTTCGGGCGGAAACACCCGGGTGGAGCTGTTCGACCATAAGAGTATCAGCACCATTGTAAGAGGGAACCAGGATCGCCGGAAATTGAGATTCCGCTCACGGTCCGCCAGCAGCGCTGCTTGCAACTTGCTACATTAATAGGCCGAACGCGATGCGTACCCTACTCATTCTTTCTCTACTGGCGGCGTGTCCCGCTTTTTCAGCCGACCAGGACTACAACGGCAGATGGGACATCACCACCGCAACCGGCTCACGGGCGTGGTGGCTCGAACTGACGGGCGTCGGAACGTCGAATCCCGCCGGCAAATTCGTGAGCGCTTATGGCGGCGACCTGAACAAGATCGACACCATCGGCGTTCAAAACGGCGACCTGCATTTTACCATCCTGGCTCCCAAGCCGGATCCAGCGCGGCCGCGAAAGTCGAACCAACCCCCGCCCCGCAATTCGATATTCGTGGCGCGCCTCACCGGCGGAAAGCTGGAGGGATCCCTGGAGATGGAAGGCCAGGGCGGACCACCCACCAAGTGGACGGGCGTCCGGGCTCCGGTGATCAAGGACAAGGACGACGGCACCTGGAAGAAGGGCCAGCCGATCGCGCTCTTCAATGGAAAAGACATCACCGGCTGGAAGGCGCTGAACCCGGCCGTGCCGCTGAAATGGACGGTTCAAGACGGGGTTCTGAGGAACGCGCCGCCCACTTCCGACATCCTGTCCGAACAAAAGTTCTGGAATTTCGAGCTGCACGTCGATTTCCGCATCGTGGAACACTCCAACAGCGGCGTCGGTCTTCGCGGGCGCTACGAGATCCAGATCCTGGAGGACTACGGCCAGCCGCCCAACACTCACGGCGCCGGCGCCCTCTATANNAAGGTCCTGGACAAGGTCGAGGTCGAGGGGCTCACCGCCATCGCCACCAACTCCGACGAAGCCGAGCCCGGCCCCTTCATCGTTCAAGGCGATCACAGCTACGTAGAGATCAAGAGCTTCGTGGTGACCCCGCTGATCCACTGACGGAGGGCGGGGAGGGCCCGCTAGCCCCAATACTGTTCACTTGGGGCCTTGAGTGCTGCCAACTGCAGCTGCCGGCCCGCCGATACCGAAAANNCGGAGACTCCCAAGGATTTGTAACTGGGTTTCCGGCGTTTGGGTTACGGGCGAGACCGGGTGGGGGCCGACCAAGACGACATCCTGGTCGCGGGCTTCGAGGCGTTCCAGCTCTTTCAGCGCGGTGTGGAAGGCGCGGCGGGTGGAGTTGATGCGGTGCTGGAGCCGGGTGAACGTCTGGTCGCCTTCCTGGAGGGCATAGGCGCATCCGTCGAAGTTCTGCGGGCTGGCAGTGAAGAGGTTGTCCCACAGGGAACCCTCGACCCAGTCGAAGCGGCGAAGGTGCCATTCGCACATGACGATCTGGTCGAGGAGGCAACGCGCCTCGGGGGAAGCGGGCGGGTGCTGGGCGTAGTATTCGTCCTCAAGTTCCTGGAGCTCTTCGGGGTGTTCCCACATGAGGACTTGGGTTTCAGCGAAGATGCCGGTCTGGAGGTTGGCGTTGACGATGCGAGCCTTACCTTCGGCGGTGGCGGCGCCGTGGGACTTGCCTCCGTTCTCACGGGAGGCGGCGATCTGCTTCTGAGTGCGCATAAAAGGGCCTTTCCTGGCAGGTCTGGAGACCTTCGTTAGAAAAAGTAAAGGGCAGCCCGGAGGGACTGCCCTTTTGACAACTACAGTAGCAGGCGAACTTTGCCCCGGACGGGGGCGGGGGCCGTAAGTTGTTGAGGGGGCTTGAAAAATTCTGTGAGGTCGGGCGTCACCGACAAAATCAGGGGCCACGGAAAGGCTGGAGAGGAGGCCTATCACAGTAGGCCTGGGGTTGCCTACGGGAGCGGCGAGGCCTGCGGCGTCAGGCAGAATTTATCAGTCGGCTGGTAGATGCGAGCAACGGGCGTGATACGTCAAGTTGACGGGAGGGGGGAACCGCGAAGGCTGGTGGTATGCGGAACAATGGTGATCAAGGCGCGGTCTACGTCGCCGTATCCCACACTGACGACAAGAGCGGGGCGAACCTTCTCCGCCATGCCGAGATCAAAAAGCCACACTTCACCGCGACTCGGCGTCATTTTCCTCAGCTTCAAGTTCGCCAAAGAGCTGGTCGGCAGCCAGGGCTGTTTCCCCATCGTCCAGCGGACCGGAATCGAACGGTACCGCCCGGCGCAGGAACTCCACTGTGAAAACCCGCTTTTCCTGTTCGGGCAGAGCTTCGAAGGCTTCCAACAACTGGGCAGTCTGCTTGCTCATAACTCCAGCCTACCTTCTTTTTTATAGGCGGACAAGCTGCGATGTGGCCGCCCCTCCGCCCCCCGCGACCCTTCGAACAAGCGGCAGGGGCGTGGTCTTGCCGGGGCCAGAGGTGGTTGACGTTTCATATCCTTCCTGGACGGGGGACTTAACCGGAGCGATCTCCGCTGCGACACCGTCCGGAGCTTTCTCCGAGTGGCCGACGATACGCTCGGTGCACACGGCGTCGCGTCTTCGTCGAACGGCGCCCGGCCGGCGCACTTTGTCGGTGGTGTTCTCAATGCCATAGCGCCGTGGATCGCGCAGCACGTCATCGAAATACGATCCGCTCTTCGCAATTTCGGCGCTCGTCAGGTCCGCTCGCATTTCGGCCGGAATCCGCCGCAGTTGCGGATTGAGCCGCAGGCCGGGTTCCCGCGACGCAGGAATCTCTGTCGGCAGAAGCGCCACTCGGAACCTTCGCCCACCCACTTCGTACAGCTTGCGGATCTCGCTCTCCAGATTGGCGACCACCTCCCCATCCGGCAGCCGGCCATCGTTCAGCCTTTCCGCGAGAGAGGACAGCGTGGTGCGGGGGGCGAACTCCACGCGCTTCGCCTTGACCCGGCCGGCGAAGTCGTCCACCTGTTCCACCGTTTCTCGCGCGAGCAGCGCGTCCTTGATCTTCCGTCCCTCGCTGCGGCCGCTCGAAGCGCCGCTCACCGCGCAATTGAGGCTGTCCGAGGCAGAGGCCGACGCCACTTGCGAACACCAGCGTAATCGAGGCGGCGAAGCTGTACTGGTAGGATTGAACCTCGGGGCGGGCGAGCATCTGCTTCGAGATTCAATTTCGGATACCATATGTGATGAGAGAATGGACCGGTTCCAGACGCGAGTAGGTTTTGGTTGCGAAAAGGAGAGTAAATGTCTACAAAAGAAAACGCAATTGGGCGACGTTCGCTTCTGAGCACGGGCGCGGCAGCCGCGGGGCTTGGCCTCTTGGCTGACCTCGAAGCGTATCCCCAGAATGTCAACCGGAATTCAATTCCGTCGGACTTGAAAGTCACTGACATGCGCATCGCCGTTCTGAGAGGGCCGCAAGGCCAGGCGGGCGGGGCGCCGGCGGGCGCACGAGGCGGCAGGGGACCGCTGCTTCCTGCGACTCCCGGCACGGGAGGGGCATCAGGCGGCACGATCGTCGTCCGAATAGATACCAATCAGGGGATTTCGGGTTACGGCCAGACGATTGGGGACGGCCCCCAGCCTAACTACGTGCTGACGCATAAGACCCGAGTGGTCGGCGAGAATCCCTGCAACGTTGACAAGATCTTCCGCAAGATCAAGACCCACGGCGCGTATAACCGTCGGGGGAGCGGCGTCAACGCGATTGAGAACGCGTTGTGGGATCTGGCCGGCAAAGCTTATGGCGTGCCGATCTATCAAATGCTTGGCGGGAAATTTCGCGACAAGGTCCGCATGTACTCCGAGGGTGACCCGCGCTCGAACGACATCAAAGACATCGCCGCCGATTATAAGGAGAGAGTCGCCGCGGGGTTTACGATGCTCAAAATGGACCTGGGCGTAGCTCGCATCCTCCAAGGCAAGCGGGGCACGATGTTTGCGCCGGCAGGCTATAACGGGGAACCGGGGGAAGGCCCCGAGAACTACTATCAGGGATTGGAGCTCAGCGACAAGGGATGTGAACTCGTAGCCGACTACGTCGCTTCGATTAAGGAGGCCATGGGCGACGCCGCCGACGTTCCCATGGGTCACGACCATTTCGGGCACCTCACCGCGAAAAGTTGCATCAAGCTGGCTAACGCGCTGGAGAGGGTCACTCCCTCGACTTTGGAAGACATGGTCCCGTGGTTCCGGGTAGAGGAGTGGAAGCTCATCACCAATTCGATCAGGGTGCCCACCTTGACCGGCGAAGACGCCTACCTGGTGGAATCGCTAGAGCCGCTTTGCCAAGCGCGTGCAGTCGATTATATCCACCCGGATCATTGTGTTATCGGCGGCTGTCTCGAATTGAAGAAGACCGCCGACATGGCGGCCAAATATTCGGTGGGGATGATGGTCCACAGCAACGCTACCCCGATCGGCTACGCAGCCGGCGTGCACGCGATAGCCGCCTGCCAAAACTTCCTCGCCATGGAATGGCACCAGCCGCAGCCAGCCTGGCACAAGGACATAACCGATGCAGGGGACCTCGTGGTTAAGGGTTACATCCCCGTTCCGACGGGGCCAGGCCTGGGCATCAAAGTCAATGAAGAAGCGCTGCGCCCCCTCTGCAGGCAGGGTGAGTTCTTCACCGATCCTACGACGTATTGGGATTCGCAGATCGGCGGAGACAAGACGTATACGTAAAGGGAGGATGTCGAGGCGATAGGGCCGGAGGGCAGTTGGGCTGACGCAAGCGCGTTTCTCATTCCTAATGTTGATCCTTGATCGACCCGAGACAATCCTGCCCGGGCGACTGTACACGGACCCTGCATCCCGTTTCCCTGCGACAAAGGTGCAAGCGGCGCCACGACGGGGCTGCAAACTGCAATCGGCCCCATGGCGCTCAGGCCTTTGGTATACGGCGAGATCTGGAAATCGGCGGTTCCGATTTGGGCTGCTGTGATCCTTGACGAGTACGCTTCTGCGACGATGGCCGCGATGGACGTTTCAGTTCGAACTGCGCCAACATGGCTTCGAGCCGCTCCCCTTCTGTAACTCGGTCGTGCGTTTTTAGTAGGATAACTGTTACCAGTATGGCCACCGTCGTCGTCGTTGCTAAATTCGCAGCGATCATTTCGTCGGGATAGGCGGACTGGAGGTCATCCCGGGTCAGCCTTGAATTAACCTGCATGCGTCCGCTGTGGGTGAAGTCGTTTTGGTCTTTCCAACTGTTTGTTTTGAAGTTCTGGAAGAACGCTTGCCCCATGGCCTTGTCGATGCCGGTGACCATTGCTCCCATCTCCGGAAAGCGGAACTCCCCCTTCTTGATCTTTTCGATCTGATTGGGCTTGGCGCAATGATGAATCCATGCGGCGCGGTAGAAAATCTCGAAGACAGGGCGGATCAGAGCAACAGCAGACCCACGCAGGCCGCGTCGAATCAGCAGAGTAATCGCCTCCTGATGTTCAAGGGCGATGCTGGCGTATGCGAGAAAAAGCTGGGAGCGAGTGTCCTTTATCGTGAACGGGCCTTCGATGGCCTCCCATGCGGCTCGCGTGGCAGCATCGGCACGGTCGAGGTGTTCGTTTAGGGTCACGAGGAAAGCATAGCAACAATCCAGTGCGCCGTGGCAGGGTTCTTGTTCTGCTGAATGTCGTCGGCTTGCGGTCCAAACGACGATATCGATCGAAGCAGGAGCGGCGCCAAGTGGTCGAAGAGACCTTGCAGCCCGGAAAATCGGCCGCCGTGACAGCTCGACAGCATGGCGTCAATGCCAGCCAGGTTTTCCACTGGCGATGGCCGTGTCGCGAAGGACGGCTCGACGGCTCATTCCGCTCGAGCGGGATCATCAGACGCGTCAATGATCTGTTGCGCGATGTCTGTGATGCTGCCCGGCTTGCGTTCGAGGTTCAGTTCGGGCCAGCTGTCTTTGAGCCACTTTCGGAGTCGTTCTACGGCTTCTTGTCCTCGGTACTCTAGGCCAAAGTATTGGCGAAACGTTCCCTCGATTGTTTCGATGATAACGCGTTCGCCGTCCTGCTCTCGGATGCACCAGGAATGGTGATACCACTTCCCATCGTCATCGAGTGCGAAACCGCTTGTGACGACGTTTGCAGGGTCCTTATCGAAGAGGTCGATGCTGTTCTGGTGACACGTCTTCGGTTCGTTGGCCTTCTTTGGGCGATTCTCCGGATTCGATTTCAACTTGAATATGCCGCCGTTCTTGATTTGTTCGTCCAGGTCTAGGACGGGTAAACACCCGCCGCGAAGATCGCCGGTGAGCGCGATGTAAGGGTCCCCCCCGAAGTTAGTGAGTATGTCTTCCAACTCATGCAAGCGTGGCTGCCGCTTGAACGCCACGGCCAGCGTCATTTGTTCCATATCTCTCTTGTCGCACACCGTCGTCCTGATTGCGATGACCGATAACGTCTTCTGGCTCCGGCCGGGTCGTGCGAGTGCCAGACTTGCGACCGAAAAGTCGGCTGGTGTCTGGCAATTCTCACCGCTCCGGAAGGATCACGCGGCACTCGGAGAAAGCGCCACTGCGGTCAGGGTGAGGGGCCGATCTGGGCTGCTGTCGACGATTCCTCCCGTGACACGCCGTCCACGGAAATCACATGAGCAGAGGTCGCCACTTCCCCGGCAAATCGACCAATCCCGCCCTGACGGGGTTCGCGGCAATGTACTCTCGATGCTTCAGAAAGCTCAGCCGGTTCTCGACTCGCACCTCGGAGAAGCCCCGCTGCCAGACCTCGCCTCCACGGCGCCCTGGGTCAGTATGAAGTGGAGCGCTTCGTCTACGCGGACGCCCTGAGTCCGCCCCCGCGCTATGCTTTCAGTTCATGCAGGTACGGGATGCTGGCCTTCATCAGGTCCAGGTCCATCTCCACGAAGTAGTTCTTCACCCCGCCAGTCCTGGCCGCGGCAAAAAGCTTCACCCAATCGACCACCCCCTTGCCAATCGCGACCTGTTTCTTCTCGGTGGCCGACCAGTCCGCCAAGTGGAGCGATAGGAATCGCCCGGGATACTTCGTGAGATACGTGGCCGCCTCGTAACCCTGGCTGATGACCCCCACCTGGAACTGCATCTTGACTAGCTTGGCATCCAACTGGCCCATCAGCTTGTCGTAGACCAGCACGCCATCGATCGTCTGGAATTCGAAATTGTGATTGTGGAAGCCGAGCTGGATGCCGGCCTTCTGGGTCTGCTCGCCGATCTTGTTCAGCTCGTCGGCGGCGCGCATCCAATCGGCCATGGCCGCGTTGTTCGGAAGGCCGAATGTCGAAAGGACCATCTGCGTCAGGCCCATTTCCTTCGACCAGGCGATTCGCTCGTCCAGACTTTCCCTCAGCTCCCGAAACTGAAAATGGGAGCTTTCGCAGCGCAGCCCGGCCGCATTGATCGCCTGGCGGATCTCCGCGGCCTTCATCGTCGCGAGAGGCCCGAAGCCGGATGTGGCATAGCCCGGCGGCGAGCACATTTCCAAAGTGCGGAATCCGACGCCGGCGAGCTGCTTGAGAGTGCCCGGGAGATCCTTCGCGAGCGCGTCCCGCACGGGCCACGACTGGCATCCGATCGGCATGCCCAGCGGGTCCGCGCTGAGCTCCAGCGCGCCCCGGGAGAGATACCCGGCCGTGGCGGCTCCCATCGCGCCGCCCAAAAATCCTCTTCTTGAAACATGCGACATATCAGTTCTCCCTCACAAGCTACACGGAGTCGGGCTCGAAACCCTTCCGGTATTCGCGAACCAGGTATTGGTTCGCGGCTGCGTAATTCGTGATTTCCATCTTCTCCGGGTCGTACAACAGCTTCCGGCGGCTGCGCAGCGCGGCGGCGTACAGGTTGACAGCCTCGGAAATCGGCCACGCGTTCAGAAAGCTCCCGGCCGACTGTTGTTT
>PMYB01000049.1 GCA_003170915.1 Bryobacterales bacterium | reverse complement strand
CAGCCGCTCTCGGGGCTGACGCTTTCGGCGCTGGTGCTCTCCGCGCTGGTGATGCTGGCCATCGGCGCCAAGGGGATGAGCGGCGTGGCCGCGGTGCTGGGAGTGGCCAGCGTGGTGGCTTGCGCCTGCTCGGTGTCCGGGTCGCTGATTCAGGATCTGAAGGCCGGGCACCTGCTCGGCGGCACGCCCTGGAAGATGCAGGTGGTGGAGATCGTGTCCGTCATTGTGCTCTCGCTGTTTCTGATGTTCCCGATTGTGGCGTTGCACGAGGCCAACCTGGCGACGGGCGGCATCGGCGGGCGCGCGCTCCCGGCGCCGCAGGCCGGTCTGATGGCGCAGTTGGCCAAGGGGATCGTGGGCGGGCAGATGGCGTGGGGGCTGATCGCCATCGGCGCGGCTTTCGGAATCGCGCTGATCATGTGCGGCGCGCGTTCCCCGATGCTGGTGGCGGTGGGCATGTACCTGCCATTCGACACTGTTTCCGCGATCTTCGTGGGCGGCATTTTGAAGTGGGTGGCGGACCAGATCGCCGCGCGGCGGGCCCCGGAGTTACGCACCAAAATCGAAGAGAAAGGCACGCTGCTGGCATCCGGGCTGATCGCGGGCGAAGCCATTGTCGGCATTCTGCTGGCGGTGACTTTTTTGTCGGGCATCAGCTCGTTCACCAAGCTGCTCACCGGCGCCGACGAATTCAGCTTCTACCCGGCTTTGGGCGGGTGGCTGTCGCTGGCGGGATTCGCCGCGGTGGCGTGGGTGCTGGTTCGAATTCCCATGGGCCATCGAGGAGCCAAATGAACCGGAAGAGATTTCCGGCGGCCGTTTTCGCGGCCATCGCGGCCGCCGCCGCCGCGGCGCAGGTCCAGCCGAAAGTTACCGCCAACGATTTGAAGGCCGACGTTTCCTTTCTCGCATCGGACGCGCTGGAGGGCCGGGGCACGCCCTCGAAGGGCCTCGATATCGCGGCCGAATACATCGCCGCGGAGTTTCGCCGCGCGGGCCTCGAACCGGCCGGCGACGACGGCTACTTCCAGACCGCGGACTTCAACTCCGTCAGCAGAACTATGGACGGAGTGGAGCTGACGCTCGAGATTGGCGGCCAGAAGATCAAGGTGGACCGGGGCTCGATGGCGGCTCACGTCCTGACGCCGATTGCGCAGCAGCCCCTCAAGCTGCGCAACGTGATCGGCGTTCTGCGCGGCTCCGACCCAGCGCTGAAAGACACGTACCTGGTGCTCACCGCGCACTACGATCACCTGGGCGTTCGCGGCTCGGGCGATGGCGACCACATATTCAACGGCGCCAACGATGACGCCAGCGGCACGTCGTCGGTGGTCGAGATTGCGAAAGCGCTCGCCTCGCTGGCCCAGAGGCCCCGGCGCAGCATCGTGTTCATGACGCTGTTCGGCGAGGAACTGGGCGAGCTGGGCTCGCGTTACTATTGCCAGCACCCCGTATTTCCGCTGGCGAAGACCGTGGCCGATATCAACCTGGAGCAGCTTGGCCGCACGGACGACACCGAGGGACCACGCCTGCTCCAGTTCAACCTCACGGGCTTCGACTACACCGACATCGCCGCGTTCTTGAGCAAGGCCGGCGAGCGAACCGGCATCCGGGTGGTGAAGCACGTCGAGAACAGCGATTCGTTTTTCGGCCGCAGCGACAACGCCGCCTTTGCCGACGCCGGCGTTCCTTCGACCACGCTTTCGGTCAGTTACATCTTTCCGGACTATCACCGCCCCGGCGACGAGTGGCCCAAGCTCGACTACGACAACATGGCCAAGGTGGATGACGCCGTTGCGCTGGGCGTTTACCGCATTGCGGACAGCGCCGAGGCGCCGCAGTGGAACAAAGCCAATCCCAAGACCGCCCGCTACGTCGAAGCCCGGGAAAAACAGTGAGTTGACGCGCTCAGAGTCCCGCGTTCCGCGCCAGCACCCTGGCCATGCTGGACCAGTCCAACTCCGCTTGCCCTTGCGCCATGGCGGAAAGGAAATGATCGCGAATGAGGCTGGCCAGCGGCATGGGCGCGGCGCACTCCTCGGCCGTTTCGAGCGCCAGGCGCATGTCCTTCAACCCCAGTTTCAAGGCGAATCCCGCCGGGGAGAACTGCTCGTCGGCGATGATGCGTCCGTAGTTTCCGTAGACTGGCGACGCAAACAGGCTGTTGACGATTTCCAGGAAAACGTGAGGATCGACGTCCGCTTTTCGCAGCGTCGCGTAAGCTTCCCCGAACGATTCGATCATGCTCGCCAGCATGAAATTCCCGCACAACTTCACCGCGTTGGCCTGCCACGGCTCGGCGCCGGCCACTGAGGTCTGGCGCCCGATGGCGTCGAATAGCGGACGGCAGAGTTCCACCAGTTCGCTGGGGCCGGCCACCACCACGATGAGCTTCCGGCTCTGGGCCGCTTCGGGACGGCCGAAAACCGGAGCACTCAGGTATCCCTGTCCCCGCAGGGCGTGCTCAGCCGCGAGCCGCCGCGCCAACGCCGTGCCGATGGTGCTGCTCGAGATATGGACGGCGCCGCCGGCCAGCGCGGAGGCCACGCCATTTTCGCCAAAGACGATCTGCTCGACGGCCCGATCGTCGGCCAGCATGGTCATCACAGCCTGGGAATCGCGGCACGCATCGGCGGGGGAATCGGCCGCGCGCGCGCCCTCGCTGGCCAGCGCTTCCGCCTTCTCGCGGCTGCGATTATAGGCGGCCACCTGGTGGCCGGCGCGCAGCAAATTGCGCGCCATGGCCGAACCCATTTTCCCGAGTCCGATGAAGCCAATCCGCATGGCAGTCGGGCCTCCCCGCCCCTATTCAACGCCTCGTGTTGAGCAGCCCTGGTAGCATTATAACCGCGGCGCGGCCTCGCCTCGCTCGCGGGGTCGGGGGCCGGAGGCCGGGAACGCCATCACGGCATTTTCGACTTCAGCTTGATCGTCTCGCCATCCACGGCGAACCTGCCGCATCCACGATGGTGGATGGTTTTCGGGTTCTTTTGCGCCGGATCGGTCCAGGCCTTGAGCACCTCGAGGACGAAGAGATTGTACTTGTTGACGAAACGGGTATCGGCCACCTTGCATTCGAGATTGGCAAAGCACTCTACCACCAGAGGGGGCGCCACGCGCTCGGCTGGCGCCGGAGTGAGGCCGAATTTCTCGAACTTCCGTACGTCCCGGCCCGAGCAGTTGCCGACCTCCACGACTTTGGGCGCCAGTTCCAGCGCCGGAACGGCTATCACGCACTCTTTAGTGGCCCGCAATGCGGCAAAGCTGTAATTGGCGCTGCTGACGACACAAGCAACCAACGGCGGCTCAAACTCGACCATCATGTGCCAGGACATCGTCATCACGTTGGCGTGTCCCTTTTGGGCGGTCGTCAGCAGGACTACCGGACCCGGTTCGAGCAACTGGTAGACTTTCGACAGAGGTAGATCTTTCATCACCGTTATTGTAGATCCGCTCGTCGCGAGGAGCGCCATACGAGAATGGGATTATGACCGGCGTGAGAATGGACAAGTGGCTTTGGGCCGCCCGATTCTTCAAGACGCGCACGCTGGCTCGACGGGCATGCGACATCGGCAGGATTGAGTGCAACGGACAACGAGCCAAGGCTGCGCGCGAGGTCCGAGCCGGCGACCTGTTGCAAGTGAAGAACGCCGGCGGCGACTTTCAGGTGGAGGTCCTGGTTCTCAGTGAGATGCGCGGCCCGGCGGCGGTTGCGCAGACGCTCTACCGAGAGACAGAGGCGAGCCGGGAGTTGCGGCAAAAGTTGACGGAAGAGCGCCAGGCGATGCCGCATTTCGAAGCGTTGCGGGAAGGCAAGCCATCGAAACGCGATCGCCGTGAAATCGACCGGCTTCGGCGTAGAGTGTGAGGCGAATCCGCTCTAATTGCGCTGGAAGACCAGGGTGATCGGCTTGTGCTGCGGCCTTACGACGCTGACCATCATGGTGCCATCCGCGGCCAGGGTGTAGCTTTCGAGAGTAACCGCGCCGGATTCGGTGGTGGTCACCTTCAGGACGTCGCGATCCCACCTGGTCTTGCTCTTGAGGTCTTTGCCGGTGTGAATGGTCTCGTTGTGCTCGCTGTCGGTGATGTCGCGGTAGAAGAAGGTGTCGGTGGCGCCTTCATACTTGAAACTGCGAGAGACGATGATGATGCCCTCGCGATCGGCGATGGTCACGGTGCCGGTTTGAACGACGGGTTGGCCGGCAAAATCGCTTTTGGCGGGCACCAGCGTCCAGGTGCCGTTCATGGCGCTGTGGTCGCGCGCGAAGGCGGAGAACGCGAAGAGGAGGGCCGACAAGACGGCTCCGGTGATTGCAGTGGTCGAATGTGTCCTCATTTCAAAATGTAAGAGCACGCGCAGTGCCGTTCCGGTGAAAACGGCGAGGCAGGCGGAATCCGTCGATCTGGGGAAGGTTGCCGCAAGCCGCGTGCAGAATCCGCCACAGCGAGTGCAGTCTTTGCTCCGCCCGAAACGAAAGGGGATTACAATCGCAGTGTGAGCCTGAGAGCCGATCCTTGACCACTATCCGAGATAAGAGCGTCCTGATCACCGGCGCCGGCCGGGGCATTGGAAAGCGATTGGCCATGGGCTTCGCCCAAGCGGGCGCGCGCGTGGGATTGCTGGCGCGCAGCCAGACCGAACTGGACCTCGCCAAGATGGAAATCGAGCACGCCGGAGGCCATGCCCTGCGCCTCCGCGCCGACGTGCGCGACCTGGAGCAGATGACGGCCGCGGTGGAGCGCATGCGGGCCGAGTTCGGCTCGCTCGATGTGCTGATCGCCGCGGCGGGCGTTCAAGGGCCCATCGGGCCGCTTCTCTCCACCAGGCCCAAGGTGTGGAATGAAACCATCGAGGTCAACCTGATCGGCACGGTGAATTCATGCCGCGTGGCGCTGCCCCCCATGATCGAGAAGCGCTCCGGCAAAATCATCCTGATCGTGGGCGGCGGGTCGAGCCATTCGCGCGCCAATTTCGGCGCGTACGCGGCATCCAAGGCGGCCGTCGCGCGTTTCGCGGAGTGCCTGGCCGAGGAGGTGCGCGACGACAACGTGCAGGTGAACTCGATCTCTCCGGGCGGCGCCTACACGCACATGACCGATGAGATCCTGCACGCCGGCGAGGAGCGTGCCGGGCGCCGGGAAATCGAAGAAGCCGAGCAGGTGCGCATCACCGGCGGCGTGGCTCCCGAGAAGCAGATTCAACTGGCGCTGTTCCTGGCTTCGGAGCGCTCCAACCACATCAGCGGTAAGCTGATCCACGTCAGCGACGATTGGAAACGCTTGGAGCACGACAACATGAAGCCGGAACTGTACACGCTGCGGCGGGTGCATAAGATTTGAGCTGCCCGCAGGCGGCGTAGATGTCCAGGCCGCGCGGCTTGCGAATGAAGCAGGCGAGCGAGCGGCGCACAATCTGCTGGAAGCTCGAGACGCGCTCCGGGCTGGGGGCCTGGTAGGGAATCTCCGGGCCCGGGTTGAGCGCAATCAGGTTCAGTTTCGCGTTCAGGTTCGCCAGAAGCTTCACCACGCGGCGCGCGTCGGCATCCGTGTCGTTCACGTCTTTCAGCAGCACGTATTCGAAGGTCAGCTTCTCCCAGGAGCGCAACGGATAAGCCTTGCAAGCCTCCATCAATTCCTTCAGGTGGTACTTGCGCGTGATGGGCATCAGTTCCCGCCGCATCTCCTCGGTGGAGGCATTGAGGGAAACGGCCAGCTTGGGGCGCACCGGCTCACGCCCCAGCTCGGCGATGCGCGGAGCGATTCCCGCGGTGGAAACGGTGATGCGGCGCGGCGACAATCCAAAACCGGCGGGATCGAGCAGAAGGCGCGTGGCCTTGATGACGTTCTCGAGATTGAGCAGCGGCTCGCCCTGGCCCATCATCACGATGTTGAGCCGCGCAGCCTGTTTTTCCCGCGCCGCCACCAGCACCTGCCCGACTATCTCCCCGGCCGTCAGATTCCGCTCCAGGCCCAGCAGCGCCGTCATGCAGAACTTGCAATCCACCGCGCAGCCCACCTGGCTCGAGATGCAGACGGTATCGCGCCGGCCCTCCGGCATGAGGACGGTTTCGACGCTGCGGCCGTCTTCGAGACGCAGCAGGTACCGCCGCGTGCCGTCGGCGGATTCATAGCGCCGCGCGATTTCGGGCAGACCCATGGAATGCCGCTCGGCAAGGGCTTGGCGCAGACCGGCCGGAAGCGTCGAGACCCGCGCCAGGCTGGGCGCTTGCCCGCGGTAGATGGCCTCGTAGAGCTGCCTGGCGCGGTACCCTGGCTGGCCGGGGCCCAGAGCCTCGCGCAGATCGGCAACGTCCATGCCCACAAGCGGTCGCGACATTCAATTATCATGTTACAAGGGAAGCGGCAGTCCCATCTCTTCCAACATGTCTAAATCCAGGAATCCCGTGCGGGACGTCGAGGCGGCCACGCTCGCCAACGGCGTGCGTGTGGTCACCGAAACCATGCCCCACGTCCGCTCGGTGTCGGTGGGGGTGTGGCTCGGCGCCGGCTCGCGCCGTGAAACGCCGGAGGAGAACGGCATATCGCACTTCATCGAGCACATGCTGTTCAAGGGCACCACGAGCCGCACGGCCGAACAGATCGCTCGCTCGGTGGATTCCATCGGCGGCAACCTGGACGCTTTCACAGCCAAAGAGCTGGTGAGCTTCAACACCAAGGTGCTCGACGAGCACCTGTCGCTGGCCTTCGACGTTCTGGCGGACCTGGTGCTCCACCCGCTCTTCCGCGAAGAAGACATCGAGAAGGAAAAGGGCGTCATCCTGGAAGAGATCAAGATGGAGAACGACAGCCCCGACTACCTGGTCCACGAGATCTTTTCCGCCAACTTCTGGAAGGACCACGCGCTGGGGAAGCCGATCCTGGGCACGCGCGAGACCGTCAAGCGCTTCCACCGCGGCACGATTCAGGCTTACTACGCCGCCGTCTACACTCCCTCCAACCTGACCGTAACGGCCGCCGGCAACCTCACGCACGAGCGCATGGTGGCGCTGGTGCGAGAGCACTTCGAGACGCTCGCGCCGGGGGCCGCGGCGCCGCCGGACAGCGTTCCCAACACGCACGCGCGCATCGCTCTGCGCCACAAGAAGGCGCTCGAGCAGGTGCATCTGTGCCTGGGTGTGCCCTCCTACCCCATGCCGCACGAGCAGCGCTTTGCCTGTTATGTGCTCAACACGCTGCTGGGCGGCGGCATGAGTTCACGGCTGTTTCAGAACATCCGCGAACGCCAGGGCCTGGCCTACGCCGTCTTCTCCGAATTAAGCCCGTATCGCGACACGGGCTGCCTGTCGGTCTATGCCGGAACGTCGATTGAATCGGCCGGCAAGGTGGTGCGCGCGGTCACCGGGGAGTTTCGCCTGCTGAAAGAGGAGCCGGTGGGCGAGGAAGAACTGCGCCGGGCCAAGGACCATCTGAAAGGCTCGCTGATGCTGAGCCTGGAATCCACCGGCAGCCGCATGTCGAACCTGGCGCGCCAAGAGATGTATTTCGGCCGTTTCTTCAGCCTCGACGAACTGGTGGAGAGCATCGAAGCGGTGAGCGCCAGCGACATCCAGACGATCGCGCGGACGTTCTTCGACGCCAGACAGATCGCCCTCACGGTGCTGGGCAACCTCGAGAATTTCAAGATTGGCCGGCAAGACCTGGTCTGCTGAATACCTGCGCCTCGAACACCGACAGGCGCGCTTTGGGGTCGCGCCAGGCGCGCGGTCCGAGCATGCTCTTGCGCGCGACCGCCTGCCAGAAACTCTCCGAGGTCCACTCATGGTTCAAGGCCACCTGCGGCAGCAGGATCCCGGAGTGGCCGCCCAGCTTGAGGTGGGCGCCATGAACGCCCAGGCGGAACTGCTCCAACCGGCGTATGCGGCGGAACGGCGTGAGCACCGAGATTTCGATATCGATGGGGCCCGGGACCGCGGCGGCCGGCCGGAAACGCGGATCTTCCAGCGCCGCCGCCAGCGCCAGATCCGCGGCGTCTTCGGCCAGCGGCTTCCGGCCCAGGCAGTTTCCCAGGCAACCCAGCAGTTCTTCGCCCTGATGCAGGCTCACGAAACAGCCGCGCCGCGCCTGTAATGCGACGGAGCCGCCGGGCACCGGGATGGCCTCGCGCGCGCCGGTTTGGCGCAATCGCCGCAGGGTTTCCCCGGCGCTATCGAGCAGCGCCTCGCGGTCCGGGGCATCCAGATCGAAGGCGGCCCGGCGGAAGTATCCCAAGGCCGCATAGCTCACCGATTGCCGGAAATCCCCCGTCAGGTCTCCGGATGTTTGGTAATCCAGGGTCGCCTGGTAGAGATCGTCGCCGCCCAGCAGATGCATCACATCGAGCAGCAGAGAGATGGGTCCCGATCCGCAGACGGTGGCGCCGCGTTCCTCCAGCGTTTCCAGGAACAGCGAGGAATCCAGGCTGCCGGCGGCCTCGGCGCACTCGAAATCCAACTCGCGCAGATGCAAAGCGACGGCGCTGTCGGCCGGGAATGGCACATACCCGAAACCGCGGCCATAGTGCGTGAAGTCGGACGACGCCACGAAGACCACGCCGGGCTGCCATGCCGCCGCCAGCCGTTCGGCCGCCGCGCGCCGCTCCTCCGCGCCGGTGCGGCCCACGTACACCGGAGTCACTCGCCCGTCGGGGACGGCCCTTTGCAGGAAAGGCAACTGAATCTCGAAAGAGTGGTCGCAGACCCGGCCTTCCGCCACCCGCGCGAACCCCGCGGCAAACTCCCGATCGATAGGGACTTCGCCCAGCGGCGTCGAGATCGTCTCCACGTCCGGAACCGCCATTCCCCGAAGGCCGCCGTGGTGCGGAAAGGCCAGCACCACGATCCGTTCCGGTTTCTGCTGTTCGAGCGAGCGGTAGACCGCGGCCGCAACGGTTCCCGAATACTGCGGTCCCGCGTGGGGCACGACGTAACCGAGACCGTTGGGGAAAAGGAACGGGCCAGTACGCTGGCGCGACCGCTCGAAGGCCTCATCCAGCAGGCTTTCCAGCGCGGCAGGCCGCTCCGGATACCAGGTGCCGCTGAATGGCGAAGTGTGGACGGTCTGCATAGCTCAACCGCAACGTATATGGAGCAGCCCAGCGTCCTCTTCCCGGTGGCGGGGCGGCGCTCCCCACACGCCGGGGATCGCCGTGCCGCAATCGGGGCACTTGCCGCCGGCCGATACTCGGTTTCTGGCCACCCGGAATCCGCGGCGCTCGATCAGCATGCCGGCGCACCCAGGACAGCGGGTGTTTTCCAGGCCCGCGGTCTCACCGGGCAGGTTCCCGGCGTAAACGTAGTGGAGACCCGCCGCGCGCCCGATCCCCGCCGCGCGAATCAGCGTCTCCGGCGGGGTGTCGTCGGGGCCCGGCATTTTGTAGTCCCGGTGGAACGCCGTGACGTGCCAGGGAATGTCCGGGGAGATGCCGGCCAGGAATCCCGCGATTTCCTTCAACTCCGCATCGGAATCGTTGAAGCCGGGAACCACCAGGGTAACGACTTCCAGCCAAAAGCCCATCTGGTGGATGCGGCCGATCGACTCGAGAATCGGCCCGATCCGGCCGCCCAGTTCGTGGTAGCGCCGGTCGTCGAAGCTTTTGAGATCCACTTTGTACAGGTCTACCCACGGGCGGATGTATTCCAGCACCTCCGGCGTGGCGTTGCCATTGGAGACGAAGCCGGTCGCCAGACCCGCGGCCTTGGCCTCGCGGAAAACCGCCACGGCCCACTCGGCGGTGATCAGAGGCTCGTTGTAGGTGCTCACCAGGCTCGCCGCGCCGTGGCGCAGCGCCAGGTTCACCAGTTCCCGTGGCGCCGCGGCCTGAAAATCCAGGGTCGCACGAATGTCCCGCAGCGCCTGGGAAGAAACCCAATTCTGGCAGTATCCGCAGTGGAGGTCGCAGCCCAGCATGCCGAAGCTCAGCGCGCGAGTTCCCGGAAGCGCGTGGAAGAACGGCTTCTTTTCGATGGGATCGCAGTGGACCGCGTTCACGTAACCGTATGGCGCGTACAGTTTTCCGCCGCGATTGAAGCGGACCTTGCACACCCCCGCGAAGCCCGCCGGGATGGGGCAGCGGTGGCCGCAGGCGAAGCACTCCACACGGTTGCGGTCCAGGGGGCGGTAGAGGGCCGCCTCCCGTGTCTGGCGGGCAAGCTGTTCGGCCAGCGTTTCCATAAACTCTCCGAGAGGAGGACCTGATGGTATTGTAGCGCCGGGGACTGACCAATGTGTCCCAAGGCGCGTTTCTTGCGCCGCGCGGACGCATCGGTCTGTCCCCGAATTTCACCCGTTTTTGCGGGATAATCGTTTCATGCCTACTCAAGCTACCTATGACGATGCCACCCTGATTCTGCGGCTCTACGAGTTGCGGCGAGAAGAGAAATTGCGCAAGGCCCGCGAATGGTTCTCCGCGAACTTCCATGCGGCCTCGCTGGAGGACATGCAACGTATTGCCCCTCCCGGCAGCCAGGAGAACGCCTACTTTCGCATGGTGGTGAGCTACTGGGAAATGGTGGCCGCGCTGGTAACCTCGGGGGTGTTGAACCAGGATCTCTTCTTCCAGACCAACGGCGAGTTGCTCTTCGTCTGGGAGCGGGTCCGCGAGTTGGTCCCGGCTTACCGGGCCATGTCGAAGAACCCGAACTCCTGGCGCAATCTCGAAACTCTTGGCAACGCTTTTGTAAAATTCATGCAAGCCAATGGTCCCGAGGCTTACCCCACGTTTCAAGCTATGGTCCGGGGGGTCGAGACGAGCCGGTAGCAGTCCCAGTCCAGATGCGGATCAGTACTGGTACCACACTACGGAACTCTCGGGCGCATGGCTAGCGGGAGTTTACTGCGA
>PMYB01000045.1 GCA_003170915.1 Bryobacterales bacterium | reverse complement strand
ACCGGCCGGCTGCCGACGAAGGCGCGCGATTTGCCGCCCCCCAGGATTTCGCGCTCGATGAGCAGCTCACCCTCCTCGATATCGAGCCCGGCGGGTTCCAGCAGGCGGCGGACGGGCGCGTGATCGCGGACATCGAAGATGCCCGCCACGCGCGCGCGGGATTCTCCGGTGCGGATGGTCTCCGCAGACGTGCGGCCCCCCAGCAGCAGGCCGAGGGCGTCCACCACCAGGGATTTGCCGCTGCCGGTCTCGCCCGTCAGCAGGTTCAATCCGGCGTGGAAACGGATGCGCAGGCGCTCCACCACGGCGTAGTTTTCTACCACCAGCTCCAGCAGCACTCCGATCCAATTATAGCCATGTTCGTGGCGGAATTCGCCGGATGGCGACTTTTGCCTGTCCGGACACGTCTCTGTGATAGATTTGAGATTGGAGATGAATTGACTTTCGAGACTCCCGCTGCCCTTTTCCTTCAAATGAATGTTTGGGAAATGGTCCAGCACAACGGTCCCGCGGGGATGGTTGTGCTGGTCATTCTCTTTGGTTTTTCGATTTTTTCCTGGACCGTGATTTTCTCCAAGTGGCAGGCCTTCCGCGGCGCGCGCCAAGCCAATACGCGTTTTCTGCGCGCGTTCCGCAAAGCCAGCGGCATGGAAGCGGTCATGGTGGCCAGCGAGCAGTTCCGGCCGTCGCCGCTGGTGACCGTTTTCGATTTCGGATATGAGGAGATCGAGCGCCAGGTCAAGGCGCGCGGCAAGGTGACCAACCGCGCCGCGCTGGAGCGCACCCTGCAACTGGGAGTGAGCGAAGAGATCGCCAAGCTCGAGCGCAACATGAGCTGGCTGGCCACTACCGCGTCCGTGACGCCTTTCATTGGGTTGTTCGGCACGGTGCTGGGCATCATCCGCGCGTTTTACGAACTGGGACAGATGGGCTCGACCAGCCTGCGCACGGTGGCGCCGGGCATCTCGGAAGCCCTGATTGCCACGGCGGCGGGCCTTGCAGCCGCTATCCCCGCGGCGATCTTCTACAACATCTTCGGCCACAGGATCCGGGAGATCGGCGCGCGCATGGACGACTTTTCCATGGAGTTCCTGAACTTGGCCGAGCGCAGTTTCGGAGACTAGGGCGATGGCACTGTCCGTCAATGGCGGTGGGGGATACGGCTCCCGGCGGCGCGGCGGCGGAGCAAGCCTGTCGGAGATCAACGTCACGCCGTTCGTCGACGTGGTGCTGGTGCTGCTGATCATCTTCATGCTCACCGCCCACGTGATGGAGTTCGGCATCGAGGTGGACGTTCCCAAGGTGCAGGCGGTGAAGGATACCGCGCAGGAACTTCCGGTGGTGACCATCACCAAGGACGGCGTCACCTACCTGAACGACAAGCCGGTGAACATCAACGACCTCCAGGCGGCCATCCAGCAACGTTTCGGGAAGGCCAAAGCGATTTACGTGCGCGCCGATAAAGAGACCATCTGGGACCCCATCGCGCAGGTAACGGCCATGCTCGGCCAGGCGGGCTTCCAGGTGAACATGGTGACGCAGCCGGAGGATTCGGCGGCAAAAGGGCGAAAGTGATGATGCCGCACACCGATATCCTGGACCAGCCGGAACCGCTAGGGAAATCGCTGGCGGGTTCGGTGGCTCTGCATATTTCGGTGGCGGCCGCGGTGCTGATGTCCGCCTGGATCGGGCACGGCCAGCGCGTGCAGTGGGGCGACCTCAACGGCGGCGGGATGGGATCGGTGGCGGTCAACGTGGTGCCGCGCATCCCCCTGCCAGGCCGTAGCGGGCCGCTGAACCCGGTGGCGAACGACACGGAATCGGTGGTGCCGACACCGCCGCCCAAAGCCAAGCCTCGGCCCAAGGTCGAGGCGCCAGAACCGAATGCCATTGCCATCAAGAGCCGCAATGCCGAGAGGAAGGCCTCGCGGGCCGCCTCGGCGCCGAACAGATTTCGCGAACAACAGCAGGACCTTCCCAACCAGGTTTACAGCACCTCGGGACAGGCCGCGGTCTCGCCCATGTACGGGATGACGGGCGGGGGCGGCGTGGGAATCGGCACCCGCTCGCCATTCGGAGAACAGTTCGGGTGGTACGTCAACCTGCTGCGCGACCAGGTGGCGCGCAACTGGAGGACCACCGATCTGGACCCGCGCCTCCGCACGGCCCCGCCGGTGGTGGCGACATTCACCATCCGGCGTGATGGATCGGTGGCGCCGGGATCGGTGAAAATCACTCAGCGGAGCGGAAATCAGTCGCTGGATTATTCGGCGCAGCGGGCGATTATGGACGCAGCGCCGTTTCAGCCGCTTCCTCCGCAGTTCCAACGCAGCGAAGCGGAAATCGAGTTCTGGTTTGAATTGAGGCGTTGAAATGAGAAGACTCGTTTGGCTCGCAATTGCGTCGACGGGAGCATGGCTGGTTGTGATGGCGCAGGACGTCACCATTAAGCTGCAGCAGGGTGAGCGGCCGGCCATGGCCATCCCCGATCTTCGCGGGGCCGGAGACGCCCAGAATTATATGGGCGCGTTCAACCAGACGCTCTGGGCGGACGTGGAGGGCGCGGGGCTTTTCAAGATGGTCCCCAAGACCATGTACCCGACTGCCGTCCCGCAGCAACCCTCAGACTTCCGCCAGCCACCGCCAGTGGTTGAGAGACCGCCCGCGCGGGGCCGCCAGCAGATCACCCAACCACAAACCGGTGGCGGACTGTGGATGTCGGACTGGTCCGGGCCGCCGGCTTCGGCCAACTACCTGGCTTTCGGGTACACGGCCGTGCAGAACGGCGTGTTCGTGCTGCGCGGGTGGCTGTTCGATTTGAGCCGCGGCGCTCCCGCCAACGCACAGGTGGTCGGCAATACCTACCTGGGTTCGGTGGACGAAGCCGGCGCGCGGAAAGTGGCCCACGAATTCGCCGCCGACATCATCGCCCGGTTCGGAGGCAAGACGCTGTTCGACACCCATGTTTATTTTGTTTCGAACCGCACCGGACACAAAGAGGTTTGGGTGATGGACCCGGACGGCAAGAACCAGCGGCAGCTCACGCGATTCAACTCCACTTCGATTCAGCCGACGGCCTCCCCGGACGGCTCCAAAATAGCGTTCACTAGCTACGCGCGCATCAATCCTGCTATATTTATCTTTTCGGTGGATCCGGTGCGGGACTTGCGGTTTTATAACCAGCGCGCATCGGTAAATGAGACGCCTGGGTTCACGCCCGACGGGAAGCAGATGGTTTATGCCTCGTCGGCGCCGAACGACCGGTGTTGCCGGATCTACATCGCGAATTTAGACGGGAGCGGATTGCGGCCGATCACGACGTCGAGTTTTATCGACGTCGAGCCTAAGGTGAATCCCAAGACCGGGAATGAGATCGTGTTCGTGTCCGGCCGGTCGGGCCCGCAGCAGATTTACAGAATGAATATGGATGGGAGCGACATTGAACGCCTCACGCCTGGCGAAGGTGAGGCTTCCAATCCGTCCTGGCATCCCGATGGGCAGATGATCGCGTACGCGTGGACACGGGGGTACGCCCAGGGGGCCTTCAATATATTCATCATGGACGTTGCATCGCGCAAGTACACACAGTTGACGCATGGAGAGGGACGTAACGAGAACCCGAGTTGGGCGCCGGACGGCCGGCATCTCGTATTCATGTCGACCCGCGCCGGATCGCACCAGATCTGGACTATGCTGGCTGATGGTACCCAGGTGCAACCACTTACCACGCAGGGCAGTAACGAGACCCCGGTATGGGGCAAGTAATTAAGGATTCAGGAGGCGAGGTTCATGTTCAGTAAACGGAATATCACGATCATCTGCATTGCGTTTAGCTTGGCGATGTTCGGAGCAGCCTGCAAGAAGAAGGTGCCACCGCCGCCACCGCCGCCAGTGGTTCAACCGCCGCCGCCACCGCCAGCGCCGCCACCGCAGGCGCCTCTGGTTGCTCAATTCGCGGCCGAGCCGGCTTCCATTCAGCGCGGCCAGTCTTCCACGCTGCGGTGGGAAGTCACGGGCGATACGACGAATATTTCCATCAATCAGGGTATCGGCACGGTGCAGAGTACCGGCAACCAGCGGGTCATGCCGACCGATTCGACTACCTACGCCCTGACGGCAACCGGACCGGGCGGCACTGTCACGGGCTCGGCAACCGTCACCGTGACCGTTCCGCCGCCGCCGCCACCCCCGCCACCCCCGCCGCCCAAGCCCACGCTCGAGCAGCGCCTCGTGTCGGACATACAGGATGCGTACTTCGACTACGACAAGAGCGACATCCGTTCCGATGCGCGCGATGCCCTGACCAAGGACGCGGACGCGCTGAAGAGCATCCTGGCGGACTTCCCGAGCGCGACCATCATGCTCGAGGGCAATTGCGACGAGCGCGGCTCGGCGGAGTACAACATCGGGCTGGGCGACCGGCGCGCCAGTTCCGCCAAGGAGTTCCTGCAGCAGTTGGGGGTGTCGGCCGACCGGCTGAAGTCCATCAGCTACGGCAAGGATAAGCCGGTCTGTACCGAGGCCAACGAGTCGTGCTGGCAAAAGAACCGGCACGTGCACTTCGCGCCCGGGCAGTAGGGCCGTTACAGAGGCAAGACGACACACGGCGGCGGGGGGACGAGCCGATGGTTTCCCCGCCGCTGGCAAGGAGAGTTGCATATGTTCCCGCGTCTTTGCGTATGGGTTCTGATTGCATCGCCCACGCTGGCGTTTGCGGCCAGCAAGGAAATACAGGAATTGCAGCGCGATCTGGCGCAGTTGCAGCAGCAGGTCAGGGACTTGCAGCGCTCGCAGGATGAAAAGTTTGCGGCCTTGCAGGTGTTGGTGCAGCAGGCCGTCGAAAACGCCAGCAAGGCCAACACGGCCGTGGCCGTGATTCAGAGCGGCTTTCAGCAGAATATACGGGACACTGAAAGCAAGGTCGTAGCACCGGTGGTCGGTCTTTCTTCACGCATGGACCAGGTGTCTAACGACATGCGCACGGTGCAGCAGGCGGTTTCAGACGTCACTGGCCTCATCGCCAAGCTGCAGGCGCAGTTGACCGACCTGGGCAACTCCGTGAAGGTTATGCAAGCGCCCCCGCCGCCCCCGCCGGGACAAACCACTCTGGGAGGGGCGCCTGCCGCGCCGGAAACGCCTACCATATCCGCCACCGATCTCTACTCCAACGCCCGGCGGGACATGTCCGGCGGCAAGTTGGATCTGGCGCTCGAAGAGTTTTCGGATTATCTGAAGTGGTACGGCAATACCGACCTGGCGCCGAACGCGCAGTTCTACACTGCGTACATCCATTCTTCTCAGGGCGACTACGACAATGCCGTGAAGGAGTTTGACATGGTGCTGGAGAAATACCCGGACAATAACAAGACTGCGGACTCCCTCTATAACAAAGGTTTGGCCCTGACGAAAATGGGCCGCCGGACCGATGGCGCTCAGGAGTATCGGGAGTTGATCCAGCGTTTCCCCGCCAACGATCTGTCCAAAAGGGCTTGCGACCAATTGAAGGGCATGGGGTTGAGTTGCGGCTCGCGCGCAGCCACCCCTGCCAAGGGTGCCGGCAAGCGCACCAAGAAGCAGTAAGGAATAGCTGCCCTACTGATCCCGTATGGAGCTACCCGCCCGTCCCCCACTGGCCAGTCTTCAGGACATGGCTCAAATGATCGACCACGCGCTGGTGAAGCCCGAGCTTACCGGCGTGCAGGTAGTGGAAGGGCTGGAACTGGCGAAACGCTGCCACGTCGCGTCGGCGACCGTGCGGCCGTGCGACATCGACCTGGCGGTGCGCGTCCTCGAGGGCAGCCCGGTCCGGCCCGCCAGCGTTTCGGGCTTTCCGCACGGATCGCAGAATACCGCCACCAAACTCTACGAGACGCGCGACCTGCTGCGGCGCGGCGCGAAAGAGATCGACATGGTGGTGGCCATCTCCAAGCTGCTTTCCAGGGAATTCCAGCACGTCCAGGTCGAGTTGCTCCAGATGTCCGAGATGTGCCACAAGGAAGGCGCCGTCCTCAAGGTCATTCTGGAGACCGCTTACCTCACGGACGAGCTGAAGATCATCGCCTGCCGGTGCGCCGCCAGAGCGGAAGTGGATTTCGTGCAGACATCGACGGGATTCGCACCCACGGAAGCGACCGTCGAGGACGTGCAGCTTTTGCGGAAGCATCTGCCGGAGGAGATTGGGATCAAAGCGGCGGACCTGCGCACAGTGGACCAGGCGTTGGAAGCCTACGCCGCGGGCTGTTCGCGCGTGGGCACGGATTCGACGGCGGCGATTCTGGAGGAATGGAAAGCGCGTCTGGCAGCGGCTCCGGCGGGGTAGGCTCAGGGGTCGGGGCAAGGCTGCGCATTCGCGGGTTGGGGACCCCGAATACCCTTGACTGGGGCGCGGGAGTGGAGTATTGTTTTGCCTTGTGGGTCGGAGTTGATGGCTGATAGGGCGGTGTATGCACACGTGTGTACCGCCTGCACTTTTGCGTGGTTGCTTGACTGTAACACCGAGACAATATTAACGATGTAACATTTGTGGAGGAGGAACTCGATGTCTATTCCGAAAACGATTCGATTCGCGTCTGTGCTCATGGCGGCGCTCTGGCTTCCCGCCCTCTATGCCCAGTTTGAGGCCGGCACGGTCGTCGGCACCATTCATGATCCTTCCGGCGCCGTCGTGGTCGGCTGTAAGGTAGTGCTCGAGAACGTAGGTACCGGGGTGACCGTGGAAGCCAGGAGCGACTCCAATGGCAGCTATGAGTTCGTCAATCAGCACCTGGGTTCCTACCGCGTTCGCGCGGAAATGTCGGGATTCCAGAACATGGCGACCGATACCTTTCAGGTTACCGTCAACGCACGGCAGCGCGTGGACTTGACGCTACAAGTGGGCCAGGCGACCCAGAACGTGACGGTCACCGGCGCGGCGGCCCTGCTCGAGACCGACAGCAGCTCTCGCGGCCAAGTCATCAATCAGGCGGAGATGCACGAGTTGCCGCTCAACGGCCGGGCCTATGCCGATCTGACGTTGTTGTCTCCCGGCGTCGCCAAGTCGCCCCTCGAAAACGGCCAGTCCGACAGCAGCCGCGATGCCTCTTTCAACGTCAACGGCGGCCGCAGCGAGCAGAATAACTTCATGCTCGACGGCATCGATAACAACGCCTATGGCACCAGCAACCAGGGCTTTTCGAACCAGGTGATCCAGGCGAATCCGGACGCGCTGGCGGAATTCAAAGTGGAGACCAACAACTACAGCGCCGAGTTCGGCCGCGCTTCCGGCGCGGTGATCAATGCCACTATCAAGAGCGGCACCAACCAGCTCCATGGCGAGCTGTGGGAGTTCCTCCGCAACACCAAGCTGAACGCGCAGGGCTTCTTCCACCCCATCGGCGGGGGCAGCCTGCCCTTCAATCAAAACCAGTTCGGCGCGGCAGCCGGTGGACCGATCCAGAAGAACAAGATGTTCGTCTTCGCGGATTACGAAGGCTTCCGCCGGGTCTACCACCCGGTGCAGTTTGCCACGCTCCCCACCACTGCCATGGACAACGGCGATTTCAGCAGCTTCGGCGTGCTCATTGGAAACCCCCTTACGGGCACACCCTATCCCAACGGAATCATCCCCAAATCCGATTTTTCGAAGCTCGGAAGCGCGGTCCTGGCAGCGCTTCCGGCCCCCAATCTCCCTGGAAACTCCAATAATTTCCAGTCCTCGCCGGCGGATACCATCAGCAACGACAAAGGAGATATCCGCTTCGACTACTTCCTGGGCCGCAGTCTCACACTTTTCGCGCGCTATAGCCAGTCCGATACGCGCATCTTCAGTCCCGATTCGATTCCGAACCCGGTCAGCACGGCGAACAACAACGGCAACGTTTACGCCAAAAACAAACAGGCGGCCTTGGGCGTCACCTGGACCATCAGCCCGACTTCGGTCCTCGAATTCCGCGCCGGTGTGGCTTACACTGTGGCGGGCAAGACGCCTCCGTCGCTGGGCCTGAGCACACCCGATTTCTATATTCCCAATCAACCGGCGGATGCAGCCCTGGCCGGCGGGCTGTTCACGGTGGGTCTGAACGGCGGCCTGACCGCCCTAGGCCGGTCGAGCAGCAATCCTCAATTCCAGTACCCCTTTGTGGGCAATCCGAAGGTGGTTTTCACCAAGATCGTCGGCCGGCATAGCGTGAAAGCCGGATTCGAGTATCAGTTCATCGATACCCAGGTGAGCGACTTCCATCCGCAATACGGCAACGAGAATTTCGCTGGATCGTTCAGCGACCCGGCGTACTTCACCAACCCCAGCGCGCTCAATAGCCTTTCGGGCGTTCAGAAGCAGGCGTACGCCATCGCGGATTTCATTTTTGGCGCCCCCAGCCACTACGAACTGGCCAATAACCCCGTGGCCCACCTGCGGCAGCGCATGTACTTCGCCTACGTGCAGGACGATTTCCGGGTGAATCAGAAACTGACCCTGAATCTGGGCATGCGCTACGAGTTCGCCACACCCCAGTACGAGAAGGACAACAAGCTTGCGAACTTCCTCCCCTCGGCGGACGCGCTGATTTATGCCACAAGCGGCAGCCTGTTCGACCGCTCGCTGGTGAAACCCGACCACAACAACTGGGCGCCGCGCGTGGGTTTGGCCTATCAACTGGACCCCAAGACCGTGATTCGCGGCGGTTTCGGCATCAGTTGGGTGCAGTTCAACCGGCTCGGGGGCGAGAACCTGCTCGCCTACAACGGCCCCAACATCCTGGATGCCATGATCGACCAGGTTCCGACGCAGGCCATCTGCACCTCGATCAACGCCGCCGCAGGCACCTGCTTCCGCTCGACGGCCCAGGGTTTTCCGCCCAATTTCGCGGCGCCATCGACCTTTAATCCCGTGAATACGCAAGTCCGTTACATACCGGAAGATGAGCGCCACGGATACGTGGAAAGCTGGCACCTCACCATCCAGCGTGAACTTGCCAAGAACCTGGTGCTGGACCTGGCATATGTGGGAACCCACGGTGTCGGTCTGGTCATCCTGGCCGATGAGAACCAGGCCGTGGCGAACCAACTCGGCCAAAACCTTTCGGTGCAGGCGCGCCGTCCTTTCCAGAATTTCAATACTATTGAGATCTCGTTCAATGGCGGCTTCAGCAGTTACCATGCGCTGCAAGCCAAACTCGAGCGGCGCTTCGCGGGCGGGATCTACGTGCTCAACTCCTTTACGTGGTCGAAAGCCCTGGACGTCGCGCCGGGCCACCTGGAAAACTACGATGGCGACAACTCGCGCGTGAACTTCTACGACATACCCGACGACAAGGGCCTCTCGAGCTACAACCAGCCGCTGAACGAGACCCTGTCGGTGCTGTATGACCTGCCATTCGGGCACGGCCGGCATTTCGATATGCAAAATCCGGCGCTCAATTTTGTGGTCGGCGGGTGGGGACTCAATGTCATCAACACCATGACCTCCGGGCTGCCGTTGAGCGTCACCTACAGCGCCACCACTCAGGCCTCCGTCAGCACCCTCACCACGCCGCGCCCCAACCTGACGGGAACGCCGATTTATCTCACCGGCGGAAACCCAGTGAACTATCTGAACGCCGCGGCGTTCAGCGTGCCGAGCTACGCTCAACCCTGGGGAAACGCCCCGAGAAATATCGCACGGATGCCGGCGTTCTACGATCTCGATTTCGGGCTGCACAAGAAGTTCCCGCTAGGCTCGGAAGGGCGCTATTTGCAGTTCCGGGCCGAAGCCTTTAATCTTCAGAACCGGACGAATTTTGCGCCGCCCGGAACGCTGAGTTCCAATAGCTCCGGGTTTGGCGTCTTTAGCTCGACGTTTGCGCCACGCCAGATACAGTTGGCCCTGAAGCTGATCTTCTAAACGTGGCGCAAGTACAGCGTCTTCTCGCAGTCTGGGCCTTCGTCGCCCAGATTCCGGCGGTGGGGCAGGGGGTGCCTCCTGCCCGCGCGGCCCTCGACTTTCTCAATCACAACCGCCCGGTCCTCGACGCCCATAACTGCTACCCCTACAAAGGCGACTGGGCAGATCGGATCGAGCGCGCCCTCAAGACCGGATACCCGGTCGGAATCGAACAAGACCTGGCCTGGGGCGTTGACCGCGCCACGGGCCAGGGTCGCCCCGTCGTCTCTCACTCGGACAAGACAACCGGCTCGGAGCCGGCGCTGCGCGACTACTTTTTCGAGCGCGTCCGGCCCATAGTGGAAGAAGCGCTGGCGCAGAACGACCGCGCCCACTGGCCTCTGATCGTCCTCCACTTCGATTTCAAGAGCAACGAGGCGCCGCTCCTCCACGCCGTCTGGGATCTGCTCGGCGAGTACCAGGGTTGGATTACCACCGCCGTCAAGATCGCCGATCCCCAGGCGCTCTCCGCGTTCGAACCCAAGCCACTGTTGGTCCTCACCGAAGACTCCGACGATCAGGAAAAGGTCTTCTTCCACGAGGTCCCCGTGGGAGCCAAACTGCGCCTCTTCGGTTCCGCGCACACCAATGAGATTCCGGCCAAGCCGCAGGCCGAACACGACCACCTGCTCGCGACCTTACCGCCGGAACAACTGCTCTCCGCGCCGCCCACCAACTACCGCCGCTGGTGGAACAACCCATGGTCTATCGTTGAGGAGGGAGGCCCGCGCCGCGCAGGCACGTGGACTCCGGCCGATGACCGCCGCCTCCGGGCCCTGGTGGATCACGCGCATCGCCTCGGTTACTGGATCCGCTTTTACGCGCTCGACGGTTTTGCCCCCGGCGAGGATCGCGGCTGGGGTAGTACGTATAACTTCGGTTCCCACGAAGCCGTCCTGGCTCGCTGGAAGGCGGTGCTGGCCGCGGGCGTGAACCTCGTCGTCAGCGATCAATATGAGGAACTCGCCGGCGTGATGCGTCGGTGACGATCGCTCTAGATGGGGGGCGCGCTGCACCATCAATCCGCCATGATGGTGACATCATGTTGTCACGTACGCAGATCATGCTGGAGCGGGAGATTCAGCGCCGGCTCACGCTTCCAGCCCCATCTGTGTCAGCCGGTAGCGCAGCGCGTTGCGGGTGAGGCCGAGTATCCGCGCGGCCTGGCTCTTGTTGCCGTCGGCGCGGCGCAGCGCCTCGCGGATGATCTCCTGCTCGTACTGGTCGAGCGACAGGCCCTCGGGCAGGAAGTGCGCCTCGCTTTGCGGACGGGGGGCGCCCCCTGGGCCCGGCGCGCTTTCGAGCTTGATGTCGGTGGCGTCCAGTTGCGTCCCCGCGCACATCACCAGGCTTCGCTCGATTACGTTCTCCAGTTCGCGCACGTTGCCGGGCCAGTGATAGCCCAAGAGCTTCTCAATGGCCGCATCGGTGATGGATTCCACCCGGCCGCCGCTGTCGGGCGCCAGCTTCTTCACGAAATGGCTGGCGAGAAATGGAATGTCCTGCTTGCGCTCGCGCAGCGGCGGGATGTTGATAGGGACCACGTTCAGCCGGTAATACAGGTCTTCGCGGAAGGTGCCCTGCTCGAGGGCCGCGCGCAGGTCCTGGTTGGTGGCGGCAATCACGCGGACGTCGATGTGCCGCACGACGTTGCTGCCCAGCCGCTCGAACTCGCGCTCCTGCAACACGCGCAGCAGCTTCACCTGGATGGCCCCCGGCACGTCGCCGATTTCGTCGAGGAAAACCGTGCCGGTGTCGGCCTGCTCGAACTTGCCTGGCTTGGTGGTGTTGGCGCCGGTGAATGCGCCCTTCTCGTAGCCGAACAGCTCGCTCTCCATCAGGTTCTCGGGCAGGGCGGTGCAGTTGATTTTCACCAGCGGCCGGTCGCGGCGCGGCGAGTGAAAATGGATGGCGCGCGCGATCAAGTCCTTGCCCGTTCCGCTTTCGCCGGCCAGCAGCACCGTGGCGCGCGTGGGCGCCACCCGCTCGATGGTGTCGAAAATCTCCTGCATGGCCTGGCTGCGGCCGATGATGTTGTCGAACTCGTAGCGCCGGCCTAGCTCCGCCTTCAACTGCCGGTTCTCGTCGCGCAGCGCCCGCACTTCGAGCGCCTTTGCGACCACCTGCATGAGGTGATCGAGCGAGAACGGCTTGAGCAGGAAATCCGTGGCGCCGGCCTTCATGGATTCCACCGCGGTTTCGATGCTGCCATAGGCCGTCATCACGATCACCGGCACCTGCGCGTTTTGCCGCCGGATCAAAGCCAGCAATTGCAGGCCGTCCATGTTGGGCAGCCTCAGATCGGTGAGCACCAGGTCCGCGCGATCCACGAGCTTGATACCCTCTTCGGCGCTGGCGGCCTTGTCCACCTCGAAGCCCGCGGAAACGAGCTGCAGCTCGAGCACGCGCCGGAGCTTGTCTTCGTCTTCGACTACCAGGATTCGCTTTTTCATGAGGAGCCGCGTTTCTTCATGCGGAGGGTTGTGGAGCGGCGCGTTCCATGGGCAGGAGCACGCGGAAAATGCTGCCTTTGCCGGGCTCGCTCTCCACTGCTATCTTACCGCCGTGCTCGTCCACGATCTTGGAAACGATGGCGAGGCCCAGGCCCACACCCTGCGGTTTGGTGGTGAAGAACGGATTAAAAATGCTATCGAGGTGTTGGGCGTCGATTCCCGCCCCGCGATCGATCACCGAGATTTCGGCGGTCCCGCCGGCCGCCCGCGTCTTCACCGTGACCGCTCCGCCGGGCGCGGTGGCCTGCGCGGCGTTGAGCACCAGGTTGAAGAAGACCCGCTCCATCAGCTCGGCGTCGAAGGGAAACGGCGGGATCTCCGGCTCGTAATTCCTGTAAATCGTTATCTCGGGCGCCTCGCGCTCCACGGCGGCGATGGCGCGGTCGAGCGTATGCGCCAGGTCCGCGTTGTCCAGCCGCAGCTTGAGCGGGCGGGCGAATTGCAGGAAGCGGGTGACCAGAGAGTTGGTGCGGTCCACTTCCGAGGTGATGAATCCGGCCACTTCGCGCGCCACTTCGTTTTCCGCGGCCACGTTGCGGCTCAGCATTTCCGCCGAGGCCTTGATGGTTCCGAGCGGGTTGCGCAACTCGTGGGCGAGGCCCGCGGAAAGCTGGCCCAGCGCGGCCAGGCGGTCGGAGCGCCGCACCGCTTCCTCCGCCCGCTGGATGTGGACGCCGGCCTCCGCCAACTGCTCCGCCGTGCGCCGGTGCTTTTCCGATTGCGCGCGCAATTCTTCCGCCAGGGCATTCGCCAGGTTCCCCACCATGGCCAGGAAAACCAGGCGCATGGTCAGTTGGGCGATCTCCGGCGGCCCGATGTCCCACTGCGACCAATCGATGAACAAAAAGAAAGAAAGGTACGAACCGGCCGCCAGCAGCGTGAATAGCAGCGTGCCGAACACCCCCAGCGCCGTTGCCGCCGAGACCACCGGCAGCAGCAGCACCAGCCAGAAATGGCTCTGGATTCCCCCCGTGTATCCGATCAGCAGGTAGCCCAGCAGCAGCTTCATCACGATCCAGAAGATCCGGCTGCGCGTGGAAGGCTGCGCCGGAATCTTGGGCTCCAGGACCTGCGCAATCGCCAGCGCGGCAAACAGCGCGATTTCGGAGACATCGCCCTCCGCGTTCATGACCGCCAGCACCGCGAAGAGCAGAAGCCAGACGAAATCTTGAGGCCGGATCAGCCGGAAATAGCGGAGCAGCGGGGCAGCAGGCACGTGAGGTATCCCAGTCGGGATTATGCCACAATGTAAACGTAGCNNCGAGCCTGCCGAGTCTTTCGGCGATATCCTTTCCCAATACGAACAGTCCCATTCCCATCGAGTCGAAGAGGGAAAAAGAGGACTGGAGGGCACCGTAATCGCGGTCACCGGCGAATCCGTATACCTGGATATCGGCTTCAAGACCGAAGGCATTATCCCGCTCGCGGATTTCCAGAGCGCCGGCGAAACGGTCAAGGCCGGCGACAAGATCCCGGTCTCGATCAAAGGCCGCGATCCCGAAGGCTACTACGAGCTGTCGCGGACCAAGGTGGAGCGGCCCAAGGATTGGACTTCGTTGGAGAAAGCGTTCGCCGATAAGACGCCCATCGCGGGCATGGTGACGGCGGTTGTGAAGGGCGGCGTCAGCGTGGACGTGGGAGTGCGCGCGTTCATGCCCGCCTCGCGCAGCGGCGCCAGGGACGCGGCCGAAATGGAGAAGCTGGTCGGCCAGGAAATAAGTTGCCGCATCATCAAGCTCGAGGTGGCGGACGAAGACGTGGTGGTGGACCGCCGCGCGGTGCTCGAGGAAGAGGAGCGGGCCTCCAAGGACCGGCGCTACTCCGAAATCAAGGAAGGCGAAACCGTGCAAGGCGTGGTCCGCAGCCTGGCCGATTATGGCGCTTTCGTGGACGTCGGCGGCGTGGATGCGCTGCTGCATGTGGCCGACATATCCTGGGGCCGCGTGAACAAGCCCGCCGACGCGCTCGCCGTGGGGCAGCAGATCGAAGCCAAGGTGCTCAAGGTGGACGCCCCCAAGCGGCGCATTGCGATCGGCATGAAGCAGCTTCTGCCGCACCCGTGGGATCTGGCCAGCGAGAAGTACAAGACCGGCGATCGCGTCACCGGCGCGGTCACCCGCGTGACCGATTTCGGCGCCTTCGTCGAGCTCGAGAAGGGCATCGAGGGACTGATTCACCTGTCCGAGATGTCCTGGTCGAAGAAGGCGCGGAAACCAGCGGACGTGGTGAAACCGGGCGAGCAGGTGGAAGTCATGGTCCTGGGCGTCAACCAGGCTGACCGGCGCATTGCCCTGGGTCTGAAACAGGCGCTGGGCGACCCGTGGGCCGAAGCGCCGCAGAAGTTCCCGGTGGGCGCGGTGGTGGAGGCTCCAGTCACCAGCCTGACCAAGTTCGGCGCGTTTGTGCAACTTGCCGAAGGCGTCGAGGGAATGATCCACATCGGCGACATCAGCGCGGAACCCTCGAAGGGGCGGCAGGGCGCCCCCGGCGCGGCGCCCCCGCGTCAGAGGTCCATGGAACGGTCTGAAGTGTCTAATACGGAGAGGCGCATCAACCATCCGCAGGACGTGCTCAAGGTGGGGCAGGTGGTGCGGGCGCAGGTGCTCGAGGTGGACACCGGGAAGCGCCGGCTGCGCCTGGGCATGAAGCAGCTTATCCCCACCAGCGTCGACGAATACATCGCCGAGCACAAGGAAGGCGCCGTGGTCACGGGCCGCATGACGGAGGTGGGAAGCGGTCAGGCGCGCGTCGAGCTGGGCGAGGGCATCCAGGCGGTTTGCAAGCTGACCACCGAAACGTTCGAAAAGGAAGAGAAGCCGGCCGACCCAAAGACCGACCTCTCGTCGCTCACCTCCATGCTCGAAGCCAAGTGGAAGGGCGGCCAGGCAACCGGCGCACCCAGGCGCGAGCCGGTGCGCGCCGGTCAGATCCGCAGCTTCCGCATTGTCAAGCTGGACGCCGCGGCCAAGAGAATCGAACTGGAAATGGAGTAGGCGAAGCTTTCAGCCATCAGCGGTCAGCCACACCGGCGCGGCCAATCGCAGAACGCTGTCGCACAAAGACGGAGCCGGTGCAGCAAGCCAAGCGCCATTCAGCCGCATCTTCACCATCGGCAGTTTAGGAGTTTCACCTCTGTGAATTGCGGCCACGGCTCCTCACTGTTCCGGCCCTTCGGAGTGTGCTTCCGGACCCGGCGGCTCTGAAGCGGGACTCTCAATCTCCGGCGCGCTCGCAACCGGCGGAACCGTGGCGTGCGGAAGGTACACCGGGAACCGCGCCAGCAGCGCTCCGTAGAGCGCGTGGCCAAGAAACGTGGTCCGCTCGGTGTCGAGCAGAACGACGAGCGGCCACACGGTTTTCGCCGCCACGTGGAACGCGGCGTAATACCAGCACAGCGCGAACGCGATGCTCGCCAGCGCCAATCGCGGCCGCGGCAGCCGGCGGCCCACCGCCATCGCGAACCCCGCGCCCAGCAAGCTGTACAGCAGCACGTAGAGCGCCAGGCCGGAAACGGTGCTGGCGGCAAATCCCCGGCGGATCGCCGCGTTGCCGTAGAAGACGCTGGCCATCAGGTTTTCCGGCGTCCAGAAGCTGCGGCGCTGCCAGACGGCGCTCGCTCCCATCCACGCCAGCATCCACCAAACGCCCAACATGCCCGCTTGAAGCCCGGCCAAAAACGCGGGGAGAGATTTCGCGGAGCGGCGCTCCGTGGCGGCGACCATAAGTTTCAGCCTATACTGACAAGTAGGCCAAAGGCAAAATAAAATCGATGCGGAGAGTAGTCATCACGGGAATCGGCGCGGTCAGCCCCAATGGTATTGGGCGTGAGCGCTTCTGGCAAGCCACGCGAAGCGGCGTGAGCGGGGTGCGCAGGATCACCCGCTTCGATCCGTCGGGTTTGGCCGTGCAAGTGGCGGGCGAAGTGCCCGATGAATTCGACGAGAAACTGTACGTCGATGTCAAGGACCGGCCGCATGTTTCGCGCGCCGTGCCGCTGGCGGTGGCAAGCGTCGGCGAAGCCCTCCAAGACGCCGGGGTGGATGTTCGCCCCATGTCGCGCGACCAACTGCGCGGCATCGGCGTGATTGTGGGATCCGGCGGCGGAAGCATGGATTTCACCGAAGAGCAATACCGGCTCTACTACACCGGTCACCTGAAGCAGTGCAGCGTCTACACCATTCCAACCGGCACCATCGGCACGCTCGCCAGCGAAGTCTCGATGCGGTTCGGATTCCGGGGGCTGAGCCATATCGTCTCCACCGGCTGCACGTCTTCCACCGACGCCCTGGGCTACGCCTACCGGAACATCGGGGCGGGCGTTCTGAACATGATGGTGGTGGGCGGGGTGGATGCGCCGATCGCCCCTCTGATCATGCGCGGCTTTCAGCTCATGCGCATTATGACCTCGAGCTGGAACAACGAGCCGCAGCGCGCTTCCCGGCCCTTCTCGAAGGACCGCGACGGGTTCGTCATCGCCGAAGGCTCCTGGTTTTTCATCGTCGAGGACATGGAGAGTGCCAAGGCGCGCGGCGCGCGCATGTACGGTGAGATCGCCGGCTACGGCTCCACCTGCGAAGCGTTCCACCGCGTGCGCCTGGAAGAATGCGGCGAAGAGCCCGCGCGCGCCATCGGTCTGGCGCTCGGCGAAGCCGGCATTCCGCCCTCCGCCGTCCAGTACATCAATTACCACGGCACTTCGACGGAGCTCAACGACCGCATTGAAACGCGCGCCATCAAACTGGCGTTCGACGGGCACGCCTACAAGCTGGCCGGCTCGTCGTTGAAGAGCCTCATCGGCCATCCGCAAGGCGCGTGCGGCGCCGCCGGCGTGGCCGCCACGCTGCTGGCCATGCGGGATGGCGTGGTGCCGCCCACCATCAACGTGGACGAGCCCGATCCCGAGTGCGACCTCGACTACGTGCCCGAGCCCGGCCGCCGGCTCGAGATCGAGCACGCGGTGGCCAACTGCATCGCCTTCGGAAGCAAGAACTCGGCGCTGGTGCTGCGCAAGCTATAAGAGAAGCCGGGCTGCACTGCGGCCCGCTCAAGCCTTCGCGGCCGGCCTTATGTTCTGGTTGACGCGGAACAGGTTGCCCGGATCGTATTTCCTTTTGACCGCGGCCAGGCGCGCGTAGTTGCCTCGATAACTGCTGGCGATGCGCTCATCACCCTCATCCATCAGAAAGTTCACGTAGGCTCCTCCGGCCGAGTGGGGATGAAGGGCTGACCAGTATGAGCGTACCCACTCGCGGTACTCCGGCATGGGCCCCGGTTCGGGGCTGACGGCGGCGAGAATGTGGGTGAACTTCACGTCCCGGTAAGCAAATGCCGTCTGGTCCGCGGCCACGTCGTGAACCGCTCCGTCCAGCGGGTAGATGTGCACGGCGGAATTTACGGTTGGAATCTGCGGACCGTAGCGGACGTGCTCGGCGATCGCCGGCTCGGTGAGGTTGCCGGCAAAATCGGCTTTCCAGTAATGATACAGGCCGTGGGGCAGCAGACCGTCGAACATACTTTGCACGGCGGGATAGGGCGCGGGGTGCCCCAGGGCTAACGCGGGCGGGCCGAACTCGCGCAAGGGGCGGGTGATCCGCTCACCGGTTTCGAGGTCCCCGGAATAGACGTAAACAATGCCGCACATTGTTTTCATGTGAAGCTGTTCGGGAAACGGCGGTCCCGGGGGCACGATCAGGTACGCGAAGAACGCGCTCAGTTCGCGCGGCGCATCGGCCATAAAAGCGGCAAAGAACCGCAGGACCTCGGCCCCTTTTTCCAGCGGATACAGCACCGGTCCCGCATAGACCGTGCTGACGGGGTGAAGCCGGAACTCGAACGAAGTTACAACCCCGAAGTTGCCGCCCCCGCCTCGGATGGCCCAGAAGAGGTCCTGGTTTTCGGCAGCGCTGGCCGTCAACATTCGGCCATCGGCGGTGACCACGTCAGCCGAGATTAAGTTATCGCAGGACAGGCCGTAGCGCCGGCTCAGGTGGCCGAAACCGCCGCCCAAGGTGAGGCCGCCCACGCCCGTAGTTGAAATGATGCCGCCGGGCGTAGCCAGGCCAAAGACGTGCGTGGCGTGGTCGAAATCGCCCCAGGTGCAGCCCCCATCGGCGCGCGCGACCCGCCGAACGGGATCTACGCGAATGCCTTTCATCCCCGACAGATCGATGACGAGGCCGCCGTCGCACGTCCCAAAGCCCGGAACGCTGTGGCTGCCGCAGCGCACCGCGGGAGCCAGGCCTTCGTCCCTGGCGAAGTTGACGCAGCGGACCACGTCGGCGACATCGCGGCATTGGACGATCAGCCGCGGGTGGCGGTTGATCATCGCGTTGTAGACCCGGCGGGCAGCGTCGTACGCCTCATCGGATGGGCGAATCGCCTTGCCGCGCAAGGTCGAAAGAAGTCCTTCAATGGCCCGTTCCGTTGGGCCCGGCGGAATTGGCACAGCAGCAGCTTGTCCCATGGTGTTCCCCTCCAAGAGATTTAATTGTTCCAGTCTCTCGCGACCCGCCTCAGTAAGTCAAGTCCGTTTTGCGGACCGGTTACGGGTTGCCAGGAGGTTGGCTCCGGCGGCGGCGCGGGCGAGGGCGTCCGCCCCGCTACGCCCCCATCTCGCGGCGGATGGCCTCGGCGATTCTCAAGCTGAAGCTCTCCACTTGTTCCAGGTCGGGCCCTTCCACCATGACGCGCGCCAGCGGTTCGGTACCGGAAAAGCGCACCAGCACGCGGCCCGTTCCGGCGAAAGCTTCTTCCACCAGCCGGATCTCCCGCGCGACCGACGGAAGCTCCGTGAGCCCCTTCTTTTCCCGCACACGCACGTTCACCAGCCTCTGGGGATAGACCTCCAGGTCCGCCGTCAGCTCGTCCAGGCCCACGCCGGCGCGGCGTGCGATCTCGAACAGGCGTAGCGCGGTGAGCAGCCCGTCGCCGGTGGTGGCGTACTCGCGAAAAATCAGGTGGCCGGACTGCTCTCCGCCCAGAGCCGCTCCCAGCCGCACCATTTCTTCCAGCACGTACTTATCGCCCACCGGCGTGCGCGTCATCCGAATTCGCTCGCGCTCCAGGGCCCTCTCCAGGCCGAGGTTGGACATCACCGTGGCCACCACCGTGTCTCCCGGAAGATGTCCCGCGGCCTTCATCGCGCGCGCCGCGGCCAGCAGCACGGCGTCGCCATCCACGATCTTGCCGCTCGCGGCGACGAAGATGGCTCGATCCGCGTCGCCGTCGAAGGCCACGCCGAAATCGGCTCCATGCGCGAGCACCGCGTCCCGCAATCGCTCGACGTGCAAAGCGCCGCAGTCCAGGTTGATGTTGCGGCCGTCGGGGGCGGAGAAAAGCTCTTTCACGTCGGCGCCCAGCCGCCGGAACAGGCAGGGACCCAGCAGGGAAGCCGCGCCGTTGCCGCAATCCATGGCCAGCGTCACTCCGTCGAAGCGCACCGAGGAAGTTGAGACCAGGTACTCGAGGTATTGCCGGTCCAGGCCCTCATCCACCGCGATCTTTGCCGGCGCCGGCGCGACACCCCGTTCCCGCAGCCGGAAAATCTCCTGCTCGATGGCATGCTCTTCCGCGTCCGGCAGTTTGAAACCGCTGTGGGTGAAAACCTTGATGCCGTTGTCCTGGTACGGGTTGTGCGAGGCGGAGATCATCACGCCGGCCACAAACGGCCCGGTGCGCGTCAGGTAAGCGATGCCCGGAGTGGTGACCACGCCCGCATAGCGCACTCGCGCGCCGCTCCGCTCCAGCCCGCCCGCGACCAATTCCGCGATCCACGGGCTGGACTCGCGCGTATCGGCGCCCACCAGGATCTCTCCGGTACCCATGGCCTCGCGCCCCAGCGCCGCGCCGAATGCGAAGATGGTCGCCGGATCGAGAGGATATTCCCCCGCGACTCCGCGAATCCCATCCGTACCGAATAGTTCCTTGGCCACTAAGTCTCCTTCAACCTGTTGTCGATGCGCCGGGCGTGCCCGGCCCCTACCTCTTTTTCTTCATGGTGACAGTGACTACTACCTGCGGCGAAGATTGGAATCGCACGAAAGTGTCTTCCACGAATGCATTGATGCGGAACTCGGACGTGCCCACCACGGAAGAAACATCCACCGGGTCGGTGACGGCCGCGGCGATGCGAGCCACGCGGCTGCCGGGACCGGCGATCGCCAGTCGATCGGGCGCCACCGACTGGTGCGCCACCGTGTATCCGTTTTGTACTTGGCCGGTAAAGCGCACCACGACCGGCACGGAGCGGACCATTCGCCGCTCGAAAAGGAACCGTACTTCCGAAGGAATGGAGCGCACCATGCGCACTCCGCGCGCCAGTTTCACATTACCCTCGCCAATGGTGAACGTGCGCTCTCCGGGCCGGACGTCGGACATGTCGAGAATCACCGCCGGCCGGATGCTGTCTCCCACGCCGCGCAGTTCGCCGGAGGGGCCGCGTAACTCGAGCGATACCGAGCTCACGGGATCGGAGCTGATTTCGAGATCCTCGGGCAGGCCCCTGTATTCCAGCCGCACTGTCGCGAACTCGGATAGTTCGGGCTCGCTCGCCACCAAGGCCCACAACACCACCGCGATGGCGAGGGCGAGCAACTTCCACCCAAAATTGTGAAACACCAGCCGGAGGGTCCACCGCAACACCCTCTGCAACGTCTGCTTCATGGCCGGGTCGCTTTCTCGGCCGGCCGGCCGTCGCCAGGCTCGGGGTTGGTTTCCTGCGCCGGCGGAATGCCGGCCACGAATTCATCGGTGCGCGTGAGCGCCGGCTGCCGCACGTCGAAATGCAGGTTGATGCGCTTCTCCACGTCGGCCACGGAAAGCCCCTGGGTCAGCTCGCCGAACGAGGCCACGGAAATGAGGCCGGATTCTTCGGAAATGACGATCGAGAGACAGTCCGTCTCCTCCGTAATTCCAATGGCGGCGCGGTGACGGGTGCCGAACGTCCGCGAAAGAGCGGGGTTGGTGGTCAGGGGCAGAAAGCACGCCGCCGCGGCGATGCGGCCCTTCTGCACGATCACCGCTCCGTCATGCAGGGGGAGGCCGGGCTGAAAAATCGACAGCAGCAAGTCGCGCGAAAGAAGCGCCTCCAGCGGCACCCCGCTCTCGATGAACGTGCGCAGGCCGATATCCCGCTCCAGGACGATCAGCGCGCCAGTGTTCTGCTGTGCCAGTTGTTCCACTGCCAGCAGAATCTCGTTGGCCGATTCCGGCGCGTGGAAGCCCGCGCCCAGCCACCGTTTGCGCCCGATCCGCGCCAGCGTGCGGCGAATCTCCGACTGGAACAGAACGATAATCGCCAGGCCTAGATAAGGAACGATGAAGGAGAGCACACTCCGAAGCGCGTCCAGTCCGGCCCACAGCGCCACGGCATACAGCAGAACCATCACGAAGATGCCGATCAGAATGTGCCCCGCGCGGGTCCCGCGCACCACCATCAGGGCCTCATAGATCAGGAACGAAACCACCACAATATCGACGATCCCGGTAAGCCCCAGGTTCGGCATGGCGGGCATGAATCGAAGTATGTGCGGCATGGGCGCCCAGCCCTCCATCTTAACGTAGCGCCGGCGGAGCCGCGAACGTCAGAGAGCGGTTCTTGGCCTTGCCGCCCCGCTGGATACAATGAGTTATGCCTTTCGTCGGGATTCCGGAAGCCATCGAGGAGATCCGCGCCGGCCGCGTCCTGGTGGTGGTGGACGATGAAGACCGGGAAAACGAGGGCGACCTCACCATCGCCGCCGAAAAAGTCACCCCCGAGATCGTCAATTTCATGGCCACCCACGGCCGCGGGCTTATCTGCCTGCCCCTTACGCCGGAACGCTGCGACTACCTCCGGCTGCCGCTCATGAGCCCCCAGAACACCTCCAATTTCGGCACCGCCTTTTGCGAATCCATCGACGCTCGCGCGGGCGTCACCACCGGCATCTCCGCCGCCGACCGCACCCGCGCCATCCTCGCCGCCATCGATCCGGATTGCCGGCCCGAGGACCTGGCGCGGCCCGGCCATGTCTTTCCCTTGCGCGCGCGCGAAGGGGGCGTGCTGGTGCGCGCCGGCCAGACGGAGGCGTCCGTGGACCTCGCCCGCCTCGCCGGCTTGGCGCCCGCCGGGGTCATCTGCGAGGTCATGAATGACGACGGCACCATGGCGCGGGTGGCGCAGCTCCGCGAATTCTGCGCCCGCCACGGCCTGAAGATGATCTCGGTAGCCGACCTCATCCGCCACCGCATGAAAACCGAGCGGTTCATCCGCCCGCTTGCGGAAGGCTCCATCGAGACCGAGTTCGGCGAATTCCGCACTGTCGCCTACGGCAGCGACCTGAACCCCGAGTGCCATCTGGCCTTGGTGCGCGGCGACGTGGCCGGCCAGGAGCGCGTCCTGGTGCGCATGCATTCCCGGTGCCCGTACGGCGACGTTTTCGGCTCCACAACCTGCGATTGCGGCCGCCTGGTGCGCAATTCGCTGCGCGCCATCGCCGGGGAGGGTCGGGGCGTGCTGGTTTACCTGCATGAAAGCGGGCCTGGCTTCCGCACCGAGCGGGACGCTTATGGCCGCCAGCGCATGGTGTCGCATGGCCGCGATTTCATGCACTACAAGGACCAGGCCGGGCAGCGCCAACTGCAACACGAACATGGCATCGGCGCCCAGATCCTCTCGGACCTGGGGTTGCACACCATCCGCCTGCTCACCAACCACCCGCGGAAGATCGTTGCATTGGAAGGGTTTGGCATCGAAATCGTGGATCAGGTTCCGGTCGAGCACTGATGCAAAAGCCGGGCCAGCCGCGCCGACCCCGGAACTTTCGAGGCAGTTAACGCGTTAATAATAAGGCAGGCACAACGTCCTGAATGCTATGAAGGCACAAATTTTCGCCACCGCGACGCTCTTCACCGTTTTTTCCGGCGCGCTTTCCGCCGCCGACTCGCGATTGCTCAGCCTGGTAATGCCCGACGCCATGGTTCTGGCGGGCGTGAACGTGGATGAGGCCAAAGCCACGCCATTCGGCCAATACGTGCTGACAACCCTGCTCCAGTCCCAGGCCCAGCAGTTGCAGCAGTTGGCGACGCTCACCGGCTTCGACCCCCGGCGGGATGTGCATGAGCTGCTGCTCGCCTCCAGCAGCGCGCCCGGTAACAAGACCGGCCTGGCCCTGGCACTGGGCGCCTTCGATCCCGCCAAAATCGCGGCCGCGGCCCAGTTGGCCGGGGCAGGCATCGAAACCTACGGCGGCGTGTCCATCATCGAAGACCCCCAGCACCAGAACGGCTTCGCGTTCCTGGATTCCACGCTGGTGGTGGCGGGCGACCTGGCCAACGTCAAAGCCGCCATCGACCGCCGCAACGGAGGGCCCACCATTCCCGCCGCGCTAGCCACTCAAGTGAACCAGTTGAGTTCCACCCTGGACGCCTGGGCCATCTCGACGGTGCCGCCGTCCACGCTGAGACCGGCAGCGGCGCCGCCGGCAACGGGAGTCAACGTGCAGAACGCCCTGCAGAAGATCGAATCGGCCAGCGGCGGAGTGAAGTTCGGCTCCGTGGTGGTGTTGACCGGCCAGGCGCAGGCCGCCACGCCGCAAGACGCATCCTCGTTGGGCGACGTCATGAAGCTCTTTGTGAGCATGGCGCAACTTTCGGCCTCGCAGCACCCCGAGGCCGCCGCGCTGGCACAGTCGCTGGTGGTTGCCACCCAAGGCAGCACCGTGAAGATCACGCTGAGCCTGCCCGAGGACCAGATCCAGCAACTGGTGAAACCCCAGGCGGCCGCTCGCAAAGTCGTCCGGATGTAATCCAGGCTGCGGCCGTCCTTACGGCCTGTTATCTCAAATCGCCGAAGTGCACCGCCTCGGGAACGTCATTCACCACCACAACCTTGGCGGGATCGCCGTTTTGCACGTAGAGTACGCGCTCCTTGCCGATCGGCTGCGCGGTGTGCACCTCGGTGCCCTCCGGAGCGTCATAGTGCCAGAGCACCTTCTTCTCCCGGTCGATCGGCGTTACGCCGAATTGGTGCGCGAAGAGCACGTTGCCATTGGAAAGCAGCACGGCATCGCTGATTTCGCCCTTCGCCGCGCCGTCGTGAAACTCCCAGGCGACCCTTCCCTTCCGCACGATGTACATGTCCTGCGACTTGGCCTCTCCGGCGTAGAAGAAGTCGTGCTGCGCCAAACCTTTGCCCGGCAGGACGGCGGGGAAGTTGGGTTTCTCCCCCGGCTGTGCCGCCGCCCACATGGCGCCAGCGGCCATGATCGGGGCAATGAATCGTAGCGTCTGTTGGTTGTTCATGGGATGGACTCCTCATCGTGCGGGGCGCATGGTCCAGGAACGGTCACGTAATACGTTACCAAACCTCGCCACCCCTGAGTGCAGATCCTGCCTCCCATCGTGCAGTTTTCGCTGCTTCAGCACGCCTGGCGCCCGGTAACTCCACTGGTCTGCCTCTCGAATCGTAATGGAGGCAAACGTGCCTTATCTTTCCTGTTGGAGCACGCACAGGCCAACCATCCCAGACTTTGGAGGAACACCTTGACTACCTTAAGGACATTAACGGATACAGCGCCGGAGCTTGGCAAAGAGGCCAGAGAGTCGATGGAGGATTTAGGCCGGTCCGCCGGCAGGAAACTGGATCAAGCGCGCGATGATACGGGGGACGCGCTCCATGCGGCTGCTTCGTCGGTTCGCACAACCGGACGCAAGGGTTCCGAGGCAATCGACAACCTCGCTACCGGCGCAGCGGATCGATTGGACGCTACGGCATCATATGTCGAAGATCATGACCTGAACGATGTGGTCACCGGTTTGCGGAGGTTTGCTCGCCGGCACCTGACAGGCTCTCTGGTGGCCGCGGCCGCGGTCGGCTTTCTTGCCGGATCCGCCATAAGCCGAGCGACACGCTCGTGCTCGTGCGGAAAAGTACCCGAAAGCACATCACTGTAGTCTTGCCGGCGGGGGCCGGATCAGATCAGCTCAATGTCCTTCATCGGGTAGCGCTTTCGGTTGCGTGTCCACAACGCGCAACCATGCACTGCCGCCGCTGCCGCAATCAGCGCATCGCCCAGGGCCAAGCCGTGGCTGCGATGGAACCGGCGAAGATAATCTCCTGCGCGGCAGCCAATGTCATCATTCAAAGGCACCGAGATCAATGTGCCCAATACCTCAAGGGCCGCGGCTTCCTCCCCTGGCCGCAACCCATGCCACAGTTCAGCCGCGGTGACCGGCGTATAGAGCACCGGCTCCGTACCCCCGGTAATTCGGTGCCATTGCGCCAGGATAGCCTCGTCGCGCTGCCGGAGCACTTCTACCAGAATGTCGGAGTCCAAGAGAATGGCTTTCAATCAGCGAGCCTTTCCAGGCGGGAATCGCGCCGTAACTCTCGGACGTAGTCGTCTGTCTCACCGATGTCCGTGCGGTCCTTCCAAAGCCCCACGATAGCCTCGCAGGCTTCCTTTCTCCGGGCGCTGTTCAGGCTGTACTTCTCCCGAATGGCGTTCCGCACCAGTTCGGAAACAGTCCCGCCGGATTGCCGCGCGATCATGTGGAGCAGCTTCCAGAGGTCGTCGTCAAGATAAAGTTGTGTTCGCCTCACGATGTATATTATACACCGCCGGGCACAGGTCCCGCCAGAACGGGCACCGGCGGCAGCGCTCGCCTTCGTTCAACGGGAACTCCAGCTTCGATTGCGCTTCCTCAAAATCGCGCACTATCTGTTCCGGACGTTCCAACAGCGACGGCGTCAGGTCCACCTCCACCACCGTGTTCGGCCGCAGGAAGTACAACCAGGCGCGATCCGGGGCGCGGCCGGCAAAGCGCTCCACGGCCAGCGCGTAGAGCCGCAATTGCAGGGCGTGATCCCGCGCCCGCTGATGCGCTTCCCTGGCCGTGACGGAATCGGTCTTGTAGTCCACGATCGCCAGCTCCCCGCCTTCTTCGAACCACAGGTCCACCTGGCCGCGAATCACCAGGTCCTCCACGGCCATCAGGAAATCGAACTCCCGCTCCACCCGGCTGGCCCGCTCCAGGCGGTGGCCCAGCGGGCTCTGGCGGAAAACACCGGCCAGGCGCAGCGCTTCCTCGTCCGGCTCGGGAACCGGGCTTCCTGCCAGCAGCGCGTGCACTTGCGTGCCGAGATCGCTGGCGGAGAGGCCGCCCACTTCATCCGTCTCCGCCAGTTTCCGCGGACGGCCCTCGAAGCCCAGGTAGTGGCCGAGGTAATACAGCCGCGGGCAGTTCACGAATGCCGCCAGCTCTGTGACGGTGGCGTTGCTGTTCTGCTGTTCGGTGACTTCGGGCGGTGAGACCAGTTCCACGTTGTCATCGGAGTTGACAGGCCGAAGGGCCTGTCCTACGTCCGGCATGGTGTCCGTCACCAGCAGGCGCAGGCTCCACGGTTTGCCGTCCGGGGCCACGCGCGTCAGCAGTTCGTCGCGGTTCGTGTCCAGCGGCAGGTTCAGTTTGTCCGCAACCAGCTTGGCCCATTCCTTGGGCTTCCCAGAAAAACTCAAGACAAGGTGCTGCTCGGCGCGCGTCATCGCCACGTAGAGCAGCCGGTGGCTTTCGTCGCTCTCCCGCTTAGCTCGTTCTTTGTGAATCTCGTGCTGGAACAGATCTTCCTCGTCTTCGCGCACGGCGGGGTTGCGCCAGCGCGCTCCCAACCCGATCCGCGGGGAAAACGTCACCACCGGCAGTTCCGTCTCCACGCCCTTGTGCAGCGCCGCCACGAACACCATCGGGAATTCCAGGCCCTTGGCGGAATGCACGGTCATCACCTGAACGGCGTCGGTGGAGTCTTGCGGCGGCGCATCGGGCTCGCGCGGGTTCGAGGCGCGGACCAGGGCCAGCTCTTCCACAAATTCGTCCAGCGACATGCGGGACGCCGCGTCGCGCGCTTGCGCCAGAAACTTGTCGATGTTGGGCCCGCCCCGGTACCCGCAATCGTCGATAGCCGCAAGCAGCAGGCGGTCGAACGAAACGTACTCGCGGCGGATGCGCCATTCCCGCAAGCGGTCGCGGAAACGGGTGAGCTTGCCATAATCTTCGGCGTCGAACTCCGCCCCGCTCTCCGGAGCCAGCCGCATCAGCGACGCGCCGATATTATCTCCCATGATTTTGAGCCGCAGCAGGGATTCGTCGGATGCCGCCACCAGCGGCGACCGCAGTACGGCCGCGAGGCTGATCTCATCGCGAGGGATGGCGATGGCCCGCAGCAGGCTGGTCAGGTCGTTCACCTCGCGTGTCTCGTAGAAACCCTTGCCGCGGTTCACCAGGTACGGAATCCCGGCCTTGTCGAAGGCGGTGGCGAACGCCGCCATCACCTCCGTGTTCCGCACCAGCACCGCCACGTCTTTGAAACCAAACTCAGCTTCCAGGACGCGGCGCGCCACCCATTGCGCTTCCATCTCCAACTCCGTGGCGGCCAAAACGTCCACGCACACGGGCCTCGGCATCGCGAACTTGCGGCCAGCAACCAAGCTGCGCCGTTCGACACCATCGACGCCCTCGACGATAGTCTCCACGGCGCTCAGAATCTCCGGCCGGCTTCGGAAATTGTCGGCTAGGTTGACCAGGCGTCTGCCGCGCCGTTCGACCTCCGCGCGATACTCGAGAAACCCTTGCGGCTCGGCGTGGCGGAAACCGTAGATGGACTGGTTGATGTCGCCCACCGCGTAGAATCGGTCGGGCGGCCGCACCAGTCCGAGCAGTTGCGCCTGTTGCCCGTTGGTGTCCTGAAACTCGTCCATCAGGATGTGGTCGAACTGGCCTTGGAGGCGCGCGCGTGTGTCGGGATGTTCCGCGAGCAGCCGGACCGCGAACTCCTCCAGGTCGGCGAAGTCCACCGCCCCCGCCTGCCGTTTGCGCTCGCGGTAGAGGTGGTCGAAGCGGCGCAGAATATCGATCAGCAGCTCGCGTTGTGGCGCGTAGAACTCGGTAATCAAGGAGCATTTCAGCTCCTCGATCCGCTCCCGCAACTTCGCCACCAGGTCGTAGGCGGCAGTGCCTCTCTTGCACTTCCTCAAGTCCGCCGAAAAACCTTCGATCGCGCGCAACGCTTCGAGCGGCTCCGTCGCCGTCACAATGCGCTCCGCGCCTTCCAGAATCGAGTCCAGGTGTTGGCGCTGCGCGCCGCTCCACGCCGTCGCCGGCTCGTCGCGAAGCGCGTTCGTCATGGCGGCGATCTCGCCGGTGGCGACGCCTTGCGGAACGGGGAAGCCGGCGAGATCCTCCACCCGCACGCCCGCGCCGCGCATGGCGTCGTAGGCCGAGAGAACCGCCTCTTCGAATTCGAACGAAGACAGGCCGCGGATCAGCGCCCGCAGCCGGGCGGGGTGCTCTTGAAACAGCGCATCGATGGCCGTGGCGATGGATTCCTGCTGCATGCGCCACGCTTCGTTTCCCTCCGCGATGCGGAACTCCGGGTCGACTCCCGCAAACACGGCGTTCTCCCGCAACAGGCGCATGCAGAAGCCGTGCACCGTCGAGACCCAGGCGCGCTCCAGTTTGCCGCGGATTTCGGGGTCGTCCTGAAACTCCTCCGCCAGCTTCTTCCGCATGTTGCCCGCGGCCTTCTCGGTGAAGGTGATGGCGAGGATGCGCAACGGGTCCACCCCCGCCTCGACCAAACGCCTGAAGTACTCGACCAGGACGGTGGTTTTCCCCGACCCAGGCCCCGCCACCACGCAGGTGTCGAGATTGCGTTTGGCAATATCGACGGCGTCGAGTTGATCGCTGGTAAAGGTCATGCGCCCTCCGCCAGCGCTTCCGCCGCGCCTGCCTCAACCCGGCACACATCGCGGAACTCACAGTAGATGCACTTGTCCGGATTGGCCGGCGCAACATCCACGCGGCCCGCGCGGATCGCGGCCACCACCTGGAGCGTCCGCTCCTTCTTTTGTTCGAGCCAGCCCTCGGGGATTTCCTTCCACCCCGCATACGCAACGCCGCCCTTAAGCCCCACGTAGAACATGCCCGCCGCTTTCACTCCGAAAAACTCTTCCGCCGCCATCAAATACAGTGGTGCTTGCAGCAGGTTTTCATCCTTGAGCTTGTCCTTGGTGTTCTGCGCGTTGCTGTACTTATAGTCGATCACGTAGGCGCGGCCATCCGGCGCCGTGTCGAGCCGGTCGATCTTGCCCGAGATGGCGATCGACTCGTCGAGCGAAAAAACAAATCTCTCTTCCATGCGCGATTGAAAATCGCCGCGCGGCCACTGTCCGTCGGCGGCAAAGCCCCGCAGATCGTCGAGCATGGCGTTGTGAAGCCGCTCGGTGTGATAACCGATAGGAATCCGCTCGTCTTCTACATGACGCTCGAAAACGCTCTCGAACAGCGGCGCCACGTCCCCCTGGTCCACCCACCATGCCGCCAGCACCTCGTGAACGATATTTCCCTGCACGAGGAAATCGAGCCGGTCTTGGGGCCGCGAGGGCGCCGCCTTCAGCCGCAACGTGCGGCGGCCGAAATACTGAAAAGGGCACTGCAAGAACGATTCCAGGTCCGTGGGCGAGAGCTTCGTGGTTTTGCCGTGCAGGAATTCCAGCAAGCCCGGCACGCGGATTTCCGCCGGCCCTCGCAATGCCGGCGGATAGCGCGGCTGGGGCCGCACCGCGCGCGATTCCTCGGCAGCCAGCGCAAGCCCTTCCAGGTAGAGCGACGGCAGGTTACGCTCGCCGCGCGCGTCGAACTCCGGATACGAAAGCGTCGTCAGCATGGTGGCCCTGCTGACCGCCGAGTCGAACAAGGCGCGCTCCTCCCGTTCGAACTCCGCCGCCGTGCGCACGCGAATGCCCGCCGCGTTGAGGCGGCAGCGGGCCGCATCCGGGAAAAACGGATCTTGCGTGTGGAACCGCGGGAACTGCTTCTCCACCATCCCGCACACGAACACCACCGGAAGCGCCCATTGGCGCGCTTCCTCCGCGCTGAGAACCTGGACCACGTTGCGGCGTCCGTCCGCCAGGCGCAACGGCTTCAGCCGGAGGACCGATTTCACCGCGCGCCAGAAATCCTCGATCCCCATCGCCCGCAATTCCAGCGCTTGCGCGGCTTCGTCCAGGGCTGCATCGAACAGATTGAGCACCGCCGCCATTTCGGGGACAGGCAACGAAACCCCCAAACTGCGCGCATCCGGCTGGAAGAGATTCCGCAACATCCGGCACTGCGCCGCCCAGTCCTTTGGAGCCAGCTCGAATGAGCGCCACTCCTCGATGGCGCCAAGGTCGTCGATCAGGCGCATCAGCCGCTCCGCGCCTGGGATACCCACCAGCAACGCCTTCAACGCTCCCAACCCGCCATTGGGGATCTGCTCGCGCACCGCAAAATCGAAGCGGTCCATCGTGTTGGAATCCGCGAACCGCGGCGCCAGGCGCACAACCTGCAATGTCTGCGCGTGGTCCCATCCGCCCAGCATGGCGTCCACCGCTCCGCCCAGAAACCGCACCACCGCGTGCCGCTCCATCTCGGAATCGAAGTAGAAGCGGGCGGGAATGCCGAAGCGCTCCAGCGTCGAGCGCAAAACCGGAACATAGGTCCCGGCGGCCCGCACGACGATACCCATCTCGCGCAACGGCCGCCCGGCCGCGGCCTGCTCCAGGATGCGGCGCGCGATCTCTTCCGCTTCGCGCTCGATCCCCGGCGCGCGCACCAGCGCCATGGCGGGCGTGGCACGGGGCCGCCCCGCGCGTTCCTCGCGGAACCCCATGGCATGGAGTCGCGCGCGAGCCGTTTCCGTGGCATCGCCATCGCCCAGAGTCAGGGTGAGGTCCGCATGATGGCTCAACGCGCCGATGACGCGCAGTTCGGGATCGGGCAGCGCATGAAACCCATCCAGCCAGATGGTGCGGATGCCGCCCAGCCCCTGGCTTTCGATGCGTTCCGCCGCCCGTTCGAGCCGCTTCGCGCGCATGGCCAGGCCGCGCCGCTCCAGTTCCCGATCCACTTCCTTGTAGACCGCCAGGAAGGCCGCGCCGAGCGGCGATTCCGGAACCGAGCTCGCCAGGCGGGCGCTGTCGCAGCCCGCCGAAGAGAAGTCCTCGATGGTGTGCGTCAGCGACGCGCAGAAGCCCGGCATGTGGACCACACCGGCGAATTCGGGACGGTTCACGCGCCGAGCAGCCTCCTCCACAATGAGGTACAACACAGTGTCCGGCGCCTGAGGAACATCGCCCGCCCAGTCCTCCACAAATCCCGAAAGCGTTTGGATCAGCCTGCGGCGGAACACAAAGCCTTCCCGCGCGAGGCGGTTTTGCAGATGCTGCGCCATGGTCGCCGTCGGCGCCAGCAGCCGTATGGCGTCGTTACCCGCGCGCAGAGCCTCGCGAAACCGGTCCACGACGAACGCGGTCTTGCCCGAGCCGGCGGGTCCCGTGACGAGGAGCATTGGCACCAGTCTAGCGCGGCCGGCCCAAGCGTGCCCGGCCCCTACTGCGCCGTCGACACCACCCGCGAATCCACCTGGAATTTCTTGTAGTCGCTGAACGTCATGATGAGTTCCCTGCGAACGTTCATGATCAGCGCAACCCGCGCCGACGCCCGCAGCGTCACGCTCTTCGGCAGCCAAACCTCCTGGTTGACGTGCGCCTGCTCGATGACCAGGCGGCTGCCCTTCGCCAGCCGTACCAGGAACCCGCCGAAGGAAATCGTATCCAGGGTTTCTACGTCGATTCTTGCCCAGTGGTAGTCGTTCTTGTCGATCCACAGCCGCGCCTTCACCTTGGGGAAGTACGCCGCCGAAGGCAGTTGCGGTTTGTAACCAGGCTTGGGCATGGCGTCGATCACGTAAACCTCGCCGCTCGCGAGCGCTTCCTCCCCGGCCAGCCGGAAATCGAATGCATCCGGCAGTTCTTTCAGGGGATCGCGTTGGCGCTGCCGCCTGCGCTCCCAATCCGCAATCCGGCGCTCGCGCTCCTCTTCGGTTTCCTTGCGCCGCTCCTCGACGCTCTTGCGCAGCTTGTCTTCCTCTCTCTGCTGCTCCTTGGGTGAAAGCGGATGGTCGTTGCGCGCCACCAGGCGGCGGTAGGGAGACCCCTCCAGCAAAGTCACATCCGAGGTTTGAACCTCGGTGTTCTTGATCTTGCCGGAGCCGTCCAGTTCGCGCACCTCCTGGCGCTCGAGATATGTGTAGCTGCGCGCCATTTCGAGGTTCTTCCGGTCAATCTCGACGGAGCGCCGCACGATTTCGCGCGGGTCTTGCGCCCCGAGGATGGCGGGCAGACAAACAATCAGAGTAAAGAACCGCACGAATATTCCTACGCCCGGGAGCCGGCCGGGGTTTCAGCCGGAGTTCCGCTGCCCCACCAGCTTCTCAAAGCGGGAACCTGGCCGGACGATGGTCTGGTTGCGCTCGGGTCCCGTGGAAATGCAGCCCACCTCCACGCCCGTCCGGCTCTCCAGAAACGCCACGTAAGCCTTGGCTTTTTCCGGCAAGTCGTCGTACGAAGAGACGCCGAACGTAGCGGCTCTCCAGCCGGGCACGTACTCGTACACCGGCTCGACCTTTTCGATTTCCGCCACCGTGGGCGGCATTTCCGCTACTTCATGCGTGCCCGAGCGGTAGCCCGTGCAGACCGGAATGCTCTCGAGCTCGTCCAGCACATCGAGCTTGGTCACCACCAGGCTGTCGAATCCGTTGATGGCCGCGGTGTAGCGCAGCAGCGGAACGTCGAACCAGCCGCAGCGCCGCGGCCGTCCGGTGACGGCGCCGAATTCGTTGCCGCGCTTGCGAATCATGTCGCCCGTCGCGTCCAGGGCTTCGGTGGGAAACGGCCCGCCGCCCACGCGCGTAATGTACGCTTTGGAAACCCCGATCACGCCGCTGATGCGTGTGGGCGCCACGCCCGTGCCGGTGCAGGCGCCGCCCGCGCTGGCGCTCGATGAGGTCACGAAGGGGTAGGTTCCATGGTCGATATCGAGCATGGTCCCCTGGGCGCCCTCGAAGAGCACCGTCTTTCCGTCGCGGATCGCCTGGTTCAACAGCATCGAGGTGTCGCGCACCATGGGCCGGATGCGCGCCGCAAACGCTTCGTATTCGTCGCGGATGCTCTTCAGGTCCATCTCTTCGTAGATGCCCAGCGCTTTGGCAATGACGACTTTCTCTTCCATCACCGAGTCGTATTGCGCGCGGAATATGCCGGGGTTGAGCAGGTCGGCGATGCGAATGCCGCGCCGCCCCATCTTGTCCTCGTAGCAAGGGCCGATGCCGCGCGACGTGGTGCCGATGGAAACGCGCCCCGGCCGGGCTTCGGACAGCTTCTCCATCATCCGGTGCACCGGAAACAACACGTGCGCCCGGTTGCTGATGAAGAGGTTGCCCCTCACCTCGACGCCGGCGGATTCCAGAGCGTCGATTTCCCCCAGCAGGGCGGCCGGATCGATCACCAGGCCGTTGCCGATCACCGCCTTCTTTCCCGCGTGCAGAATCCCGCTGGGAATCAGCTTCAGAACGAACTTCTTATCGCCGACCACCACCGTGTGGCCCGCGTTGTGCCCGCCCTGATAGCGCGCCACGATGTCGAACCGGGCGGAGAACAGATCGACGATCTTCCCTTTGCCCTCGTCTCCCCACTGAGATCCCAGGATTATGACGTTTCCCATTTTGACAAACCCATTCATTTTACCGTAGTGGGACAGGTGCGAAGCTCCGCACCCCAATTCGGAGATGCGGACCCCCACCTCCGCAGACCGGCCCCGTCCGTGATACGCTTGCAATTTATGCGGATTTCGGAAGTCTACCTCGGCTTGGGCGAAGAAGCGTTCGGACAACTGGTCCGCGGCATCTCCATCGGCAAGCTGAAAACCTACCAGATCTACGAAGGCTTCAAGGTGCGGGCGCGCCTCCACAAGGTGAACACGGAACTCTTGCGCAAGTCCGTGTCCCGGTTCTGGGCGCGTGTCGCCGAGCCCGACGAAGACTTCGCTAAGGACCTGGCCCAGGCCGTGCTGGTGTCGCACATCGATATGATCACGGCGGTGCTCGACTTCGTTGGCGTGCCGCATGAGAACGGTTTCTTCGCCAAGAAAATGGACCCGAAGCCATATTTCACCGAGGGTTGGGAGGACCGGGTGTTCGAGAAGTTTCGCGGCCTGTACCCGGAACCGCTCCTACTCTTCTATATCAACCATTTGAGGTGGGAAACGCTGGGAGCCGGTGAACAGTATCGCCCGGCGTCTCCCAACACGGCTTGAGTTCGGCTTGTGGCGTGCAGATAGATGTATGAATGATGACTGTCCCCGGACGGAACCCGTTGCCTCAGGCCCACAGCCGAACCCCGATTTGTGTTGGAACTCATTGTTGGGGAGTGAGATGCGAGTAAGGTTCCGCCCATTGACAGGAGCGTCTGCTTGACCTGGGGTTGTTGGATTTTCAAGCACCGGGATGAACCCATGGGGGATAAGACCCAATTCAGGTGCTTTACGCCCGGAACGAATTGGCCGCCAAAACACACGAGGTGCCAGACATGAACCATTGTGATTTCCATTATTCACATTTGTTGCCCAAGAAACCGGGCATTCTCCCGCTAGAGGAGACCATGACGAAACAGTGCCGCCGGTGTGGCGCACCGTTCATCACGCGATCCCGGATACGGAAGCGTTGCGATGCATGTCAGACCATCGTCTCGGCGGAGAAGCAGAAGAAGGCCAATGAGCGCCTGAAGGCACGCCGCGCCGCCCGGCGCATGTGCCTGCTGGCCAGCTAGCTGGTCCAGCCCGTGGCCTCGTGCCATGGGCCTGTGCCCAGCTTCAGCATGGTCACGATAGCCTGCGATTCCGCCGACCGGCCTTCACCCACGGGTCCTACCTGTTCCGCGGTCTTGAACTTGACCGAGACACGGTCCGGTTCCAGGCCCAGTGTCTCCGCCACTTTCTCCCGAATGGCTTGCCGGTAATCCTTCAGCTTGGGCCGTTCCAGAATGACCGTGGAATCCACGTTCACAATGCGGTACCCCAGCGCTTCCGCCAGGTCCTTGGCATGGCGCAGAAACACCAGGCTGTCGCAACCCTTCCATCGAGGGTCGGAATCGGGGAAATGCATGCCGATGTCGCCGAGGGCAGCCGCCCCCAGAACGGCATCCGTGATGGCGTGAGCCAGCACGTCCGAGTCCGAGTGCCCCTCCAGGCCGAATTCGCTGGGCACCGTGACGCCGCCCAATATGAGCGGCCGGCCCGCCGCCAGGCGGTGCGAGTCCCATCCCAGCCCGGTCCGGATCTCGCTCAAGGCTGGACTTCCTTGGCGATCTCCTCATGAAAGAACAGGCGCGCCAGGTCCATATCGCCCTGCTTGGTGATCTTTATGTTGCGATCGCTGCCCAGCACCACGCTCACTTCCACGTCCAGACGCTCCACCATGCTGGCCTCGTCCGTGCCGAGGAAGCCGTCCTCACGCGCCAGTTCGAATGCGCGCGCCAGCAGATCGTAGCGGAAGACCTGTGGCGTCTGCGCCATCACCAGCTTCTCCCGCGGCAGCGTCGCCCGGATGCGCACGCGGCCGGTTCCGCGGCTCACCTGTTTCACCGTGTCCACCACCGGCACCCCCACGATGGCGGCGCCGGTCTCGGCCGCTTCGTCGAACACTTGGCGAATGGTTTCCGGATCGATGAACGGCCGCACCGCGTCGTGGACCGCCACCAGGGGAGTCTCCGGACCCAGCGTCGCGAGCGCGTTCTCGACCGACTGCTGCCGGCTGTTGCCGCCTTCCACCACGCGCACCCGCCGGCCGGGAAACTCCCGCGCCAGCATCCCGCCGACCCACTCCAGATCCTCCGCGCGCACCGCCACTACGATCTCGGCCACCCGCTCCGAGGCCGCAAACTTGCGCACCGTATGAATCAGGATGGGCGAGCCTTCCAGTAGCATGAACTGCTTGCGGCTGGTGCCGGTCTTCTCGGCGGAGCCCTTTCCCATTCGGGTGCCCAGGCCCGCCGCGGGCAATATCACGGCGACTTTCATGTGCATTACGATTCTATCGTGGTTCGTTCAGGGCCGAGATTGGTCATCGGCTGCGGGTCGCTCTTGCGCGCCGGCCGGTCGTGTTTCTCCACGTTCGCCGCCGCCGCGTGCACCCGCTCATCGAACTTGCCGAAAATCATCTTCCCCGCGGTGGTCTGGATCACACTGGTCACGGCGATGTCGATGGTCTTCGAGATCATCTTCTTGGCGTTGTCCACCACCACCATGGTGCCGTCGTCCAGGTACGCCACGCCCTGGTTGTATTCCTTGCCTTCCTTGTTGATGAACACCCGCATGGTCTCGCCGGGCAGCACGATGGGCTTGAGCGAGTTAGCCAGCTCGTTGATGTTCAGCACCTCGACCCCGTGCAGGTGCGCCACCTTGTTCAGATTGAAATCGTTGGTGATCACCTTGCAGTCGTAGATCTTGGCCAACTCGATGAGCTTCATGTCCACGTCGCGGACGTGCGGAAAGTCCTCCTCCACAATCTGAACGGTGAGATGCGCCATTTTCTGGATGCGCTGGAGGATGTCCAGCCCGCGCCGCCCGCGATTGCGCTTCATCGAATCGGCCGAATCCGCCACCAGTTGCAGTTCCCGCAGAACAAACTGCGGAATCACCAGGACGCCGTCCAGGAAGCCGGTCTCGGCGATATCCGCGATGCGGCCGTCGATGATGACGCTGGTATCCAGAATCTTGAACGTCTTCTTCGACGACTTCTCAACACCGAAGATTCCGCCCAGGGCCGCGAGGTTGAGCATATCGCCCTTCTTGGCTCCCACGATCAGACCAACGTACGTCATCAACAAGAGAAGACACACTCGCAGAAAGGGCGGCGCATTCGCCTGGCTGAGAACCAGCGACATCAGAAAGGCGCCGACGATTCCCATCACCGACCCGGCGGCGGCGCCGATCAGCCGCTTCAGGCTAACCCGCTCCAGCCGGATTTCAAAGAAGATGATGCCGCCGCCCAAAATCAGGCCGCCCACCGCCGAAATCTGCTGCGAGCCAAATGGGTGCAACAAATAGGCGGAAGTGGCGAGAACCAGGATGAAAATAGCGCGAACAATGAGTAGATCTAGCAAGAAGGCACCCCCTCAGGGTGAGCTCAAGATCCAGAGAGATCCCCATAAACTGGCACTTGATCCTGTAAAATACGCGAGTTACGTCGCGCCAAAAGTATAACACCTCCCGCAAGCGGGGGGACTGTATGGTATCGCACGGCCGGCGGCGGTGGCGCTCAGGAACGGCCCGGGGCGCTGGGAACCAGTTTCTCGATCTTCTGCCACGCCACTTTGGCATCTCCCTGCTTCAGCGCTTGAAATGGGCCGAGCGCCCAGAGCAAGTCCTTCACACGGACCAGCTTGCTCAGGAAGGCCCGGTTGCCGACCGGCACGGAACGCCAACTCTCACCACTGTCTTCGCTCACCAGGAAGCTGTCATCGGCGGTGATCCAGCCGCGGTTGGAACCATCGAAAAGCACGCAAGTGAGCCAGCCCTTCACCGGACTGGTTTGCGCATCCCAAGTGGCTCCTCCGTCGCGGCTGCGCAGAATCTGTCCCGCGAACCCGACGGCCCAGCCGTTCTTGGCGTCGCGGAAATACACCGAGCTCAGCGACCACAACGCCGCGGAAGCCTTGATCTGCTCCCAAGTTTGGCCGCCATTCGAAGTGCGAAGAATGGTCCCGGCCCAGCCCACGGCCCAACCACGCTCCGCGTCCAGGAAGAAAATGCTCTCCAGGGATTGCGATGTGCCGCTGGTCTGCCGGGTCCAGGTGCGCCCACCATCGCCGGAATGAAGCAGCACGCCGGTGTAGCCCGACATCCAGCCCGACTGGCCGGCGAACTCAATGTCGGTCAAGCTCTCGGTGGTCCCGGTCTGCCTCGCCTGCCAGGTCTTGCCGCCGTCCTCGGTGGCCAGCAGCAAGCCGCCGTCGCCGGCCACAAAGCCGCGATTCACGTCCGTAAACGCGATCGCCCGCAGGCGCCCCTTGGCGCCGGTGTCTCGCGCGGCCCAGGTAGCGCCGCCATCGGTGGTGACCATCACGGTGCTTGGTTCGCAGAGCACGTACACAGCCGAGGCAGTGGGCGCAGCCCCGTCGCGGAATCGGCAGGATGTCTCCTGCGCACCGGCCAGGGAAACACCTATCGACAAAACTATGACTAACCGCTTGAGCATGTTTAAATCCTCGTTAAGAAGGTCCTATCATCCGTTGATTCTAACGCGATTGGGCGCGCCGAGGTAAACACCCTCGGAGAATCTCAATAGCGGCTGTGCCGGGTTCCGCTGAACTGCGGGGCGGCAGGGGTGATAGAGTGTGAGGACATATGAAGGCGCATCTTTCGTTGTTCGCGATCCTGCTGGCGGGCGCGTGTTTCGCCCAACCGCCGGCCAACTATCCCATCGAGGCAGGATTCATCGACGCCCACGGAGTCCTGATTTATTACGAGTTGCTGGGCCGGGGGACGCCACTCGTGATCTTGCACGGCGGTCCGGGAGCGTCACACGACTATTTCCTCCCGTACCTGCTCCCCCTGGCCCGCCAGCACAGGCTGGTTCTCATCGACGAGCGCGGGTCTGGAAAGTCCGAGAAGTTGGAAGACCCGAGCGGCTACACCGTAGAGAACATGGCCGAAGATGTCGAGGCCGTCCGCGAGGGTTTGAAGCTGGGCAAGATCAGTCTTCTTGGGCATTCTTACGGCGGCGTGCCGGCGCAGGCGTACGCCTTGAAGTACCAGCGGAACCTGACTCACTTGGTGCTGTGCAGCACGTTCCACAGCACCAGCAAAATGAACGAAGTCTTTCGGCGCATGATGGCGGAGATGAATCCCGACCTGCGTAACCGGATCGAATCGCTCGAAAAGGCCGGGCTGTACGGCCAAGGCAAGATCTACGAGCGGAACCGCTATCCCAACGACTACATGGTGGCAGCCTGGGGCGAGGGATACTTCCCTTACCTTTACCAGCGGCGCCCGGACCCGAATTACGATCCGGCCGCAAACGGCATCATGTCGTGGGACCTGTACCGGGAGATGTGGGGTTCCAGCGGGGAATTCATCATCGACGGAAACCTGAAGTCGGTCGAGTACGGCGACCGCCTGAATTCCATCACCGTGCCCACGCTGATTACGGCAGGCGACCATGACGAATGCGCGCCATCCATTTCGCGCGAGATGCACGAGAAGATCTCCGGCTCGAAACTGGTGATTCTGCCGCAGAGCGGCCACATGACGTTTGTGGATCAGCCGGGCCTGTTCTTGAAGGCGGTGGGCGAGTTCTTGCGGTGAGGCCTCGGCTCTGCGCTTGATGCTATTCTGACGCGTTACCAAGGTTGGGAAGGAGGTCGCCGGCATGTTGGTCGAACAGCAAATAGCCGAACGCAAGGAAAGGGCGCAAAGCGCCGTGGTCCGGGTCCAGGCGCGGCCTGCCGGGGGCCTCTATGGCGACTATCGCGTGCAGTCGGCCAGCGGAAAAACCTACCGCGTCGCCATGCGCGGCCCGGGCCTCTTCGAAAACTATTGCTCCTGCCCGGACTTCGCCGTCAACACCCTGGGGACCTGCAAGCACATCGAAGCGCTGTTGCTCCAGTTGCGGCGGAAGCACGGTACGGCACTCGAGCGAAAGCAGTATGCGCGCACGCGCGCCTCGATCTCCCTCCAGTACGGAGAAACCATCGAGGTCCGGCTGCGCCTGCCGGTTTCGCCACCGGCTGGCTTGAAAGCGTTGGCCGGTGAGTGGTTCGACCCGGCGGGGCTCCTGCCGCGGGAGCATTTCCGGCATTTCGGAGACGTCCTCGACAAGTTCCGGAAAGCCGACGACCAGGCGGTCATATACAGCGATGTACTCGAATACATCGACCGGGAAAACGAGATCGCCGAGGGTCTGGAGTATGAACGCAAGCTCCTGGCGAAACTCCGCGGCGGCCACGATCCACTGGATGGCGTTCTCAAGACCAAGCTCCTGCCATATCAGACGCGGGGGGCCATCTTTGCGGCCTGCCGCGGTCGCGTGGTCCTGGCCGACGACATGGGGTTGGGAAAAACCGTTCAGGCGCTGGCGGCCGCCGAACTCCTGCGGCGGCGCAAGGGCATCGAGAAAGTGCTGGTCGTCGCCCCGGCTTCCGTCAAGTACCAGTGGAAGACCGAAATCGAGAAATTCTCGGATCTCTCCGCGCAGGTCATCGACGGGTCGCTGCCCAGGCGGCAACAGTTGTATGCCTCACCCGCGTTCTTCAACCTCACCAGCTATGAACTGGTCCTCAAAGACGTGAGTTACATCCACGAACTGAAGCCCGACCTGATTATTCTCGACGAGGCCCAGCGCATCCGCAATTGGATCACGGCCACGGCCCGCACCATCAAGCAACTGAAGAGCCGCTACGCCTTCGTACTCACGGGGACCCCGCTCGAAAACAAACTGGAAGAGCTCTTCTCGGTAGTGGAGTTCATCGACGGGCGCCGCCTGGGTCCCGCCTTCCGGTTCCTCCAGGAACACCGCATGGAAGACGAAAAGGGACACCTTCTCGGCTATCGCGGCCTGGATCGCATTCACGCGCAACTCGAGCCGGTCTTGCTGCGGCGCACGCGCAAAGAGGTTCTCACGGAACTTCCCGAACGCACCGACCAGATCTTCCGCGTCCCCATGACCGACGAGCAGGCCGCGCCGTATGGGGAGCAGAGCGAGATTCTGAGCCGCCTCATGCACAAGTGGGAGAGACAAGGCTGGCTCTCCGAGATCGACCTGCGCCGCATTACCTGTTGCCTCCAGAACATGCGCATGCTCTGCGACTCGACCTTCCTGTTCGATAAGCAGACCAACTATTCGCCCAAGCTCGAGGAGTTCCGCGAGATCATTCGCGAACTGGCCCTCGAAGAAAACCGCAAGGTGGTGGTCTTCAGCGAGTACGAGCGCATGACGCACCTGGCCGGCGAGGAGCTCGGCAAACTGGGAATCGGCTGCGTATCGCTGCATGGCGGCGTGCCTTCCCGCAAACGCGGCGACCTCATCGAGAAGTTCCGGCACGATCCCCAGTGCAAGGTGTTCCTCTCCACCGACGCGGGAGGCGTGGGGCTGAACCTGCAAGCCGCCTCCGCGGTGGTGAACTTCGAGCCGCCCTGGAACCCGGCGCGCCTCGAACAGCGGATCGGCCGTGTGCATCGCCTCGGGCAATCGCGTTCGGTTCACGTGATCCACCTCCTGACCACCGGCAGCATTGAAGAACGGGTCTGGGAGACTCTGCAACGGAAGAAGTCGCTGTTCGCCGGAGTGTTCGACTCGCCCCAAGCCGAGGTCAGTTTTGCCGCCCTCGGGCGCAAGAGCGTTTTTGAAGCCATGAAAGAGGTCGTCGCCGATCAACCCCAACCCCAACCCCAGCGGCCAAAACCGGCGATTGACCAGGCGCCGCCCGCCCGCGTCGAGACGCCGCCGGACACTCTCGGGAAGGCCGCGGCCGGCCTGCTCGAAGCCGGCCTCAAATTCCTGGAGTCGATGACGTCGGACCGTCCGATCGAGCAGGTTCTATCGGGCCTCATCTCGCGGGACCCCGGCACGAACCGGCCGGTGCTCTCGATCCCGTTGCCCGAATCCATCACCGAGGGGCGCCTGACGAGCGCCATCGCGGGGCTGCTGAACAGGCTTACTAATTTTCGCCCAACACCGTGACAAGACCGATTCGCCGCCGCCGTTACCGCGCCTGGGCCAGCCGCCGGTGGTATTTCAAAATGCAGCGGTCCATCACCACTTCGAGGCCCGCCTCTTGGGCCCGGCGCGCGGCTTCTTCGTGGATTACGCCTTCCTGCATCCAGATCGCCTTCGCGCCCTTGCGGATGGCGGCTTCCACAATCTCCGGCACGAACTCCGA
>PMYB01000070.1 GCA_003170915.1 Bryobacterales bacterium | reverse complement strand
TGCCGCGGTGCTTCCGATACGGTGCTAGGCGATCTGGGAAGCGTCGCCGCGCCGCCGTAATGTGGGCAGCACTATCTGGCGGCGGAGTTCTCGTCGGCCTCAGATTCCGAGGGTATACAACCCTTCCAGCCAGAGTTCGTAACGGACCATCTGGCGCATTTCCTCATTCAGTCCAAGTAGGCGAACCGTCGAACGTCCCTCGGGGGTCAATCCGCGGATTTCGATACCGAGCGGGATAAGGGTGCCGACATGTGCAGAAAAATGTTGCGACCATTCGTCCTCGCGCGGATGAAAGAGGGCCGTGACATGGCCGGTCGCTGGGTCGATTCCCGGCAAGTTGGGACCTTTTTTCAAATTGCAGCCCCAGCAGGCGAATGCAAGGTTGTCAAGGCTCGTCGGTCCGCCGTGTTGCCTGGCGACAATGTGTTCGATGTGGAATCAGCGGCGGAACGCCCCCTGCCGCAAATGGCAGTACTCACAGCGATTGCCGGCGCGTCGCCGAACCGCCTCGGACGGCGCACTCATGCCGGCTGCTGCAATGCCCGACGGGCCTTCGACTGCCAGTAGGCGAGGAGATCATTGATTTTGGTGTACGCTTCCATCTCAGCTTCTTCCTCGTCGGTCAATTCACCTTCATTGGCTCTGACATTCAGTTCTTCAATACGGACCGCATCTCCCTCGGGGAAGTCGAGGGCCAAAATGCTTTCAGCGAGCGCCCGAGTCATCCCACGTCCGGGCAGGTCGAACACCCTTAGCAATACATCAGCGTGCGGTTTGGGGCTGAATCTGACCTTGGCCATCCTGCCGTTATTTTACGCCTACGTGCGAGGGCCCGAAACTTGGGTCAATTGGCGAAAGTCGGAATGCCGTAGCCGCGGAGGTTGAGCACCCTGCTGCGGAGGGTGGTCACAAGGCTTCCCACGGATTGAGGACCGGCACTTGCGCGGCCGCGAAGTCGCAGACATTGCGTGAGACCATGGTCAGGTTGTGATGAAGGGCGGTCGCGGCTAGCAGCCCATCGACGATTGGCAGGGGTGCTCCGATGCGCCTGGCTCGGGCGGCGAGCAGCCCCCAACGATCGGCCACGGCCGCATCGACAGGCAGTATCCTGCCGGAGAAACGGCCGCGCAAGTCAACCTCCAGCCAGGCCTCCAACCGCGTCCGGCGCCGGCCTTGGGGAAGAGCGGCCAGGCGCTTGCGGAGATCCCCCAGCGTCAGGACACTCAGATGCAGCAGGCTTTCGTCGGCGGCTTCCATCCACTCCAGCACACGCGGCTCGGGCTTGACGCGGACCAACTCGGAGACGCAATTGGTGTCCAGCAAAAAACCGCTCACAGCTCGACGTCCCGCCCGGTGTCCTGGTCTCGCTCGAAATCCAGTTCGAGGCCAACCAGGGGAGATTCCCGGAAGAACCGCACCAGGCTCCTGGGCTGGCGCACCCGGAGAGCCAGTTGCTCGAATTGTTCGACAGGCATCATGACCACGCCCTCCTTGCCCTGCCGAGTGATGAGTTGCGGTCCCTCGGTCCGGGCCTTGCGGAACACCTCGCTAAACCGCGCCTTGGCGGTTTGCAGTTGCCAAGGTGGGCCGGCTGTTTTCAGACGGTGGAAAGATTTGGGCACGGGGTCAGGGTTCGATGCGGGTGCCCAGAACCCGCAGGAACTGCGAGAGCCAGGCGGGATGCGCGGGCCAGGCCGGCGCGGTGACGAGTTTGCCGCACGTGTGCGCCTGGTCCATGGCGACCTCGGCATAGGTTCCGCCGGCAGCGGCGACATCGGGCGCTACCGCGGGGTAGCAACTGCACGATTTTCCGGCGAGGACGCCCGCCGCCGCCAGCAACTGCGCGGCGTGACAGATGGCGGCGATGGGTTTGCCGGACTCGGCGAAATGGCGCACGATTTCCAGCACGCGGGGGTTGAGCCGGATGTACTCGGGCGCGCGTCCGCCGGGAATCACCAGCGCATCGTAATCCTCGGGGCGGATCTCGTCGAAAGTCGCGTTCAGGGCGAAGTTGTGGCCCCGCTTTTCGCTGTAGGTCTGGTCGCCCTCGAAATCGTGGATGGCGGTGCGCACGGAATCGCCGGCCCGCTTGTTGGGGCAGACCGCATGGACCACATGCCCGACCATGAGGAGCGCCTGAAAGGGGACCATCGCTTCGTAGTCTTCCACGTAATCGCCGACCAGCATGAGCAGTTTCTTGGCAGCCATAATGACATCTCTCCTGAAGCTATGGTCGCACTGAAGCGCCAGTAACACATCGATATGATCTCTCTATATAATCGAAATATATGAAGCCGCTCCTGATCCAGATGGATGAGCAGACGTTGAATGCGCTGAACCGCGTAGCGGCGCCCGAAAAGCGGCAACGGTCGGAGTTTGTTCGCCGGGCAATCAGGAAAGCGGTCCGCCAGGCCGAGTACCGCGCGATGCGCGATGCGTACCGCAAACAGCCGGATTCGGCATTGGATGGCGACGATTGGTCTGCGCCCGAGGAGTTCAAGGCGTGAGACAGTTCGAAATCTGGTGGGCGAATTTGCCGGCGCCAGCAGGCCGACGGCCTGTGTTGCTGCTGAGTCGCAATGACGCCTACCAATACCTCAGCAAATTCGTGGTCGCAGAGATTACCACGACGATCCGGTCGATTCCCGTGGAAGTCCGGCTGGGTAGCCGGGAGGGCTTGTCGTCGCCTTGTGTCGCAAACCTGGATAATCTACGCACCGCGGCGCGGCAATGGCTCGATTCCCGCGCAGGCTCTCTGGCGCCATCGCGGCACAGTGAGGTGAAGCGCGCCTTGGGATATGCTCTTGGCTGGGACGAGCTGATTGATTTGGGCTCGAAGTGACGCAGGGGCAGCCGCGCTGCGTGTTGCACTAACGCTCCGGTTCTGTCCCGCCTGGATACGGGCCGAAGAGGGACTACCTGGCCCGGCGGGTGCGAGGGGAGTGAAGCGATGAAAAAGAAACCGATTGACATGCCGGAGTTCTTGAATGAAGGAGAAGAGGCTGATTGGTGGGCCAGTCGCCAGGGTCGCGAGTATGTAAAACGGAAGTCGGCTGGACTCCTGAAGAAGGGAAGCGGGCAGAAGGGATCGCGCCTTGTCGGCCAATTGAACCGGACTACCAGCGTTCAGATAGCGTTGCGATTGCCCGAACCCGATGTAACAAAGGCGCGTGAGCTCGCAACACGCAAGGGCATTGGTTACCAGACCCTGCTCAAGATGCTGGTGCACCCTGCGCAAAGCAGCAACCCACAACAACGAGGAGGACACCTATTGCCGAGAGGCGCATCAGTCAATACTCTAATCCGATGCATCCCGGATGGAAAGTGGGGCCACCGGAGAAGTGCAAGACGGCACCACGGGCGTCATTCGTACCGCAGAATCTCCGCCGGCACGATACGGGTGGCGTTGCGGGCGGGGTAGATGGTGGCCAGGAAACTTACCAGGATGGCCGCTGCCGCGACCCATACGCCATCCACCCAGCGCGGCTCGAAGGGGACGAAGCTCAGCGAGTAGACTGTCTCATCCAGCCTGACCCAGCGGTACTTGTCGGCGAAGTAACAGAGTGTATAACCCACGGCGAGACCGATGGCGCTGCCGACGATTCCGATGAGCACGCCTTGCAGCATGAAGATGCGGCGGATCTGGGGACGGCGCGCGCCCATGGACATCAGGATGGCGATATCTCGATACTTTTCCATCACCATCATCACCAGCACGATCAGAATGTTGAGCGCGGCCACCAGCTCGATCAGGCCGATGGTAATGATTGTCACCGCGCGCTCCATGCGCAGCGCGTTCAACAGTTGGCGGTTGCGCTCCATCCAGGTGGTGGTGGTGTAGCGCGGGCCGGCCGCCTTTTCCACGTCGCGGGCGATTTCCGGCGCGCGGTTCAAATCGTCCACCTTGAGCTCGATCTGGTTGATGACGTCCTGGAGCGAAAGCGCCTTCTGCGCGGCTTCGATGGAAACGAAACACCAATTGTCGTCGATGTCGTAGAACCCGGTTTCAAACGTGCCGGCGACGCGGAACGGGCGGATGTTGGGGCGCACGCCGAAGGGCGTCAGCTCACCCTGCGGGCTCACCACGTTGATGCGCGAATCGAGCACCATGCCGGTATCCTCGACGATGCGCGAGCCGAGGATGATGCCGGGGGGGGAAGCGGCGGGGTCGCGCAAGCGGTCGAGCGAGCCGGCCTTGAGATGGCGCAGCGTGTCGCTGATGGCCAGCTCGGAATTCAGGTCGATGCCCTTGAGCACCGCGCCCTTGGATTGCAGCGGGCCGGAGAGGAAAACGGGGGCGTAAAGCGCGGGCGAGACGGCCGTCACGTGCGGCAGCTTGCGCAGGCGCGCGGCGAGATCGCGCCAGTTTTCGATGCCGTTGCCGGGCTCCTTTTCGAGGACGTTGATGTGGGCCATGGCGCCCAGGAGGTTGCGCTGGAGGGTGTTGTGGAAACCGTTGTTGACGGCCATGGCGACAATGAGAGCCATCACGCCGGCGGCCACGCCGACGATGGAGATTGCCGTGATGACGGAGATCACCGCCTGCTTGCGGCGGGCGCGCAGATAGCGGGCGGCGATGAACAGCTCGAAGCGCGAATTCACAGGCTGTCGAGCTCTCGCAACTGGGCGGCCAAGCCGATGGGGCCTTCGGGCCGCAGCAGCGGGAAGAGGATGACGTCGCGGATGGAGCGGCAGCCGGTGAGGATCATGACGAGGCGGTCGATGCCTATCCCTTCGCCGCCGGTGGGCGGCATGGCGTAGGCCAGAGCGCGGACGTAATCCTCGTCCATCTGGTGGGCTTCTTCGTCGCCGCGCTCGCGCATGGCGATCTGCATTTCGAAGCGGCGGCGCTGCTCCTGAGGATCGTTGAGCTCGGTGTAGGCGTTGCCGATCTCCATGCCGGCGGCATAGATTTCGAAGCGCTCGACGAAGGCCGGGTCCTCGGGCTTGTTCTTGGAAAGCGGCGAGGTTTCGACGGGGTAATCGTAGATGATGGTGGGCTGGATGAGCTGGGCCTCGACGCGGCTCTCGAACAGATCGGT
>PMYB01000043.1:29215-39018 GCA_003170915.1 Bryobacterales bacterium | reverse complement strand
GAGGTCTGGCCGCCGAACATCAGCACGAGGTCCGACCCCACCTGGAGGAACGCCGTCCGCAGAGCCAGGTGGAAGCCTTCGCCGTACGAGTATAGGATGACGAAGCACGCCACTCCCCAGGCCAGGCTGGTGGTGGTGAGGATGCTGCGCCGCCGGTTGAACCTCAACGCCTGTCCGGCTTCGCGGAAGACGGAGCTAACGCTCATAGCGCAACGCCTCCACCGGTGTCAGGCTGGCCGCGCGCCACGCGGGCCAAAGCGCCGAAGCTACCGCAACGATGCCGAGCGCCGCGAAGGCAATCGCCGTGGTGGTCCCACTCACCGGAAGTCCACCGAACATCTCCTGTTTGGGGAGCCGGTTCACCGCGGCGGCGAGGCCATACGCGCCGAACCAGCCCCCGAGGCCGCTCAAGCCCGCCAGCAGAATGCCTTCCAGCAGGAAATCCGCCAGGATGCGGCCGCGCGTGGCGCCCACGGCCTTGCGCAGCCCGATCTCGTGAGTCCGCTCGGCCACCGTCACCAGCATGATGTTCATCACCCCGACGCCTCCCAGAGTGAGCGTCACCACCGCGATCGCCCCCAGAAAAATCGTCATCGAGGTGAAGATGGTGTCCACCAGTTGGGCATTTTCCACGGTGTCCCAGATGAAGGTGGCGCCCGAATCGTCCGGCTCGAACCGGTGGTTGCGCCCCAGCACCCGCAGCACCTGCTCCCGCGCGGCTTTCCACCCGTCGAGCGAAGCCGGGACATAGACCAGGTCGCTCACGATTCCGGGGTGAAAATTCTCGTCCGCCAGCGGCGCGTCGCGCACCATGGTGGAGTACGGAATGTAGATCTTATCGCTGTCCAGGCCGTTGTAACTGCTGTTCTGGGTCTTGGGTGGCATCAGACCCACTATCCGGAACGCCAGCCCGTTGATGGCCAGGTTGGCGCCGGGCGCGACGGGCCGCTCGCCGAACAATTGCTTGCGGACGTTGTCGCCAATCACCGCCACCCGCGACGCCGCGTCGTCGTCCCGATCCACCAGAAAGCGGCCGCGGTCCACCGGGATGCTGCGGATCTGGGAATACAGCGGCTCGACGCCCATCACCGAAAACGTGCCGCTGTTGAACGGGGTCACGGCTCTCGCCGGGTTCTGCAGTTCGGCCACCACATAGCGCACCAGGAAGCATTCCGTGCGGATATCGCGCACGTCGTCGTAGTCGAGCCGGATGCGCCTCCCCGCGCGCCGGCCGCCGGCTTGTTTCTCGGTCCGCCCGGGAAACACGATGACGATGTTCTCGCCGAGTTGCTTGAGCCGGTCCCTCTGGCCTACCTTGAAGCCGTCGCCCATGGCCACAATCAGCACCATCGAGGCGACGCCCCAGGCGATCCCCGCCATGGTCAGGAAGCTGCGCAGCTTGTTGCGCAGCAGGCTGGAGACGACCTGGCCGAATAATTCATGCAGGTACGTCACAGGAATGGTCCTATTGCAGGACGACTTGCTGGCCCTCGGTCAGGCCCTTCAGGATCTCGGTCTTGGATCCGTTGCTGATGCCCGTGGTCACCGCCACGCTCCGCTTTCCGCTCTCGGCGGCGGCGTCCGCCACCTCTACTTCGGTCGAGCGATCCTTCTTATAAACGATGGCCCCCTCCGGAACCGTCAGCACGCGCTTGTGCTCCTCGAGCATGATCTCGGCGTTGGCCGTCATGGTGGCCATGAGTTTCCGGGATTCGTTGGATATGGAAACGCGCACTTCGAATGTAGTGACGTTGTCCTTCTCCACTCCCATGGGCGAGATTTTGGTTACTTTGCCCTCGAATTTCCGGTCCTTATACGATTCCACCGTGATGCGGGCCGGCTGCCCGAGGTACACCATTCCGATGTCGCTTTCGTCCACCTTGCCCTTCACGTACACTTCCCGCAGGTCGCCCAGCGTCATGATCAACGTGGCTCCGGAACCCATGGTCAGGATCGAGCTGACGGCGTCGCCCACTTCGCGGTCCCGCGACATCACCACGCCGTCGATGGGCGAAGCGATGGTGGCGTTGCGCAGGTCCTCCTCGGACTGCGCCAGGGCCGCGCGGGCTTGCTCCACCTGCGCCTCGGCCTTGGTGATGGCGGCGCGCGCCACTCCCAGGTTGACCTGCGACTGTTGCTGGCGGTTCACGGCCAGCTCGTAGTTCTTCTCGGCATCGTCGCGGGCCGTCTGCGGCACCAGCATCTCNNCCCAGCGCTTCCACCTTGCTCCGCTCATAGTCGGCCTGCGCGCTCTTGAGCATGGCGTCGGCCATTCCCAGGGACGCCTGTGCCTGCCGCAGTTTGGGGAGCAGGTCGTTCTGGTCGAGCTCGCAGATCACCTGTCCCTGGTGCACCACGTCCCCCACGTTCACCGGCAGTTTCAGAATGATTCCGCTGGCCTTCGATTTGACTTCCACCTGGGTGGTGGGCTGTATCTTGCCGGTGGCTACGACCGAGCGCGCCAGGTCCATCCGCTCCACGCGGGCGAGTTTTTCGGAATCGATTTTGGCCGGCGTCCGGCTGAGTGCCCGCAGCGAAAAGAAAGCCACCCCGCCAACTGCCAGAACCAATACCAGCGCAATCCAATAAAAGTTGTGTTTCTTGCGGCTTGCCATATTACCAGGCCCTATCCCCTTCATCATACGAGGACGAGTGACGGTTGGTTCCGTTAACGCCTCGTCCTCAAAAAACAAAACCGCGGGAGAACCGCCTGAGACGGTCGACCCGCGGCTTCTCGATCTGCCAGCAAACCAATGCTTACGGAGTGAAGACCAGCTTGGTCTTGGTTCCGCCCAGCCGAATTTCGGAAATCGTGAGCTTCCCTCCCTGGTCCGAATAACGGACCGCGGTGCTGTCGTACTTCTGCTCCACGTTCTCGATCTTCACCGGGACCTCGATGGACTGCTTTCCATTGACGATCGTGACTTTGTCATTCTGGACGTTCAGGCGATAATCCCCCGCCTTCAGTTCGTTCCCCTTCACGACGGAAGGCTGGACTATTGTGACTCTATAGGTCGCCGCGCTCGCCACTGCCAGCGCAAGGATTGCGAACGCCAGGACGAATCTCTTTAGCATAGTGCCTCCTGAACCGGTTGGTTCAATATTCGATCTGCGGGCCGGTAAGCCCACGTTCAGCTTAGCACCACTATGAAGTGGAGCACAACTACAGTTCGCCCGTCGGCGTGCGCCGGACTATACTCGGAGGTGCATGCGCCACGCATTCTTGTTTGCCGCCGCCGCTGTCCTGGTGTCGTGCAGCTCCGGCAACAACCCATCCAAGCCCGCTTCACAACCACCGGCGCAAACCGCGGCCAAACCTCCCGAAATCCACGAGCCTGTGGAGGCTGAAACGCAGGTGGAGATGGTCAACGTGAACCTCCACCTCGACCCCGTCCTGGTCCTGCACATACGGCATTTAGCAGGCAAGTTTCTTTCCACCAGAAAGGGCCAGCCACCCACCTTCGACGATAAACTGTCGTACATCGTCGCCATCGATTCAGCCGAAGTCGGCGTCAGCCTGGCGAACATGACGTATGCCATGAACACGTACGTCTTCGGCGAACCGGACGCGCCCCTCAAGAACCTGGAGCTGAGCAGGGAGGGCAGCGAGATCAAGCAAACCGGCACGCTCAAAAAGGGCATTGGAATTCATTTTGAGATGGTGGGCGCCATGAGTGCGACGCCGGATGGGAAGATCCGCATCCACCCTACGCGGATGAGAGCGGAACATCTGCCCGTGAAGGGTCTAATGAAACTCTTCGGGCTCGACATGGCCAAGATGATCAACACCAGGAATACCAGGGGCTTCACCGTGGACGATAACGACGTCATTCTCGACCCCACCCTGATGCTCCCGCCTCCCAAGATGCGCGGGCGCATCACCGCCATTCGCGTGCAGGGCGACGAAATCGTTCAGATCTTCGGAAAAGAGCAGGCGGCCGTGGCGGCTGGAGCGCGGCACTCCAACTACATTGCCTACCGCGGAGGCGTGGTGCGGTTCGGAAGGCTGACGATGATCGATGCCGATATGCGGCTGATCGATGCCGACCCGGCCGATCCGTTCGATTTCTTCCCCGATCATTACAACGACCAACTGGTGGCGGGCTATTCCAAAACAACCGCCTCCGGGGGACTCTTGGTCTACATGCCGGATTACAACAAGATTTCGAAATCGCTCCCGCCCCACTGAACCAGCGCCGCGGGTTCAGGCCCATTGTTGGTAGAGGTACTTTTGGAAGCCGGCGAACATGTACCCGACCTCCTCCGGTCTGCCCAAGTCGGCCCAGGCGTCGGCGATAGCGTTGTTGTACTTCAATTTCAGCAAAGGAGACAGCTTTTCCCGATCCAGTTCCTCCACGCCGACCTTAATGTATTGCGAAAGCACGAAACCGAGAAAGGCCTGCTGCCTGGTGTTAAAACGGGCGCCGATGGCGACTTTGGCCCGGCCGGCCCTTTCCTCGCGGGTGAGCGGCGGCAATGCGTAGGCGACGTGCGCCAGCACGTCGAACAGGTCGCTGTTCTCGGCATCGATGATCTTCTGCATCTCGGCCATCTGCTCCCGGCCGAAGCCCTTCTCCGCCAGCCCCCGAAGCAGCTTCGCGCGGGTATCGGGATCGCTCCATAGGGCGCGCAATTCGGATTCGTTCTTGAAAAACTCGGGCAGCCTGCCGAACAGCATCTCCAGAAACTGGTGCGCGGAAATCGGCGTACCGTCCGGGTGCCAGAAGCTGGTGACCATCATGTGCTGGATGGTGCGGGCCTTGCCGTCCGCCAGTTTCACTTTGATCCGCTGCCGCCGCGGACCAGGCTCGGGTCCCGGTCCGGGTGGTTCCGGCGGCGGGACCGGCCGAGGTGCCGGTTCCGGCTTAGGCTCCGGCTCCAGCGGCTCGCCATCCCACTCCGGGTCGCTGAAGTGGTGGTGCGCCTTCACGAAATCGTAGATGGTGAAGTAATCCTTGCCGTCATACAGGCGCGTGCCCCGGCCGATGATCTGCTTGAACTCGATCATGGAATTGATGGGGCGCATCAGCACGATGTTGCGGATATTGCGCGCATCCACGCCGGTGGAGAGCTTTTGCGATGTGGTCAGGATGGTAGGGATGCTCTTCTCGTTGTCCTGAAAATCGCGCAGGTGCTGCTCGCCGAGCGCGCCATCGTTAGCCGTGACGCGCTGGCAGTAGTTCGGATCCCGACTGGTCTTCATCTGGTTGATGAGGTCGCGCACGGCCAGCGCGTGGTCCTGCGTGGCGCAGAAAACCAGCGTCTTCTCGCTCTGGTCGATCTGTTCCATGAACAGCTTCACCCGGTGCGCCTCGCGTTCCTTGATCTCGATGATCTTGTTGAAGTCGGGTTCCGTGTAGCGCCTTCCGGTTTCGATCTCGCCCTCGATCAACTGGTCGTCCGGCGTATAGATGTAATCGTCGAGCGTGGTGGAAATCTGCTTCACCTTGAATGGCGTGAGGTAGCCGTCGTTGATGCCGTCCTTCAGGGAGTAGATGTACACCGGGTCGCCGAAGTAGGCGTAGGTGTCCACGTTGTCCTTGCGCTTGGGCGTGGCGGTGAGGCCGAGCTGCACGGCAGGCGCGAAGTAATCGAGGATGCCGCGCCAGTTGCTCTCGTCGTTGGCGCCGCCGCGGTGGCACTCGTCGATGACGATGAAGTCGAAGAAATCCGGCGGGTACTCGCCGAAATAGGGCGAAGGCTTTCCGTCCTTGGGCGGCCCGCTCATGAAGGTCTGGAAAATGGTGAAGAACAGGCTGCCATTCTTGGGCACGCGGCCCTTCTTGCGGATGTCCTCCGGCGCGATGCGCACCATGGCGTCCTCGGGGAAAGGGGAGAAGGCGTTGTAGGCCTGATCCGCGAGGATATTGCGGTCGGCGAGGAACAGAATGCGCGGGCGGCGCGACGGCTCGCGGCTCAGGTTCCAGCGGCTGTGAAACAACTTCCACGCGATCTGAAAGGCGATGAAGGTTTTGCCCGTGCCGGTGGCCAGGGTCAGCAGGATGCGGTCTTGGGCGGCGGATATGGCATCCAGCACCCGCTCGATGGCCAGGTCCTGATAATAGCGCGGCTGGAAGAAGCCGCCCTTGTCTTCAAAGGGCACGGTGGCGAAGCGGTCGCGCCACGCGTTGGCCTCGGCGAAGGTCAGGTTCCAGAGTTCTTCCGGGGCGGGATAGCGGGCCACTTCGCCTTCCCTGCCCTCCGTCATGTCGATGCCGTAGATGCCCTGCCCGTTGGTGGAATAGGTATAGCGGATGGCGAGCTTTCCGGCGTAGTTCTTGGCCTGCGCCACGCCTTCGGTGAGCGCTTCGTCCCATGCCTTGGCCTCGACGACAGCGAGTTTGTGATTGCGATACACGAGCACGTAATCGGCCGTGAGCGCCTTGCCGCGCCGCCCGAGCCCTTCGATGCGGCCGAGGGTGATGGGATACTCACGCAGGATGCGGCTGCCCTCGACCACGCCCCAGCCTGCGGCCTTGAGGGCGGGATCAATGTGCTCGGCTCGGGTTTCGGCCTCGTTCATGGCGCGGCTCTATAGTACACCGGTGAAGGCTTGGTCGAGAAGCGACTTTTTCAATGCGTCCAGCGCGGCGAGCTTTTGGCGGTAGATGGATTCGAGGCGCTGGGTTTGGACCGCAACAGCATCGAGTGTTGCGACTGCACATCGCTGTTGTGGGGGTGACACTTTCGGGACCTGGAGGCTCCTGAGTACCTTTAGCGACACGGTCTTCTGCGCCGTGCCTGTGGCGCCCTCGTTCGCTAGTTTGAACAGTTGTGGCGAGAGAAGAAGGTAGTAAAGCCACCGGCTTTGTACTTCCACCTTGGGACGAACCAAGCCGATGTGCCGCTGGAAGCAGAACTCCAGGTCATCCTCGACGATGACCGGAATGCCGAATGAGCCGGTGACCGTGTAGAGCACGTCGCCCCTCTTCGGTCGCTTGTTTGCTTTCAAGCTGTTGAAATACTTGTGAGGGACCATGAAGGTGCCAGAAAAGTCTATTGTCCGCGTTCCCTTGAGAATGTTCCCGATGGTGATGAAGGGGACGCCGGTTGACGACTTTGGTGGGGGCAAATGATCGCCGTCGGTGATGTCGGTCGCCAGTTCCGAGAGCGGGACGAGCTTGCACAATTCCCACGCCTCGCTGAAGACAGCGTGCAGGTGGCTTTCAAACAGAGCGCGGGAGTTTTGGAGGTTCTTTTCGGCGTTGGCTTTGGCGGTGGCGATGCCGTCAAACGCTTCGTCGAGGATGCCGACGATGCGCTGCTGCTCGGCACGGGGAGGTACGGGGACGGGAAAGCCGTGAATGTCATCCTTGCTAAAACCATCCTGGGCCGAGCGATCCGCCACGTTCAGTAACCGGCTCTGAAACTCGCCTGAGATGAGATAGTTGTAGAACCAGGAGCGGTCGAGCACCTCCAGATTCGGAATGGTCTTCATGAGCGCTACGTTGTAGGCCCCAGCCTTACCAGTGAGAATCTTGCCTACCGAGGCACCGTATCTGCCAATCAGAATATCGTTCTGTTCACAACGCCGGTTCTTCTCCGATTCGGGAATGAAGGTGATATTCCTGTCGTTGCCAAAATCCCGAATTTGAAGAAACCGAACATAACCCGGCTTTTTCCCATAGATGAATTGGGATTTCGGCGGCTGTGAGCCTCCCTCGAAGCCGCAAATATCGCCCAGTCTCTTGGTCTCCCACCCCGCCTTCCCCGCGCCCTTATTCATCCCCGGCACCCCCGCGCCCCGATCCACTCCATGAGCTTTTGCTGCAGTTCGTCTTTGCTGGGCAGGTAGAGCTGATACTCCCGTGCGTGGATGTTGGCGTCCTTGGGCAGGGTGATTTCCACCAGCGCCTTGTTCTTCTGCTTGCAGAGCACGATGCCAATGGTGGAATTCTCCTCGCCGGTTTTCACGAAGCGGTCGAAGTAGTTCACGTACATCTGCATCTGCCCGAGGTCCTGATGGGCGATCCGGCCGAGTTTCAGATCGAGCAGGACGTAGCAGCGCAGCAGGCGGTTGTAGAAAACCAGATCCACGAAGAAATGGTCTTCGTCGAAGGTGAATCGCTTTTGGCGCGCCTCGAACAGGAAACCTTTGCCCATTTCCAGCAGGAAGCGCTCGATCTGGCCGATGATGGCGGATTCCAGATCGGACTCGGAATAGCGGCTGCGCTCATCCAGACCGAGGAACTCCAGAACCAGGGGTTCCTTCAGCAGGTCGTCCGGTTGCCCAACGGTTTGCCCTTCCCGCGCGAGCCTTCGAATGCCCTCCTTGTCCCGGCTCAGAGCGAGGCGCTCGTACAGGCCGGAGTCGAATTGGCGCTTCAGTTCGCGCACCGTCCAGTTTTGTCCAGCGGCTTCTATCTCATAGAAACTACGCTCGTTCGGGTCCTTCACGCGGAGGAGGAAGACGTAGTGCGACCAGCTCAGGGTGAAGGGGCGGAGCGGGGAAGGTCCCAATTCGCCAGACGCTGTCTGGCGAATTGCCAATTGGTCAGTCACTGACTGACCAATTGAGGGAGGGTTGAATTGGCCAGTCATTGACTGGCGAATTGACGGGGTATCGAATTGGCCAGACACTGTCTGGCCAATTCGACCCTGGTCCTGTAAGTAGAAGTGTCTCATGGACTTAAGGTTGGAAAGCGAGAACCCTTTGCCGAACTCCACGGTCAGCCGGTCCGCCAGCGCCCGGACGATCTCTTCTCCATAGGCGGCCCGGTCTTCGCCACGTTGCTCTTCCTGGATGATGCGCCTGCCGATCTCAAAGTTGGTATGGACTTGAACCAGATCCACGCCACGCGCCACGGTGGTGCGCGCCCCGGCGATCAATTCGCGGATGCCGTCGAAAAACGCGGGCGTAATCTTCATAACAGCCCCCGAATGGTCTCAAGCACCGCCGCGCTTTCCGCATCCAGCGCGGCGATTTCATCCATAATCTCTTGCGGGGCGCGGTGCGCCACTGCCTCGCCGCCGTTGGGGTTCTTCACAGAGAGGTCGAAGGTCGCCGGGTCGATGGTCTTGGCGTCCACGGTCCAGGACTTGGGCGAGTCGGCGCGCGTCTTCTGCAACTCGATGAACTCGGCCAGGTCGGCGTCGTTGAGCGGATTGGTCTTGCCCAGGTTGCGGCCGGGGTCGAGCTGGTAATACCAGATCTTTCGCGTCCTGGTGCCCTTCTCGAAAAACAGCACCACGGTCTTGACGCCCGCACCCTGGAAGGTGCCGCCGGGGCAATCGAGCACGGTGTGGAGGTTGCAGCTTTCGAGCAGCAGCTTGCGCAGGCTCACGGAGGCGTTGTCGGTGTTGGAGAGGAAGGTGTTCTTTATCACCACGCCGCCGCGCCCGCCCGCCTTCAGCATCTTGATGAAGTGCTGGAGGAACAGGAACGCCGTCTCGCCGGTGCGTATGGGGAAGTTCTGCTGCACTTCCTTGCGCTCTTTGCCACCAAAGGGCGGATTGGCCAGCACCACGTCGAAGCGGTCCTTTTCCTGGATGTCGGCGAGGTTCTCGGTGAGGGTGTTGGTGTGGATGATGTTGGGCGCCTCAATGCCATGCAGAATCATGTTCATGATGGCGATGACATAAGCCAGCGACTTCTTTTCCTTGCCGGTGAAGGTGCGCGTCTGAAGGGTGTTGAGGCCCTTGGTGGTGAGGCCGGGCTTCGCCTTCATGAAATCGAACGACTCGCACAGGAAGCCCGCCGAGCCGGCCGCGCCGTCGTAAACCCGCTCGCCGATTATGGGCGCGACCACCCGAACCATGGCGCGGATGAGCGGGCGCGGCGTGTAATACTCGCCGCCGTTGCG
>PMYB01000043.1:0-29180 GCA_003170915.1 Bryobacterales bacterium | reverse complement strand
TGTATTCGATGGTGTTCGGTCCGGTGGCCTTTTGCTTGAAGGCGTGCAGGTAGGGGAAGAGTTTCCGATTGACGAAGTCGCAGAGGTCGTCGCCGGTCGTCGCCCGATTGTGGTCGATCTGGCCGTCCTTGCCCTTGGGCGCGGCCCACTCCTCCCAGCGGTAGGGCTTGTCGAGAATGTAGGGGTACTTCTTGCGTTCCAGCGCGGCTTCGTCGGCCCGGTCCTGCTCCAGCCCGTCCAGGTACTTCAGGAACAGGAGCCACGAGGTCTGCTCGGTGTAGTCCAGTTCGGTGGTGCAGCCGGCCTCTTTCCAGAGGACGTCGTCGATGTTCTTGAAGGCTTGTTCAAACACGTAGGGAAGCCTCTTTTAGTTGGAAACCGGAGGCGCGTGGGCCTCAGTCGCCGGACGGCTCGTCGGAGCGCTATTTTAGCGCCCGGCGCGGTTTGCGAGTTACTCCGTAGCCGCTGCCCCTCACCCTTTAATGACGCCCATGGGCCTCAGCCGCGCCACTTTGCGCGCCAGGCCGGCGTTGTGAACCACCTCGATCACTTCATCCACGTTCTTGTAGGCTTCTGGAAGCTCTTCGAGGATGCCGTCGCGGGTTTCGCTGCGCACCAGGATGCCGCGCTCCTCGAGCTTGTCCCGCTCTTCGCGCGCGTTGCGCCCTTTGCGCGCGGCGGTGCGGCTCAACAGGCGTCCGGCGCCGTGGCACACGCTGCCGAAGGTCTCGCGCATGGCGCCCTCGGCGCCCGCCAGCACCCATGAGGCGGTTCCCATGCTGCCGGGGATGAAGACCGGCTGCCCCACCGCGCGGTAGTCGGCGGGGATCTCGCGGTGCCCGGCGGGGAACGCGCGGGTGGCGCCCTTGCGGTGCACCAGCACTTCCCTCCGGCGGCCTTCCACCTCGTACCGCTCGCGCTTGGCGATGTTGTGGCAGACGTCGTAGACCAGATCGAGGCGCGCGGCCCCGCCGAAAATCCGCTGGAACGCCCCACGCAGAAAGTGCAGGATGGCTTGCCGGTTGGCCCACGCGAAATTGGCGGCGGCGCACATGGCCGCCAGATACCGCTCGCCTTCCTCCGAGCGAATCGGGCCGCAGGCCAGTTGCCGGTCGGGCAGCGAGATGTGGTGTTTGGCCATCGACTGGTTCATCACCGAGACATAATCCGTGCACACCTGGTGGCCCAGCCCGCGCGAGCCGGAGTGAATCAGCACCACCACCTGGCCCTTGAAAATTCCGTAGGCGCGCGCGGCCGTTTCGTCGTGCACCTCTTCCACGTACTGGACCTCCAAAAAATGGTTGCCGCTTCCCAGCGTTCCGAGCTGCGGCAGCCCGCGTTCGCGCGCACGCTCGGACACCGCCGCGGGGTCGGCGCCCTCCAGCGCGCCGCCCGCTTCGGAGAAATCGGCGTCGCGCTGCTCCCCAAAACCGTTCTGCACCATCCAGCGCGCGCCTTCCACCAAGATTCGCTCCAGGTCGCGCGCGCCGATCTTCACGAATCCCGATCCTCCAACGCCGCACGGGACGTCGCGGAAAATCTGCTCCACCAGCTCCCGCAATCGCGGCCGTACGGCGGCCTCTTCGAGCGTAGTCCGCACCAGCCGCACGCCGCAGTTGATGTCGAAGCCGACGCCGCCGGGTGAGACCACGCCCTCGTCGCAGTCCATGGCCGCCACGCCGCCGATGGGGAAACCGTACCCCTGGTGAATATCGGGCATGGCCAGGCTCGACCCCACGATTCCCGGCAGCGTCGCCACGTTCATGGCTTGTTCCAGCGAGAGGTCCTTGCGGATCTGCGCCATCAGGGCCTCGCTGGCGTACACGATCACGTCCGTCCGCATGCCCCGAGCCTCATCGCGGGGAATGCGGTGCCGCAACGCGTCGATGGCCTCGATCCGCATATCAGATATCCAGGTACACTTCCGCCACCCACAAGCCGCCGCGCCGCTCGATCTTCAACTGGTGATACGTCACGGCCTTCACAATCAAGCGGGCGCGGTGGCGTAGCGGATCGCGCGGTTCGCCCATGCCCACGGCCTCGATGGCGGTATCCCGAAACTGCGTCACCCGAAAATCCCGGAAAGTGATGCGCTTTCCATCGAACCAGTAGAGCACCTCGTTCAGCCAATCCACCAGCAGCGATTCGCGGTCGCCGCTCTCGACCGCGAGCGGGTACTCTTGCTTGGGCAGCGCCGCGGCAGGATCGGCGGCAATGGAAAGCATGGCCAACGCGGAACGGGCGAACAGTTCCGGAAGCGTGCCGCCAAACGCGCGAAAGCCGATATCCGCGGGATGTTCGAGCACCTCGAAATCGCGGGGGCCCATGTCTCCATGCTAAACTAGCGGGCCGATGCCGCAAGTCACCCTCGAGCAATTCGAGGTCGAGTATCGCGGCCGGCATCTCATTCACACCGCCGTGGATCATTGGGCGGATCGGAGGCCCGGCGACGCCGCCATACTAAACGCCTCCCGCGGCTCCAAGCTGACGTGGGCCGAGTTGCAGCGCGGCTCGATGGCGCTGGCCGCGGAACTCGCACGCATGGGATTCCGCAAGGGGGATTTCCTCGCCGCGTCCCTGCCCTTGCTGAACGAGCACATTCTGCTCGAGTACGCCTGCTTCCGCCTGGGCGTCATCCACGCGCCGCTCGACCTACGGCTCCAGCCCGCCGAAGTGCTGCGCTGCTTGGGCCTGATTCGCGCTCGAGGCTATGCCTTCCACTTCGCCGCGCTGGGCGAAGCCGTGCGCCCGCACTGCGATTTCATCGAGCACCTGATTCAATTCGCTCCGCCCGGGGAGTGCATCGCCGGCGCCGTCAGCTTCGCCGATTTGATGGCGCGCGCCGGGCCCAGAGGGCACTCCGGCGCGGCCACTGTGCCATCGAACGTGACGGAGCAAGACGGCGCGCAGGTCATTTTCACTACCGGTTCCACCGGATCGCCCAAACCCGCGCTGCTTTCCCACCGCGGAATCGCATGCCAGAATCTGTGCCTGGGCAAGGCTTTCCATTTCACGCCGGAACAGCGCGTGCTCTGCAATTTGCCTGCGTCGCACGTGGGCGGCCAGGCCGAGGTGCTCATGACCACCCTGTTCATGGGCGGGACCGCCGTCACGCTCGAGGTCTTCGACGCCGTGAAGTCGCTCGAGGCCATCGAGCGGCTGGGCGTCACTCTGATCGGCCAGATTCCCGCCATGTTCCAACTGGAGTGGCGCACCGCGGATTACGGCCGGCGCAATCTCGCCAGCCTTCGAACCGCGGTCTACGGCGGGCAGGCTGTCCCACGGCCGTTTCTGGACGAAATGCTGAAGATGGCGCCACGAATCGCGACCGGCCTGGGCCTGACCGAAACCTCCGGCTTCTGCACCTACACCGCTCTCACCGGGGACGCCGGGGCCCTGGCGCGCGGCATCGGCTGGGCCATGCCGGCATACCCCATGTCGATCCGGCAACCGATGAACGGCGAAGGGTTGGCCGGCGCCGAGGTGTCCGCCGGAGAAATCGGCCACGTCTGTTTCCGCGGCCCGCAGACCTTTCTGGGCTATGTCAACGACCCGGACGCCACCGCCGCCACGCTCGCCAAGGATGGCTGGCTATACACCGGCGACATGGGCCGCGTGGACAAGCACGGTCTGCATTTCTCCGGCCGCGCCAAGTGGGTGCTGAAACCCTCGGGCTACCAGGTCTTTCCGGGCGACGTCGAAACCCATTTCAGCAGCCTGGCCGATCGGGTGGCCAACATCGGAGTGGTGGGCCACCCCCACCGGATGTGGAGCGAGGGCATCATCGCGTTTGTCGAGAAGCGCCCCGGCGCGGACCTCACCGAAGCCGAGCTTCGCAAGCACGCGCGTTCCCTGACGGCGTATATGCGCCCGCTGCACTACGTGATCCTCGAGCCCGGCGCGATGCCCCTGAACCGCACGGCCAAGGTAGACATGGTTCGGCTCCAGGAACTCGCCAAAGAAGAGGTCGCCCGGCTCCGCGAGCGGGGCCGATGGGACGCCGGCGCATGACCTACTGGCGCGCCACGTTCTTGTAAACCCGTCCGCCCTTCATGACGAATACCACCCGGCGCACGGCCGTGATGTCCTCGAGCGGGTCGCCCTGGACGGCCACCAGATCGGCCTCGAGACCTGCGGCGACGGAGCCGATCCGGTCACCCATGCGAAGCGCTTCCGCCGCCACCGAGGTGCCGCTCAGGATGGCGTTCATGGGCGTATCGCCGCCGTCCTTCACGCGGTAGATGAACTCCTCCGCGTTGCGCCCGTGGGCGCCCGCCACGCCGTCCGTGCCCAGAACCACCTTCACGTTGTGACGGCGGGCGCGCTTCAGAACTTCGGCCACCAGCGGGAGACCCTTCTCCATGGCCGCAAATCCCTCTTCCGTGTAGTTTCCGATGCCCAGGAACTTGGGCTTGTTGTCGAGATAGTTGTGCAGCACCAGAAAGTTGGGATCGAAGTACACGCCGCGATCGGCCATCAATTGCAGAGTCGCATCGTCCAGGAACGTGCCATGCTCGATGGAGGTGCATCCGGCCAGGATGGAGGCGCGCGCCCCGCCGATCGCGTGCGCGTGGACCACGCTGCGAAGCCCCAAAGCCGTGGCCTCGCCGCAGGCGGCCTGAATCTGCGCATCGGTCATGGTCTGGGCGCCGCCGTCGCGGATGCTCGCCGTGGCAAATAACTTGATGACGTCGGCGCCATCCGCCTTCATCTTGCGGGCATATTCCCGGATCTGCTCCGGGGTCCCGGTCCTCTCGTCGATTGAGCGCAGCGAGGTCAAAATACGCGGCCCCGGAATGGCGCCCGCGTTGATCATGTCGCGCACCGGGCCTTCCACCGCGGAGCCAAGACACTGCTCGGTGGTGAAGCCGCCCATCAAGGTTGCATACGCATTGGCCTCGGTGTACAGCGCGGTCTCCTGCGGGGTCGTCTTGCTGCCTCGTCCGCCCTCGTCGAGCCGGTTCTCCTTGTTGAAAAACCAGCCCAGGTGCGCGTGCGTATCGATCCAGCCGGGCATCACGGTGAGCCCGCTCAGATCGTACGTGGCCGGTCCCTTGGCGCCGTCGCGGACCGCGCTGATGCGGCTTCCGGCGATCACGATGTCTTTGTTCTTGAGGACATGACCCTTGCCGTCGATCAGGTTGGTGGTCCTCAACACAACGGTTTGGGCCGCCAGGAAAGTGGGCAGGATAACAAAGGCGAAGGTTCTCGAGAGCAGCATGGGTATCGGAAGAAAGTATATCGCGGTGGGGCATGCCTTGGCTTGCCCAGGCAGCTCCAGCTCGAGTATGCTACGATCCAACCCAGAGGGGGGACTCTCACATGCGTAGGTTTCCCTGGTCGTTCTTTTTTCTCGTTGTTCTGAACGCGTCCGTAGCTTCACCGCTGACGCCGCGCCCCGGTTGGATCCTCGTGCCCGATGCGCAGGACTTGCTTCAAACCGGCCAGTGGGGCTGCGTTTCCGGTGTCACGCCCGGCGCGAACTCGCTCGTGATCACAGCCGGCAATGGATACAACACCGTCATCAACACCTGGGGGCCGTCTCTTCAGGTGAAGGGCGATTTCAGCGTCCTGGCGCAACTATCCGCTCCGGCCTCGAATTCGGGAACATTTCTCACTCCAAAATGGAGATATCGGCTCCCATGAATCCCTCGCGATGGCTCCTTTTACTCCTGCTAGCGCTCGATCTGCGGTCCGTAGGCGCCGCAGATCTGACTGTCAATCTTCGCTTGCGCGTGGAAGCGTTTAAGGGCAGCGGCGAATGGCGCGCGGTGAGTCTGCAGCAATCCCTACCTGTGGAAAAGACGGCAGTCCTGATTTGCGACATGTGGGACAAACATTGGTGCAGGGGTGCCACGGTGCGGGTCAACGGCCTGGTGGCGCATATGGAACCGTTCTTGGAATCGGCTCGTAAGCTAGGTGTCCAGATCATTCATGCGCCGTCCGAGACGATGGCTTTCTACCAGGATGCACCTCAACGCAAACGCATTCTCGCCCTTGCCAAGATCGATCCGCCCCCCCCACTCAGTCTGTTCGATCCTCCACTCCCCATCGACGACAAACGCGGCGGGTGCGATACGCCGGACCAGTTCTACAAAGCCTGGACGCGTGAGCATCCTGGTTTGCGCATCGACGCATCGGACGTGATCTCCGATGATGGCGCGGAGATCTACAGCTTCCTCCGAGAACGCGACATTCGTACCCTCCTGGTCATGGGTGTACACGCCAACATGTGCATCCTCAATCGAACATTCGCTATCAAGAGAATGACCGCGCTGAGTATTCACTGCATTCTCGTCCGAGACCTAACCGACGCGATGTACAATCCAGAAGATCCGCCCCACGTTAGTCACGATGCAGGCACGCAGTTGGTGATCGAATACATCGAGAAATACTGGTGCCCTACCACGACCAGCGCCGATCTTCTGCGGGCATTCGCTCAGTAGCTCCGGGCGCGGTGCCCTTCAGCGGCTTGTCGCCCGGCTTCGTCGGCCTGAATCAAGTCGACGTCGTAATTCCATCCGGCCCCGCATGGCCCTAGGCCGGCGGCCGCCGGGTTTTGTTAACATGCCAGACTATGAAGCCCGTTCGCCTGGCATCTCTCGTTCTGCTCCCCCTGCTGCTGGTTGCCCAGCCCACAGACCCGCTCAAGGATCTGAAGTTTCGCCTGGTGGGACCGTTTCGCGGGGGCCGTTCGGTGGCCGCCGCGGGGGTGCCCTCCGAGGCCGACGTTTACTACTTCGGAGCCACCGGTGGCGGCGTCTGGAAGACCACCGAATGAGATGCGGGGCGTCTACCGCTCCACCGATGGCGGCGCGACGTGGAAACAATTGCTCACGCGCGGCCCCAAGGCCGGCGCTGTCGATCTCGCCATGGACCCTGCCAACCCGCGCGTGCTCTACGCCACCTTCTGGGAGGTGAGCCGCAATCCCTGGCACTTCTCGAGCGGCGGGCCCGGCAGCGGCCTGTTCAAATCCACCGACGGCGGCGACACCTGGACCGACATCTCGCGCAATCCCGGCCTGCCGCGCGGCGTGCTCGGCCGCATTGCCGTCACGGTTTCGCCAGCCAACCCCGAGCGCGTCTGGGCCCTCGTCGAAGCCGCCGATGGCGGTGTCTTTCGTTCCGACAACGGCGGCCAGACCTGGACCAAAGTGAACCAGCAGAACTCGCTTCGCCAGCGCGCCTGGTACTTCTCCCACATCTACGCCGACCCGCAAAATGCCGACACCGTCTACGCGCTCAACGTCGGCATGTACAAATCCATCGATGGCGTTCCCGAAAGCAGACAGACATTATTTCCATGAAACCCCTCGCGCTCTTGGGGCGCCCGCACGGGCAAACCACGGAGCCAAGCGGCTCTACTGGGCCCGGAACCGTATGCGGTCGGGTTCTACGATCCAGAGATCCCCAGCCGGCAGCCGTGTCTTCAGGGCTGAGATCATCCTGACTACCAATCCGAGGACCGCATGCTTATCCTGTCTCTTCAGCCGCAGGACGATAATCCCTGAATGCGTTGCCGGAGGGTATGCCTGGATGTTAGCGAAATCCAGGTCCAACGTGATCAAGACGCGCCCCTCTGCCCAAACGCTACGGGCAATGGCTGTATCGTCTGCTCCCGATAACTTTTCCTCGGCCACGGTGTCCGCCCCGAAGTCTGCGCTGCGCAGTAGAGCCGCACATTCCGCGGGTAGGTTCTCGTCGATTTTGAAATTCAAGCGATCCGTTCCAGCGGGAGTGCAGCCGTGCCTTCGCGCGCCAATTCAGCCGCGTAGGAAATTGCAGCTTGTATATCGGCATCGGTAATAGTGGGGTAGCTTGCCAGGATCTCGTCCCGGTGCACGCCCGCAGCCAGGTTGTCGAGGACTACCGACACCATCACGCGCGTGCCGCGAATGCACGCCTTGCCGTGACAGACCGCCGGATTGACGCTGATTCGCTCTTGCCACTCAGCCATGGTCTTATTCTATATCCATGCTGGCTGCTGCGTGGCAGTTACAACGGCAAGATTGCTCCCGGGGAAATGTCGGTCACCACCACTTCTCCAAATAGAATCAATAGCTTAAACCAAGTCCCCACACGTCCAGCGCTACACTGAAGTAGGTGAAGGACACCCGCTGGCACGCCATTTCGGACCTCCGATTGGCTTCGTTCCGTCATTTCCCGCCTGCCCCCGCCCCATTCCACCGCATTCTTGCTAACCGCTCCCTAAAGCCGCAGTCTAAAAGACAGCCGGGATGGAGCTGACCGACTTAGCCTTCGTCACCAAGGCGCGCTCGGGCGACGCCGACGCCTTTCGGGCGTTGGTGGAGCGCCATAGCCGTCCTCTGTTCCGCCTGGCGTTTCGTATGACTGGCAACCAACAAGACGCCGAGGACGCGGTGCAGGAGAGCTTTCTCCGCGCCTGGCGCCAGCTCGGCAGGTTCGATGAACGGGCGAGTTTCGGAACCTGGCTCTACCGCATCGCCCCCAACTGCTCGCTCGATGTGATGCGCTCCCGTAAGCGGCGCTCCAATCTTTCCGAGGTGGAAGATCCGGTCCTCGCGCTGCCCTCCGGCGATCCGACGCCCGAGCGCGTGGCGATGAGCGGCGAAGTCCGTGAACGAGTGGCCGAAGCCATGGACGAGCTGAGCGCCTCCGAGAGAACCGCCTTCGTGCTCCGGCACTTCGAAGGCTTGCGCATGGAAGATGTCGGCCGCGTCCTGGGGTGCCAACCCGGCGCGGCCAAACATAGCGTGTTCCGCGCCGTGCAGAAACTGCGGCGGGCGCTGGAACCGTTAGTGAGCGGGGCAAGATGAACCACCTGGGCGAAGAGCAATTGATTTTGCATTACTACTGCGAAGAGGAGGATGCCTTCGCCTCCGACCGGCACCTCGGCGAATGCGAGGCGTGCCGCGCGCTTTATGGCTCGCTCCAGCGGACGCTGAACGTGGTGGATTCCCTGCCCGTGCCGGAGCCCGGCGCGGAGTACGCCGAACAGGTCTGGAAGCGCATCGAACACCGCTTGCCGGCGCGGCGCGGCGCCCGCTGGGTCTGGGCTCTGCCCGCTCCCTGGCGGTGGGCCGCGGCTGGCGCGGCGTTTGCGGCGCTTCTGGTGGCGGCGTTTCTGGCGGGCCGTTTTTACCCTCACTCGCGCCAGCCCGCCCAACTGGCCGCCGATCCTCAGGCCGGGGAGCGCATCCTGCTGGTGGCGGTTGGCGATTACCTGGAGCGTTCTCAAATGGTCCTGATCGAGCTGGCCAACGCCCGCTCCCCGGGCTCGCTCGACATCTCCTCGGAGCAGAAGCGCGCGGTGGCCCTGGTCAGCGAGAATCGCCTCTACCGCCAGACCGCGGGCCACACGGGAGACGCGGCCGTGGCCAGCGTCCTCGACGAACTCGAGCGGGTGCTGCTGGATATCACGCACGCGCCCTCGCGCCTCTCGCCGGGGGAACTGGAAAAGTTGCGCCAGAGGCTGGAAGCCAAAGGCATCTTGTTTAAGATCCGGGTGCTGGGCTCGAATGTCCGGAACCAGGAAGGGCAAACGCTATGAGAAAGGTTCAAACCATCATGATTCAATCTCGATTACTCACTCCGATTTGCGGCCTCATGTTGACGGCCGCGATGGCGCTGGCGCAAGCTCCGGTGCCCCCTGTTCCTCCGCAACCGCCGGCGCCGATGGCCTTTGCTCAGGACGCGGGTCGGCTTGAACAGTTTGTCAAGCTGCAACGTCCGGGAACCAGCGATGATCGCCTCTACCAGGACGGCCAGCGCGCGCTCGACAGCCGCCACTGGGACCAGGCGCTGGAAGATTTCAACCAGGTGGCCGCGCGCGCCGGTTCGCGGGCGGATGGCGCCCTGTACTGGAAGGCCTATACGCTCAACAAACTCGGCCGCCGCGACGAAGCCATGGGGGCCATCGCCGAGTTGCGCAAATCGTACGCCGGCAGCCGCTGGCTCGACGATGCCAAAGCGCTCGAGGTTGAAGTCAAGCAGGCCGCCGGCCAGAAAGTGTCGCCCGAAAGCGAATCGGACGAGGACCTCAAGCTGATGGCCATCAACGGCCTCGTGCAGTCGGACCCCGAGCGCGCTATTCCGCTGCTCGAAAACCTGCTGAAGGGAGCGCAATCGCCCAAGTTGAAGGAGCGCGCGCTTTTTGTGCTGGTGCAGAGCAGCGTGCCCAAAGCTCAGCAACTGCTCGAGCAGGTGGCGCGCGGCGGCGGCAATCCCGACCTCCAGGTGAAGGCCCTCGCCTACGTGGGCGTGGCCCGGCGGCGGCAAGGCGCCGGCAACGGGCAACTTCTCTCCGAGATCTACGCATCCACCAGCGACGCCAACGTGAAGCGCGCCATTTTGAACGCGTACATGGCGAACCGCGACACCGAACACCTGTTGCAGGTGGCCAAGACCGAGAAGACGCCCGAGTTTCGGCTCGACGCCATCCGGTACCTGGGTAGTGCTGGCGGCGCCGGCGATGCTCTCGTCGCCATCTACGGCTCCGACCAGGACCGGCAGGTGAAGCAGACCATCGTCGAGACGCTGTGCGCCCACGGCAATGCCAAGGCACTGGTGGACCTGGCGCGCAACGAGAAAGACGCGGAAATGAAGAAGATCATCGTCCGGTTTCTCTCCACCATGAAAGGCAAGGAAGCCACCGACTACCTGATGGAGATTCTCAAGTGAAGCTTGCCTTCTGGCTGATGGCGGCCGCGCTGCCACTCGCCGCGCAACCCAAGCTGCTCATCAACGCCAAGGTGGACACGCGCTCTGCCGCCGGCGTGCGGAGGCAGGCCATGTCTTCGTTAGGCCAGTCCCGCGACCCGCGCGCGCTGACGTTTTTCGAGGAAGTGCTAAAGCGGTGACAACCGCCGAAAATAAATCTCACCCTTTCGCCTCAATAGCTTACAGACCCTCGACCCCCCGCCCGCTTGACATGCGTCTGCTACTCTGAAATTGGGAAGAGGCTTGCGCCGCCACAGCGCGGGCCCAACTGTTTTCTTGCTGGCCAGCAAGCGTTGCAACTAAGGTGGTACTGAACTTCTCGTAGGCCCGTTAACGGCCGCACGGCAATCCCTGGCAGAGGATTCCGGCGGGGAGATCTTAGGACTGGTCCTATAAGACCCGGTGGGTAGCATCCATCGGATATCAGAGAGTCAAGCATCGAATCGAACGTATGCAAGAAAGGCCATCCAGCCTGTTTCCTCCTACTTCGAAGATGCGGCTCAAACCATTGGCGGCCGGATACGCACGGCGACAAGTCCGGAGGGGTCACCCTCAAGCCCCGGCCGCCGCAACGATTCCCGATTCAATTCCCTTCCTCTCACCCGAAGTGTCCTTTGTCTCTGCGGTCTCCGCGCTCTCTAACCCCCCGGGCCAGCAGTGTACAGCCTCAATCCCCGCACGCTCCCTTATTCCAAACTCTTCTCCGCGTTTTGTCTTTCTCCGCGTCTCTGCGTCTCCGCGGTGAAATTGGCTTCGTTCCTCACTCCCCTTCTTCGACCGGCCCCACCTTGAGCACCGCCAAAAACGCTTCCTGCGGAATCTCGACGCGCCCTACGCGCTTCATGCGCTTCTTGCCTTCCTTCTGTTTTTCCAGCAGCTTGCGCTTGCGCGAGATGTCGCCGCCGTAACACTTGGCCAGCACGTTCTTGCGCATGGCGGAAATGTTTTCGCGCGCCACGATCTTGTTGCCAATGGCCGCCTGCAAGGCCACTTCGAACATCTGCCGGGGGATCAGGCGGCGCAGCCGCGAGATCAAGTCCTTGCCGCGCTCGAAGGCGAACTCCTTGTGCACGATGATCGAAAGCGCGTCCACCGGTTCACCGGCCACCAGCACGTCCAGCTTCACCATCGACGAAACGCGGTACCCCGACAGGTGGTAGTCCAGCGATGCGTAACCGCGCGAACACGATTTCAGCCGGTCGTAGAAATCCAGGACGATCTCGTTCAGCGGCAGCTCGTAGGTCAGCATGACGCGCCCGCCGCCGATGTACTCGAACTTCTTCTGCACCCCGCGCTTCTCTTCGAGCAGCTTCAGAATGCCGCCCAGGTACTCCTCGCGCGTAATCACCGTGGCGTCGATGATGGGCTCTTCGATCTGCTTGATCTCGGAAGGGTCGGGGAACTTGGTGGGGCTGGTCACTTCGATGACTTCCCCGACCGTGTTGGTGACCCGGTACCGCACGCCCGGCGCCGTGGTGATGAGGTCGATGTCGAACTCGCGCTCCAGCCGCTCCTGCACGATCTCCAGGTGCAGCAGCCCCAGAAATCCGCAGCGGAAACCGAAGCCCAACGCCACGGAGTGTTCGGGCTCGAAGTTGAAGGCGCTGTCGTTGAGCCGCAGTTTCTCGAGCGCGTCGCGCAACAGGCCGTGCTCGTGGGATTCCACCGGGTACAACCCCGCGAACACCATCGGCTTGATCTCTTCGAAGCCGGGGAGCGGCTCCGCGGCCGGAGCCTCGTGGTCCACGATGGTGTCCCCGATCTTGGCGTCCGACACTGTCTTGATATTGGCGGAAAGGAACCCCACCTCGCCCGCCGCCAGCTCGTCGCACGGGGTGGCCTTGGGCGCCTGGTACCCCAGCCCCTCCACTTCGAACACCTGCCCGTTGGACCACAGCCGGATCTTCTGCTTCAGGCGCAGCCTGCCATCCACCACGCGCACCAGAATGATCACGCCGCGATACGAATCGAACCACGAGTCGAAGATCAGCGCGCGCAGCGGCGCATCGGGCGAGCCTTTCGGAGGCGGCACCAGGTGAACGATGGCCTCCAGGATTTCATGCACCCCGATGCCCTGCTTGGCGCTGGTCAGCACGGCATCGCGCGCGTCCAGCCCGATCACCGTTTCGATCTGCTCGCGAATGCGCTCCGGCTCGGCCGACGGCAGATCGATCTTGTTGATCACCGGAATGATTTCCAGGTTGTGGTGCAGCGCCAGGTAAGTATTGGCGAGCGTCTGCGCCTCCACGCCCTGCGACGCGTCCACCACCAGCAGCGCGCCTTCGCAGGCTTGCAGGCTGCGCGAGACCTCGTAGGAGAAGTCCACGTGCCCGGGGGTATCGATCAGGTTCAGTTGATAGAGGTTGCCGTCATCGGCGCGATAATTCAGCCGCACCGCGTGCGCCTTGATGGTGATGCCGCGCTCGCGCTCCAGGTCCATGGTGTCGAGCACCTGCTCCATCATTTCGCGCTTGGAAAGCGCGCCGGTGACCTCCAGCAGGCGGTCCGCCAGCGTCGATTTGCCGTGATCGATGTGCGCAATGATAGAGAAATTGCGGATGAATTCGCGATCCATGCGATGTGGGGATGCTCTGTAGAACGATTATCCCACACGGGTGCTACACTGATCCATAACATGTCGAGAGTATTCGAAGGACAGCTTTCGGCCGGCGACCTGCGATTCGCCATCATCGTCAGCCGTTTCAATAGCTTCATTACCGAGCGTCTGCTCGGCGGCGCCATGGACGCGCTCACCCGCACCGGCGCCAACCTGGACCTGGTCGATGTCATCAAGGTTCCCGGTTCGTGGGAGCTTCCGCTGGTGGCCGTCGAAGTGGCCCGCCAGCACCGCTACGACGCTGTGATCTGTCTGAGCGCAGTGATCCGCGGCGAGACCCCGCACTTCGATTACGTGGCCGCGGAAGCCGCCAAGGGCGTTGCCCACGTGGCCGTCGAGACCGGAGTGCCGGTGGCCTTCGGCGTGCTCACTACCAATACCTTGGAGCAGGCTATCGACCGCGCGGGCGCCAAGGGCGGCAATAAGGGCTTCGACGCCGCCATGACCGCCATCGAAACGGCCAACTTGCTTCGCGCCCTACGGCAGGCCACCTGATGCCCTCGCGGCGCAGGTCGCGGCAGCGCGCCCTCCAGATTCTGTTCCTGTGGGACGCCCGCAAGCAGCCGGTGGACGAGGCCATCGACGCCTATTACGACACGCTCTATTCCGAAGAGCAACCCGCGCGCGATGCCTTTGTGACCGACCTGGTGCGCGGAACGGTGCAACACGCCGCCGAAATAGACGAACAAATATCGAAACATGCCCAGCACTGGCGCATGGAGCGCATGCCCGTTGTGGACCGCAACATCCTGCGCCTGGCGGTCTTCGAGATGATCCATGCCGGCACACCCGCCGCCATCGCCATCGACGAAGCCCTCGAACTGGCCCGCAAGTTCTCGAACGAAGAATCCGTCCAGTTCGTGAACGGAGTGCTGGACGCCATCCGCCGAGAGGCCCCCGCCGCGGCCGATTCCGATCCCCCCGATTCTCGAAGCCCTTCGGTCTCCTCCAACGTCTAAACAGTTGAGTAGGGTATACTTTTCATTAGAAGGACGGATTCCGAATGGCCCAAAAGAGGCGCAGCCTTTATGTTTTGCCGCTGATCGTGTTGGTTTGCTCCATCGCGGGCGGATTCTATGGGCCTCAGGTCCAGGCGGAGTCGGCCGACCCCTCCGATACGGCGGAACTGGATCAGGATGTCGCAAGTTTCACCAAGGTTCTTGCCTTGGTGGAGCAGAACTTTGCGGAACCCGTCTCCGCGGATAAGGCCATCTACAAAGGCGCGGTACCGGGCATGTTGCGGACCCTCGATCCGCACTCCAACTTCTTCGATCCCAAGGATTACCAGGAGCTTCGCGAAGACCAGAGGGGCCACTACTCGGGAGTGGGAATGCAGGTCCAGTCGCGCAATGGCAAGACCGTGGTGCAGGCGCCCTTCCCGGGCTATCCCGCCTACAAAGCCGGTTTGCGCGCCGGTGACATCATCGTGATGGTGAATGACAGGCCCACCGACGGCCTGAACACCACCGAGATCGCCGATATGCTCAAAGGGCAGCGCGGAACCCAGGTCAAGATCGTGGTCACCCGCGAAGGTTCGGCTGACAACCTCACCTTCACCGTCACCCGCGATGACATCAGCCGCAAGAGCGTGACGGATGCCTTCTGGGTGAAGCCGGGGATCGCGTACGTCAAGATCCTGCAATTTAACGAAACCACCGGCAAGGAATTGGACGACAACCTGAAGCGCTTGGGCGAGAACAATATCAAGGGACTGGTGCTGGACCTACGCAACAACCCCGGCGGGCTGCTGAACCAAGGCATCGATGTAGCCGACCACTTCCTGGAAAAAGGCGCGCTGATCGTCTCCCACCATGGCCGTTCGTCGCCCGAGAAATCGTACGTGGCGCGCAACGGGAACCATGGGCACGAGTATCCCATCGTGGTGTTGGTGGACGGGTACTCGGCCTCCGCGGCGGAGATCGTGGCGGGTGCGCTGCAGGACCACGACCGCGCCTGGATTATGGGCACCAGAACCTTCGGCAAGGGTTTGGTGCAGACTGTCTACCCGCTCAGCGAAAACACCGGCCTGGCGCTCACCACGGCCCACTTCTACACCCCCAGCGGCCGCCTGATTCAACGCGACTATTCCAACAGGTCGTTCTACGATTACTACTTTCACAAGGGCGACGACACCAAGAACCCGCTCGATGTGAAGATGACCGAGGGTGGCCGCACGGTTTACGGCGGCGGCGGAATTACACCCGACGACAAGTACGAAGCACCCAAACTGAATCGCTTGGAACTGGAACTCGGCCGCGCCGGCCTGTTCAACTTCGCCCGTTGGTACTTCGGTTCGCACAGCACCAGCCTGCCGAAGGGTTGGATGCCCGACACCACCTTCCTCGAGCAGTTCCACGATTACCTGTTGCAGCACGGCACCAGTTTCGCGGAATCCGAGTTCATGCAGGACCGGGATTGGATTACCCGCTACCTCGCCAGGGAAATGTACATCACCGCTTTTAACATCGACGAGAGCGACCGCGTCTTCGCCCAGACCGATCCGGAAGTCGCCAAGGCCGTCGATGCCATGCCCAAGGCCAATGCGCTGCTGGAGAGCACCAAGAAGATCATTGTCGAGCGCATGAACGCGCAGCACGCGGCCGCTCACCGGTAACAGCGTCGGCCTTGTTACCATCGGAGTTTGAATCCCACTCCACAGATCGTGGTCCTGGACGCGGGCGGGCAGTACTGTCATCTGATCGCCCGAAAAGTCCGCGATCTCGGCGTCTACGCCGAAGTCCGGCCCAGTGAGACCCCGGCCCCGGCAATCGCCTTTGCGAGGGGCATCATCATTTCCGGCGGCCCTTCGAGCGTTTACGACCCCGGCAGCCCCACCGTGGACGCCGCCATCTTCGCCCACGGCCAGGCCGTGTTGGGAATCTGTTATGGGCAGCAGCTCATGGCGCACCTGCTCGGCGGCCAGGTTCGCAAGGGCGAGAAAGGCGAGTATGGCCTCGCCACGCTGGAGCTCGACGAGACCACCGGCCCGCTGTTCGCCGGGCTCGGGGGCCGCCAGCAAATCTGGATGAGCCACCGCGATGTGGTAGGCGTTCTCCCCGAGGGCTTTTCAGCGGCCGGCCGCACCGAGACTTGCGCCATTGCGGCCATGGCGGCCCCCCAACGAAAACTCTACGGCCTGCAGTTTCACCCCGAAGTGGTCCATACGGCCCGCGGCAAGGAATACCTCGCCAACTTTCTCTTCCGCGTCTGCGGCTGCCGGAAAGATTGGGATCCCCGCCACCGGGTGCCCATGCTCGAGCGGGAGATCCGCGAGTGCGTCGGCGACCGCAACGTGTTTTTCTTCGTCAGCGGCGGCGTGGATTCCAGCGTGGCGTTCACCCTGGCGACGCGCGCGCTCGGCCATGACCGCGTTCGCGGCGTGTACGTCGATACCGGTCTGATGCGCGAGGGAGAAACCGAATTTGCCGGGCGCATGGCGGGCCTCGCGGTGGAGCACGCCGAAGAGCAGTTCCTGGGCGCGCTGGGCGGCGTCACCGATCCCGAACGGAAGCGCCACATCATCGGCGAGGAATTCGTGCGCGTGCAGGAGCGCGTCATCCAGTCGCGCCGCCTGATGGACGAGCACTGGATCCTCGGTCAGGGCACCATCTACCCCGACACCATCGAATCCGGCGACGCCAAAAAGGCCGCCGTCATCAAGACCCATCACAATCGCGTGGCCGGCATTCAAGCGCTCATCCAATCCGGCCGCATCGTGGAACCGCTGAAATCCTTTTATAAGGACGAGGTCCGCGAGATCGGCCGCGAACTGGGCCTCGCCGCCGAGCTGTTGGACCGCCATCCGTTCCCCGGCCCCGGCCTGGCTATCCGCTGTCTCTGCTCGGAATCGGACGCGCCCGTGCGGGCCACGCCGGATGGAATCGTCATTCCCGTGCATTCGGTCGGCGTGCAGGGCGATTCCCGAAGCTACGCCCCGGTGCTGGCCATCGATTCGCTGGACCACGCCCGCGCCACCGCCCTGATCAACCGCGTCTCCGGCGTCAACCGCGTCGTCGCCAGCGTGGAGACGCGNNAGCCCGGAGCGCATAGCCCGCCTGCGGCGAGCCGACGCCATCGTGCGCCGGTTGTCCCACGAAAGCGATTACGACCGCCGCGTCTGGCAGTTCCCCGTAATCCTGATCCCGTTGGGGACGGCCGAAGCGCCCGATTCCATCGTCCTGCGTCCGGTGGACTCGGTGGACGGTATGACCGCCCAATCCGTCACCATGGAAGAGGATCTGCTGCGGAGAATGTGCGCGGAGGTCTTGGCGGTGGATGGCATCGCCGGCGTTTTCTACGACCTCACCCACAAGCCGCCCGGCACCATCGAATGGGAGTAGAGGCCGGGCATGCCTGGCCCCTACCGGGGCGGAAGCTTTACCTCAAGGCCCGACTCCTTATTCAGCCGTTCGGTCAAGTCGCGGTCGACCAGCGAAACCGACACCTGGTTGTGGGTATTCCCCGCCGTGAAGTAGTGCAGGGTGTCGCCATCCACCCAATACGCCACCGCCGAATAAACGCTATGGTCCTTGAACGCGATCAGGTAATGGGAAGGCTCGGCGGTTGAAACCGGCTCCTCCATCGGCTGGAGATCGTCGGCGGCGGAGGCGACAGGGGTAGTGGGGTCCTGCGCGTTATCGGAGCCGAAGCGTTCGATCATCGCCGGAGCGGGCTGCGCAGGATCAACCACCGTGATATTCGGCTGCGGCGGTGGCGGTTCGGCCGGGTAGGCGTTGTCGACGTACCCGCCCACATACACCGGATACGCATAAGTAACCGGATACCCGAACATAATCACAGTCCCGGTGCGGCGTGGGCCAGGGGCGGAGGGTTGCCGCCAGAGGCCTTGCCGCGCGACCGTGGCGCCTCCCGGAAACACGACATTGCCGAAGGCCGTGGCGCCGCTCGGGAAAACCACGTTGCCGAAAGTACCTTGCGGGAAGGGTCGAGGATTGCTGAAACCGCCGCGATGCTGGGCGAAAAGCCCGGTGCCCAGAAGCAGCGAGAGACCAAGACCGACGAGAGTTCTCATGGGATACTCTCCCCCTCTCTGCATTATATCGCGCGGGGCAGCGCCGGCGGCGCTACGTCAGTTCTTCTTGGCGGGCGGCGTCTGCGCCGGCGCGGCCGGCGGCCGGGCGGCAGCCGGCTTGGCCGCGGGAACGGCGGGAGCACCGGCCGCCCCGGGATACGCCTGGTCGTACAGCTTGACGATGTCGTTGGTGATGTCCACCGCGGAGGCGGCCCACAGCACCGGCGTCTGCGGATTGCTCACGTCCAGAACCACCGCGAAGGCGTTTTGCGTGGCGTATTTCTCGAGCACCGCCATCATCTTGCCGCCCAGCTCCTGCATGACCTTGCCCTGCGCCTCATCCAGATCGCTCTGCGCGTCCTGGGTGTCGCGGTTCACTCTGGTGGTGGTGGCGTCGATGTCGCGCATGAGCTTGGTCTTGGCGTCCTCACTCATGGTGGCGCTGCCCTTGCGCAACTGGTCCTGAAGCGCGGTAAGTCCAGCCCGCTTCTTCTCCATCTCCTGCTGCCTGGGACTGAACGTGGCCTGGAGATCGATGGCGGCCTTCTGGCCGTCCTTCGTGCTCAGGATGGCATTCTGCACGTGGATGATCGCGATCTTGGTGGGAACCTGGCCCTGGGCCTGTGCCAGCGCGGCCACTCCCAAGACCAATGCGGGGAAAACAAGATTCTTCTTCAAGCTTGAAACTCCTAAGTTTATCAATACTAACATATTCGCCAGCGGCCGACTCAGAACGTCCTGCCAATCGTGAAGCGGAACATGGTCCGCTTCTCAAAGAATGGATACGCTTGGCCGTAGGTTGCAATTGAGTTGAGAAAGGTGGCGTTGTTGGGAAAGGATGCCCGGTCCGCCACGATGGGCGGCTGCAGATATTCCCGCACGGTGGAGGGATTGTAAGCGAAGTACAGGCGAAACGGCGCGTTGACCACCGGCAGCATCACCTGAAGCTCGAGCCCGGTGGAGGCGCGCATTTTCTGCGTGCCCGGTGCGATGAACACCTTCCCGTTGTAGCCCGCCTGCGGAAACTGGGTGTTCAAGTCGCCCACCCGGGTGGGATCGAGGGTGAGCTGGTTGGTGCGCAGGATCTTGTCGACGCCCGCATCGAAAAACGGCGCCAGCGTCACCGGCCCGATAATCGGAATCCGGTATTCGAAGTTCCCCAGCAGTTGCGTGTCGCCGCCCGGCGTGATGAGCTGATAGGTGGGAACCGTCATGGTGACGTTGACCGGGGTCAGCACGCCGTTGCTGACCACCTTCTGCGTGCGCGCCGATCCGTCGTTGTTCAGCACGTTGACGCTGCCGGACGACGGTATGAATGCGATCGGGGTGATGCCCCAGATTTCGAATCCGCGGATGTCCTGTTCTCCTCCCATGAACGTGCGCGAGAACGGAGGCACATATTTCCCGCCGTACCCGGTGATGCTCGAGCCCATCAGGTGCAGCGCCAGGATGTGGCCCCTGTGCCATGGGGCCGCGTGGAAGTACTTGGCATCCAGCGTCGGCCGGATGGTATTCACGTTCCCGCCCAGTATGCTGCCGGCGTAGTCGAAGGAGAGGAACAGGCTCCTGCCGGCCGTGGGCGTGATGGGATGGTTCACGGTGTTGTAGGAATACGACGGCGTGATGTGGCTGGTCCTGATCCCGGTCAGCGAATTCGGTCCGGCCACGCCGCTGAAATTGATGTACTGGAAGTAATCGTCGGCGGCCGTGGTCAGCGTTTTTACGTTGGAAATGTCGAAGCCGTAGGTGATCCCGATCTGCGCGAAACTCCGCCGCAAATGGGTGCTTGCCGAAACCGTAAACCCGTGGCTGTTCTGGACGTAGTTCAGCAGGTTCTGCGCGCCCAGTTGGTTATACTCCGGAATCAGGTTCTGCCCCGCCAGGATCGAGGCCTCGCGGCCCTGGTTGAAATCGAACCGGGTCAGGTAGACCATGAAGCCGAGTTGAATCGGCCGGTCCATAAAATACGGCTCGGTGAACCCCAGTCTCACGGACCGCATACGGGTGCCGAGCTGCGACTCGAGGGACAGCGTTTCGCCCAGCCCGAGGAAGTTGTTGGTGGAGTAATTGAACCCCATGAAGCTGCCCGCGATGCCGGAAACGCCGCCGTTCAACCCGATCGAGTTCTTTCCGCGCTCTTTCACCTTGAGCGTGATGTCCACCGTGTTGGACTGCGGATTGCGCTTGATGTCGGCGGCGTCTTCCTTCTTCAGCATTTCGAAATAGCCGAGCTGGTTGAGCCGCAGAATGCTGTAATCCCATAGCTCGGAGTTGAAAATGTCGCCTTCGTCGAGCAGAATCTCGCGGCGGATCACCTTATCGCGCGTGGTGGTGTTGCCCGAAAAATCGATGCGCCGGATGAAAAACTGCTTGCCTTCGTCCGCCGTCAGCGTGAGATCGATCTGGTCGCTGTTCGGCACCACGTCGAAAGAGGGCTCGGGGACGAAATCGATGTAGCCGAACTTGCCGTAAAACTTGCGCATGTTCTCGATGCCCTTGCGCAGCTTTTCGGTCGAGAAGACGTCTCCGGTGGTCATGCCGAACAGCGGCTTCATGAGCACCTCGGGCGTGCGGAACAGTTTCACCCCCACGAAGGTCATGTTGTGCAAGTGGTACAGCCGTCCTTCTTCCACCGGGATGGCGATGTCCGCGTAGATACCCGCACTGGCGGTCTTGATGAGCGGGAGCCGCCAGCCCCGGCCGCCTTTGGGGATGATCTTCACGGTGTTATCCAGCGTCTTGGCCGTGAAGTAACCGTGGTCCCGATAAGCCTGCACGATGCGCTCTCTGTCCTCGTCGAGCTTGTCCTGGTCGAAGGTCTTGGCGAAGATGTTTTCGAACAGAATCGAGTGGGGGACGCCGTAGGGTTTCAGGTTCTTCATGGCGGCAACCACCCACCTTTGGTTGTACGCCTCGTTCCCCGAAATCTTGATTTCTCCCACCTTCACCTTGGGCCCTTCGTTCACGTTAAACGTGACTTTCAGCGAGGAAGGTGGAAGCTGTTCGATCTGCGGTTCCACGGTGGCGTACTGCCGTCCGCGCTCGGCCAGGTATTCTTTCAGCACGATGGCCGCGCGCTGGATCTTGTTGGGGTCGTACTGCGATTCCACCGAGAGGCCGACCTTGCGCTCCTTGAAGCGATCCAGGATCTCCGAAACCGTGACCGAGTGGATGCCTTCGTAATTGATCGAGCGGATGACGCGCCGCTCGGTCACCACGAAGCGCACAATCAGGCCGATGCGGCCCTGCTCCGTTTCCAGCCGGATGTCGTCGAAGCGCCCCGTGTTCCAGAGCGCCATGAAGTCGCGCCGCATGGCATCGTCGCTGAAAATGTCGCCGGCCTTGCTGTTGATGAGCGCCTTCAGGGTGTCCTGGGGTACGCGTCGCGCGCCCCGGAACTCGATGGCTTCGATGGCCTCTCCCGCCAGCGGCTTGGCGGCCTCCACCGGCTTAGGCGCTTCCAGTCGCGGCTGCGCTGGCTGCTGCTGCTGTTGGGCTGGTTGCTGCGATGGCTGCTGCGGCGGCGCGCCCTCCGGACCCGGCACATTCTCAAACGGATTCTTCGGTGGTTGCGCCGGAGTGCCCGGAGGTGGTTGCTCCGGTTTTTGCCGAGGAGCCGGCGATGGCTGCGGAGGCTGCGATTGCGCGCCCAGCGGATGGATACAGAATGCGCAGAGACAGGCCGATGCTATCATCAGGCGAACCCGCCCGAAACACTTCATGCAAGCATACCTTTCCACTCTGCGTGCTTACGGAGACGTTGATGCACGGGAACCAGTTTCACTCGATACAGCCGATTCTCGAAGACGGTAAGCCATTATTCTAGCGGATCTTCGGGGTAGGCAACAACGAGTGTAGCAGGCTACAGGTGTGAACCGCAGGCACGGTTCTTCACGGCCCATGCGGGGGCGCCGCCGCGGAGGGGATTCGGAGCGCCGCCGATTGTCGTAAACTGGCGTTCGGAAGACCTCCTACATGTTGAAACCCACTATTTTCCGTGAATACGATATCCGCGGCGTGGCCGACGTCGAACTGCTGGATGCCGATGTCGAAACGCTCGGCCAGGCCATCGGAACCTGCCTCCAGCGTCACGCCGGCAAGAAGATCAATCTCGGCCGCGATACGCGTCTCAGTTGCCCCCGCCTGCGCGACGCCCTCATGCGCGGTCTGAAGGCCAGCGGCTGCGAGGTCACGGACCTCGGGGTGGTTCCCACGCCCGTGCTGTATTACTCCGTCTTCCATCTGAAGGCCGATGGGGCCGTGATGATCACGGGCAGCCACAATCCTCCCGAGTTCAACGGATTCAAGGTGGTCTCGGGGACCTCGACCATTCACGGCGAAGCCATCCAGGAGATCCGCCGCGCCATCGAGACCGGCGGCCTGGCGCGCGGCGATGGCAGCGCGAAAACCGCCGACGCGACCACCGCCTACGTCGCCGAGGTCTGCTCTCAATTCCACTTTTCGCGCCGCATCCGGGTATGCGTGGACGCCGGCAATGGCGCCGGCGGCCCGGTGATGCACCGGATTCTCGAGAAGCTGAACGTCGCCGCCACGGAAATGTTCTTCGAGATGGACGGCCGCTTTCCCAACCACCACCCCGACCCGACCGTCGTAACGAATCTCGAGCCGCTGATCGCCAAGGTGCGCCAGACCCAAGCCGATTTCGGCATCGCCTTCGATGGCGATGCCGACCGCATCGGCGTGGTTGACGATCGCGGAACGGTGATGTACGGAGACCAGTTGATGATTGTCTACGCCCGCGAAATCCTCAGCCGGAAACCCGGCGCCACCTTCATCGGCGAAGTGAAATGTTCGCAGTCGATGTACGACGATATTGCCGCGCGCGGCGGCCACGCCATCATGTGGAAGACCGGCCATTCGCTCATCAAGGCCAAGATGAAGGAGACGCGCGCCGAGCTGGCCGGCGAAATGAGCGGCCACATGTTCTTCGCCGACCGTTACTACGGTTTCGACGACGCGCTCTACGCCGCCTGCCGCCTGATGGAAATCGTGGCCGGCTCCGGCCAGCCGCTTTCCAGCCAGCTCGCCGGCCTGCCCCCGACCGTGACCACCCCGGAAATCCGCTTCGATTGTCCCGATGAGATCAAGTTCGAGGTGGTGCGCCAAGCCAGCGCCGAGCTGCGCGCCAGGCACAAGACTGTCGACGTGGATGGCGTGCGCGTCCTTTTCCCGCACGGTTGGGGCCTGGTGCGCGCATCCAACACGCAGCCCGTGCTGGTGATGCGTTTCGAAGCCACCACGCCCGGCATCCTGAAGGAGTACCAGGACGAGGTGGAATCGGTGGTCGAGCGGGCCAAGAAGAACGCGCAGCAGCCTTCCAGCTAGTTCCGCGGGCCCACGCTTTCCGTGCGTCCCGCCAGCGGCTGCACCACACCCGCACCGCACACCGCCACGCCGGTCTTGGTGAGAGCGTTCAAGAAGTTGAGCAGCAGGTTGTAGAAAACCTGCTCGGTGAGCGCCTGTTGGCCGGGAAGACGGAAACTGGCCGGCAGCTCTTTGGAAATCGCCAGCCGCACGGAGTTGTGGTGCGGCGTGCCGCCGCGGTCGCGCTTGTTGGCCAGGGTCATAGGCGTCTGCATGACCGCCCCGGAGCGCCCATCCACGTAGAACTGGCAGCGAGAGAACCAACCCAGGTTGGCCGGATCCGCGGCGTCGAATAGCAACAGTGGCGCCTGCCTTCCCGGCGCGCTCAGCTCGAGCTGGATGCTTCGCTGGCTATCCTTGGCGCGGGGCTCGAACCCCGCCTGCCGCGCGATGTTGGCGACCATCACCGGCTGGAGTTCCAGGTATATCAGTTTATGTTGGCCGGCCTGGAGTAGTTGCATGGCGAAGGGTCATTGTAGCGCAGGGTGCGCAGCCGCCGCCGGTATGGTGGTGGTATGGTAATGGTATGGCAACCAGCAAGGTCACTTTTACGCTGGACGAAGCCACCGTCCACATGATCGCAGACGCCGCCGAGCGGCTCGCAAAACCCAAGAGCCAGGTGGTCCGGGAGGCGGTCTCGGAGTATCACGACCGCATCGGGCGCATGAGCGGGCGCGAGCGGCTGGAGAAGCTCCGCCTGCTCGATACACTGCTTCCGCTAATCCCGTCGCGGGGCCGCGGCGCCGCTCAACGGGAATTGAAAGCCATCCGCGCAGCGCGCCGCTCGGGCGGGCGCCGGTCGCTTTCCAGGAATCCGGCGTGATTGTTCTGGACACTTCGGTTCTGGTCGACAGCCTGACCGGCGAAAAGCGTTCCTCGCCGACGCTGCGGCGCGTGTTCGAACGAAGCGAACGGGTTCTAGTCCCGGCGTTAGTCTACTACGAATGGTTGCGCGGTCCGCGTTTGCCACAGGAGCTTGCCCTGGCGGAACGCCTGTTTCCGACGGAATCGGCCATCGTCTTCGGACCTGCCGAAGCGGCACTGAGCGCCAAGCTCTATCGTTCGGTCCGCCGCCCGCGCGGCCGCGAGATAGACCTGGCGATTGCCGCCTGCGCCATCGTTCGGGATGCGGAGCTATTGACCTTGAACCGGAGCGATTTCAGAGATATCCCCGGCCTTCGGCTTTACGCGGATGCGTGACGGCACGAGCGCCGGCCCTCGGGGCGCGCCCGCAAAACTCGGTGACAGGCACCGGCGTCCACGCGGCGCACGGCCGCGGCCGCCCAGCACGGGCGTCGAAATGACCCTGCTCGACAAGCATTTTCGCAAACTCTCCGATGGGAGCGTGGTTTCCCGGGAGGGGACTTGGGGGGCGTGTGCCGAACCTGAGCAATTTCCGAGTGGCGCGTGATCCGACCGGGATCGGTAGACGCTTGACGACTAGGCAGGTATGCGCGCTCGCCACCAACGAGGAAACTGATGAAAGCAACCATGCGCTGTCGTGAACGTCAACTCCTTCGCATCGTGCGCGCCGGTCACACAGTGCTGCCGGGCGCTACTTCGCCGAAGGATCTGGAAGCTTCTTGAGTGTCTCCCTAATGAAGTATGCCGGCACGATTACGCCAAGGTTGAGAGGTTTGTCGGCAAACTCAGGAATGGAGGAATGTTCCTGCTGGATGACCAACCCCAGGATGCCTTGCCAGCGCCCGATGTGGGTGCCGCCGTTCATGATCCTGTTGTCGTATATGTAGTAAACTGGGCCGCCGCTGTTGCCGGGATAGAGGAACAAGTCAAAAACTATGGACTTCACCTTCGCAGTGGGAATGATGGGATAGGAGGCAATGCGGCCCGTTCGTAGGATGGGGAAACCGCCGGGCGTTGAAGCTGCAAGCGGGAATCCGAGACAAAATGCTTCGTCGCCTGGGTGCAGCTCGATATCGGTAAGGCGGGCATCATCAGCCAGGAAATCCGTTCCAAGGAGGCTGAGTGGGACGTTGTCCGGCATGTTGATGTACATGGCCGCCACGTCCTCCGTTGCATGTTTGACGTAGAGTGGTTGTCCTGCATTCCGGATTGGGAGATTGTAGCCGAACGTACGGTAAGTCCCTTCCTTTGTGCGCGTTCTCATCAGAACCACCGCGATGTTCCCGCCTATGTCGTCCAGAACGTGGGCGGCGGTGACAAGTGTATAAGCGGCCCGTTTCGGGTCCGACTTAAGCGGCGTACCCAGGATGAACACCGTGCCAAAAGCAGTCTTTCCAGGCTCGCCGTTCTTCGGACCCGTGATGAAAAACGTGGAATGCATTAGGAGCGTGTTGAGGTCGCTGCTATCAACTTGCGGCTGTCCGCAAAGATCCACCACAGATAGAAGGAGCAGGAGAATGATTCGCTTCATATAGCCGTACCCTATCACATGACAGACAGGCGACAGAAGCGCTCTTTGCCGCGGCAGTTCAGCTCGAAGAACGGCACCTGGAATGTCGCCAGTCGCGAACGCCACATCATGAACTGCGGACAGGTTCGAGGATCCGGGATTAGGGTCGGTCGGGGCGGCGATGCGGCATTCGGTCCGGCCCGCCGCCCCCCTGACGCCGCAGGTTTCCTTTCGTTCTGTCCGAATGGTCGGCCACTCGTACAATACCCTCAATCGACGCGAGCCGAGATGCGCATTCGATGAGTGCGGCTGTCGAGAATCTCAACACTGCGGCGGCGTCTCCCAGAACGCGACTTGGGAGGACCTTGGCTCCATTTCTGTGAGGCTCCTGCGGCTGCGCCGGTCCGGCTCCGGCCCCGGGCCGTGCGTTATTATGTTCCTTTGCTGGTGCTCCCCGCAAAGCGACTGCGCTCACGAGCATCGTCGTTGCCCGCAGCGCAGGCTCAAATTGGGGGCCATGAATGTCCAAAAGCAAGCGCCGGAAGTCGAAAGGGCCGCCCGAGGGCCGAGGGGCGGTCGAAATGCCAGGAGTACCGGCAAAGGCGCTTGAGCCCAGGTCGCACTTACCGAACACCTATGAGCTGTTGACGGCGACGGCGATCAACAGAATTCACAAACAGCCCCTTGCGAAGTACGCTACCGTTCTCACGCCACGAACGGCAGTTGAAGTTCTTTCCATTCTGCGTTCTCCCAAATTCCAGGCGAAGGCAAGCGGAAAGCTATGGGCATTCCGCGGTCAGGGCGATTCGAGATGGGGGCTTCAGTCCTCGAACGAACGGGTAATGCCGGGCTCGCGCTTCCGGTGCGACGAGGTCACAGAGCAAACATATCTTCTCAGCGGCTTTAAGAGGCGCGCGCACCACTATACACCCGATTTACCTGACAAGGACGATGATCTCGAGTGGCTCGCACTCATGCAGCATTATGGAGCACCCACTCGGCTACTCGACTGTACGACCTCACCATATGTCGCAGCCTTCTTTGCAGTCATTGGTGCAGAAGGCAACGAAAGCTCGGCCGTCTGGGCTTTTTACTTGCCTGCCCTCCGTGGCCACGCGTATCGCACGCTGCGTGCGGAGGACCCGACATTCCAGCTCTGCAATCCTTCGCAACCGCAGAATTTCACTGACTTACTGATCTCCGTTCCAAGGGAGCGACGGCGCAATCCCCTGGTTTTCCCAGTCGAACCATTTAGGATGAATGAAAGGCTCACAATTCAACAGGGACTCTTCTTGTGTCCTCGGACGCTTCGCTGGGGATTCGAAACCAACCTGAAGGTCGCGCTTATTGACGCAGCGAGTCGCCCGCATCTCAAGGGCGCCCGACTGTACAAGATAGTCATCCCTGGCTCAGTTCGCCTCGATCTGCTTGAAGAGTTGGAGAAGATGAACATCAGCTACGCGACCCTCTTCCCTGGCCTCGACGGTTTCGCCCGTTCTTTGCGCACATCGCTTCAACTTCTTTTCCATCGATGGCGAGACGTGAGGATTCCCGTTGATGTGGTCTAGAGCAACGCGGACCCCATTCCAGCTCAATTACTGAGCTGCCAACGCACTTTCCTGATGGTCGGCTGAACTCGGATTCAACGAGCCGCCCGCGTAGTCGCAGGAAACTCCTCAGATACGGCGTTGTGGGAGATGACGCCCGTGCCCCAGTCCCGCACGCTGATCTCCGACCGACATCGTGCGGTCGGAATCCTCGTCTCAAGTGGCAATCGAGGCTCCGTTATTGCACCAGACGAACAGAAGGGTGTCCGTCCCCCCCTGCCCGGAAGAGCCGGAGGTCCGCGGTCGGAACCGGACAATCGTGTTCCAGTGCGAGCGCGAGATAAACGCAATCCCACAAGGACAATTGGCGCTGAAGAGACAGATCGAGCGCGCGAGAAAGCCGCGGGCGCGTGTCGAATAGCCGAGGCGCGCATTTCGTCATCAATGAGAAGGCCTCGTGAGCTTGCTCCGCCGAAATCTGCTTTCGGCGGTTACGCTTCGCCACCAGACTGGCGAATTCCGCCAGGAGAATATCGGGAGCTATCGGCAGAACCTCTCCCGACGCATACTGCTCGAACAATCCAAGGGCTGGTGCGCGGTCGGGTTCGGGCAACACCCATTTGGCCGCGACACTGCAATCCAGAACAAATGTGTCCGGCATCCGCTATCTCCCGCGGTCCCCGCGGATCAGAGGCACACTATCGCCGAGCGGCGGCAAGGAGGCGGCAAACCGATCCAATTCCTTCCGCAGGTCACTCAGTTGCCGTCGCCGCTCCGCTTCGGCCCCCTCCGTTTCCAGCACCTGGATGATCTGGGCATTGAGACTCCGCCTCTCCCTTTTCGCCTCTCGCTTCATCACCCGATAGATCGAGTCCGGAATATTCTTGACGGTGATGTTCATGGAACCATTTTGAAACCATTTACGTTCTCTCCGCGACCGCGACCCCGACCGTATTGGTATTGGCGATCTTGCCTTAAACCGCATGGCCCGGCCCAGGGCACCCCGCACGCCGGCGCCTTGGGGCGCGTGCGAGGAAGAAGTATGATCGAGGGTATGGAGCCAGAAGCCGTCCATCTCAGCCAAGCCGAAGCGATCCGCGATATCGCCGCGATCCTGGAGCGGGTCCAACAAGGCGCCGAGGTGATCGTCGAAAAGGACCAGCGCTTGGTCGCAGTCATACGGCCCGCGGCGCGGCCTGGCCGGCTGCTGTCGGAGTGCATCGCCCTGGCGGAAGCGCGCGGTTCGAGGGCGACCTTGGATGAAGGCTTCGGCAAGGATCTCGAAGAGATCATCCGCAGCCGCCGGGAACCGCTGGACGGCCCGCGATGGGATTGATTCTCGACTCCAGCGTGCTGATCTGAGTAGCAGCGCCCGTCTGCACACTCTAAACAGAGCGACATGACGGATTCCGCATCCGCTCCCTTTGGTCGCGGCTCAGAATGAGGCGCCGTACCGGGCCGCGAGCGCAAGAAGCTGCGGAAAGATCGGTTGGCAGGCGGTAGCGCCCAATGCCACTTAAATAA
>PMYB01000173.1 GCA_003170915.1 Bryobacterales bacterium | reverse complement strand
CCGGGAGGCGGTGGACCATCCGGCGTTCGATTCGTTCTGGCGCGCGATCAGCACCAAAGAGCAGATTCGGAAGGTCCGCATCCCCGTGTTTTCGGTGGGGGGGTGGTACGACAACTTCGCCGAGAGCGATCTGGAGGCGTACGCGGCGCTGCACAAGACTTCAGGGCTGAACCGGATTCTGGTGGGGCCGTGGCCGCACAACATGTCGTACCAATTCGCGGGTGTGGATTTCGGGCCGGAGGCCTCGGTGCCGATGCGCTCGCTGCAACTCGAGTGGTTCGACTATTGGCTGACGGGGAAAGACACGCCGCTAGTTTCCAAGCCGCCGGTGCGGATCTTCGTGATGGGCGCCAACCGATGGCGCGAGGAGCGCGAATGGCCGCCCGAGCGGGCGCGCGCGCGATACCTCTACCTGGACGGCAGCGGCCGCGCCAACACGCTGGAGGGCGACGGCGCCCTGAGCGACAGGCCCGCGCGGCACGGTGCCCAGGACCATTATGTGTTCGATCCGCGCGACCCGGCGCCCACGCGCGGCGGCGCCGTGTGCTGCAATCCGCGGGTGTTCCCTTGGGGGCCGATGGACCAGCGGCCGGTGGAGCGGCGCGCGGACGTGCTGGTATACACCAGCAGGCTGCTGAAGAGGAATGTGGAGGTCATCGGGCCGGTCAAGGTGGTGCTCTACGTCTCGACCAGCGCGCGAGACACGGACTTCACGGCGAAACTGGTGGACGTGTTTCCGGACGGCTACGCGCGCAACCTGACGGACGGGATCCTGCGGCTGCGGTACCGCAACTCTCTGGAGAAGCCCGAGCCGGCGCGAGCCGGCGAAATCTACATGGTGGCGGTGGACGCGGGCGTGACCAGCAACGTGTTTTTGAAGGGCCACCGAATCCGGGTGGAGATTTCCAGCGGCAACTTTCCGAGGTTCGACCGCAACCTCAACACGGGCGCGCCGATTGCGGATGAGACCCGGATCGTCAAGGCGAGCCAGACGGTGTACCACGATCGCGCGCACCCCTCGCGCGTGGTGCTGATGGTGATGCCGGAGAAGGGGTAGAGAGGCGTCTTCCAGCGCGCGCTGCTAACCAAGGATAGCAGAGAAGATCCCAAGGAATTGTCCGATAAAGGGGGAAGCCATGTCGCCGGAGATCACTGCGCGCGCGCCAAGCGATTCGTGTCTGCTCGGTCATTGCCGGCGAGTTGCGGCGGTGGCACAGTGCATTGCCTACCAGATGTTTGTGGCGGCTCCGGTGAAGGTCAGTGTTGAATCGGCGGCGCTGTTGCACCATTCGCCGGTTGAAACTCTTCCCCACTTGATCGACGGGGCGGCGCTGGTCCCCGCATTGTTGCGCGCGTTTCACCACGCGGCGAATGCCCCGAAACACCTCCGGCGGCTGGCCGAGATCATCCATATCGCGAATCGCTTCGACGAGCTTTACGAGCTTCGCGCCACCGAGCCGCGTTCACCCGCGGAAATCGTCGCCGAGCTGCGCCGCCTGGCGGAAGAGAATTCGTGGAGCATGGGCCCCGTGAAGGCGATCGAGAAGGTGGCGCGTGGAACGGACATCGAGGTTTTCGCCAAGTCTCCGCTGCCGGTCTTTCCGCAGGCTGCCCTTCGCGTTTTACAAGTTCGGGACCGGCCGGAATCCGCCGCCGGGCAGACCGGCAGAATCACGGCCGCGGTCTTCCGGCCGCTGTTCAGCCTGCCATCCATGCGGTCGCTGCTGCAGCATGGGATGGAAGCGGCGGAACTGGCGCATCACCTGGCGGCCCGGGCGCCGGCGATCGACCGCGAGGAGGCTTTTCTGTGCGGGCTGTTGCACGATATCGGGAAGCTGCTGATCGGCCGGCTCAATCTATTCGATTCCGCCACCATGCGGGGGCTGCTCGATCATGGATGCCCGCCGGTGTACGCCGAGAACTTCCTGATGGGGTGCGACCATGGAAAGGCCGGCGGCGACATTGCGGCATCCTGGAGATTGCCTGCCAGGTATGTGGAGGCCATCCGCTGCCACCATCAGCCGGAGGGGATCGATTCCCCTCTGGCGCACTTGCTCTATCTGGTCGAGTGGCGTCTGGGTCATCTGGAAGACATGCCGTCCGCGCATCGAGTCGGTATGTGCCTGCGCAGCACGGGCGTCACCGAGCACAGCCTCGAAACCTGGCACAACGGCCGGACGCCGTTGGCGATGACCGCCTGAGGGTCAGTTGCCGCCGGCGGCACCGGCGTTCTTCACGTACTTGTCGAACCAGGCGAATTTCTCCCACAAGACGTGCTCGATGGTTTCCTTCCCGCGGTAGCCGTGGGCTTCGAAGGGAAGGAACACCAGGCGCACGGTGCCGCCATTGCCGCGGACGGCCTGGTACATGCGGTCGGACTGAATCGGGAACGTGCCGGAGTTGTCGTCGGCCTCGCCGTGGATCAGCAGCAGCGGCGCCTTGATCTTGTCGGCGTACATGAATGGCGACATTTTGATGTACACCTCGGGCGCCTGCCACAGGGTGCGCGTCTCGCTCTGAAATCCAAAGGGGGTCAGCGTGCGGTTGTGGGCGCCGCTTTCGGCGATGCCGGCCTTGAAGAGGTCGCAGTGCGCCAGCAGGTTGGCGGTCATGAAAGCGCCGTAGCTGTGTCCGCCGACGCCCACGCGCGCGGGATCGGTGACGCCCATCTCCGCGGCCTTGTCGATGGCCGCTTTGGCGTCCGCCACGATCTGCTCGACATAAGTGTTATTGACCGTGTCGGGATCGCCCACCACCGGCATGGCCGCGTTGTCCAGCACGGCGTAGCCGTCGAGCACGAAGAACAATTGCGAATAGCCGGTCATTTCGGTGAACCGCTGGGCGGAGCCGCTCACCTGGCCGGCGGTGCCGGCGTCGTTGTACTCATAGGGGTAGGCCCACAATAAAGTCGGCAGTTTCGTGCCGGGCTTGTAATCGGGAGGGAGATAGAGCGTGAAGGAAAGGTCCACGCCATCGTTGCGCTTGTATTTCACCAGTTGCTTCCGGATGCCGCGTATGGAGGGCTGTGGGTCGGGGAACCTGGTCACCGCGGTCATGGCGCCGGCGGGCGTGCGCGCGTAGTAATTGGGGGGCTCGGTGGGGCTCTCGCGCTGAGTCAGGAACTTCTCGCCGTGCGCATCAAGGAGCGCGACGGTGGTCTCGTAGTGCTGGTCGTCGCAGCGGAACAGCCGCTCGGTTTTCTGGGTCGCCAGGTTGAAGCGGTCGAGAGAGGGCCGATCACCCTCGGGCGACGATCCCGTGCCGGTCAGGAAGATGTTGTCGCCATCTTGCAGGATGGCCATCCCGCCGCTGGGCATGGTCTTTTCCATGGGACGGCCGGGGTCGTGGTAGCGGTCCTGGTTATTGCGCGCCCAGATGAGCTTGGGGGGCGCGCCGGGCTGGTCCAGGTCGATTTGGAAGGTGCGCGACCAGCGCTTCAGGCGCTCGAAGTCTTCCACCAGCGCCATGCCGCCCTTTTCCGCCATCTGGATTCCCTGGAACCGCTGCTCGGTTTTGAACAACTCGAGCGGCTGGCCGTTGAATGGCGCCTTCATTGCCAGGATGTGGTCGCGATAGGGCGCCTTGTTTTTCAAATCGCCGCCATCCAGCGCCTCCGCCCAGACGATCGTCGCGGGTTCGCTGGGCCGCCATTGGACGCTGCGCGGGCCGGTGGGCACGCCGTTGATGGGGACCTTGTCTTCGAGCGGCAGGCTGGCAACCTTGTGCAGCATCTTGCCGGCGCGGTCCCAGACCTCGATTTCCTTTGGGAACGATCGTACGGCGTGAAGGTACGAGAAGGGGCGGTGCACGGTGGTCACCAGGAGGTATTTGCCGTCGGGCGAAATGCGCGCCGACTCGACGATTCCCGCCTTCCCAATGGGCGTCATCTTGCCGGTGGCGAGGTCGACAACGGCAAGCTGCGAGGTGGCGTAGTACTCGAACAAGTCTTCGTCATGCGGGTTCTGCAACATGTCTTCGAGGGTGGCCGCCGGGGCGCCCCCACCGAGGCTCTCCTGCACGTGCGGGCCGGTGGGGACCGCAAGCTCGGGCGGAGCCGCGCCGCGGTTCGGCTTGACCGTTTCCACCAGCAAGGCTTTGCCATCGGGCATCCACTGCACGTCGGAGGGGCCGCCGCCGAAACCACCGCGCCCGCCGCCCCTTCCGCCCATGACGCCATTGACCCGCGCGCCTTCCACTTTGTGGCTCTTGCCGGTGGCCGTGTCGCCGATCCACAATTCGATGCCGTTGGCCGTAGTGTGAGTGAAGGCGAAGTGAGCGCTGTCGGGACTCCAGCGCCCGGCGCCCAGCTTGGGATTGAGTGGCAGGTCTACCTTGATCTCGGTGCCTTCGGGAATCTTTCGCAACGTCAGCGTGCTGTCGAAGGTGACATTGTGCAGGCCGTTGGTCTTGGGATTGATGCGCAACCCGGCGAGCCGCAACATGGGTTGCGCCAGTTCCGCAATGGGAGGATAGCGCACCGGCGAGCCCTGGATGGCGTAGGTGTGTGAGGGGCTGAGCGAGAGGGTCGGCGTTGCGGGCGCGTTGAGGACGTCCAGAACCGCTTGGGGAGGCTTCCGGTAGGGCTCGGCGCCGAACAGGAGCAGGGCCGACAGCAGGAGAATCGAAGCTCTTGATACGGGTTTCATAGGAGACACGAAGATCTTATGGGAAACCGAGAGGGGAAGTCAAACCTGGCGATGAGGCCTTTACATCCAGCGAATCGCCCGGGTACCATTTGAAACATGCTCGCAAAGTCCGTTATCCGCGCCTCGGCCCTGGCGACCGTCATCCTGGTGTTATCGCCACGCCCGGCCGCGGCTCAAACCGTTCCCACGCCGGAATCGGTGCTCGGCCATAAGCCCGGCGATGATTTCTACCTTGCCAACTACGACGAATCGCGGGAGTACTTCCACCGTCTGGCCGCGAGTTCCAACCGGATCAAGTTGATTTCCGTGGGCAAGACAACGCGTGGCCTGGATTGGGAGATCGCGCTCATCTCTTCGCCCCAGAACCTGGCCCGGTTGGACCAGTACAAGTCCATCTCCCAGCGGCTGGCCCTGGCCCGCGGGCTCACCGGCGACGCCGCCCAGGCGCTGGCCCGTGAAGGCAAGGCCATCGTGCACATCGATGGCGGCATGCACTCGAGCGAGGTGGCCGGCGCGCAGCAGTCCATTCTGCTGGCTTACAAACTGGTTGCCACCCAGGGCGATCCCGAGGTCGACGCCATCCTCGACAACGTGATTGTCATGCTTTGGCCGACGCTCAACCCCGACGGCCAGAATGAAGTGGTCGCCTGGTACCGGAAGAACCTGGGCACGCCCTACGAGGTGAGCCCCTTGCCGGATCTGTATCAAGAGTATGTGGGCCACGACAACAACCGGGACGGCTACATGAACAACATGCTCGAATCGCGGGAAGTCACGCGCACGGAACTGGAGTGGGACCCGGTGGTCTTCTACTGCCATCATCAGACCGCGCCGTTCCCCGCGCGGATTTTCATCCCCCCTTTCACCGAGCCGATCTCCTCCAATATTCATCCTCTGATGATGCGCTGGCTGAATGTGCTGGGCATCAACATGGGCGCGTATCTGGACGAGCACCAGATGCCCGGCGCGGTCCACCGGGTGGGCTTCGACAACTGGTATCCGGGGTTCATGGACTTCGCGGGCATCTTCCGGAACAGCATCTCTTTCTTCACCGAAACAGCCCTGTACCGCTATGCCACACCCCACTTCTACACGGTCGAGGACTTTCCGAAGGATCGCCAGACCTTGCGCTCGGAAGTGTTCTACAACAGCCCCTGGAAAGGTGGCTGGTGGCGCCTGGGCGATGCCGTGCGCTATATGCTGGGTGGCTCCATGGCGGTGCTGGACACGGCGGCGAAATACCGCGAAGTGCTGCTCTTCAACCGCTACCAGGCTGGCCGGGATAACATCGAGCGGTTCCGCAACGAGCCGCCATTTGCCTACGTGATCCCACAGGAGCAGCGCGACCTGCCCACCGCCGCGATCCTGGTGGAAAAGCTGCTCATTAACGGCATCGAGGTGCACAAGGCCGCGCAGCCATTCGCGGCTAATGGCCGCGAGTACCGGAGCGCGTGGGTGGTCCTGATGGACCAGCCATTCGCTCCGCTGGTGAAAGAACTGTTCGAGCCGCAACATTACCCGGATTTGCGCGAGTCCCCGAATGGGCCGCCCATCCGGCCCTACGATGTCGCTGGCTGGACCCTCCCGATGCAGATGGGCGTGGAAGTGGCGGCCGTCCTGAAGCCGGTCACCCCGGAGCAGCGCGCCGGCCTGCAACCGATCAAAGAAGTGACGCCTCCCGATGGCGGCGTTCAGGGGACCGGCGCGGCTTACGTAATCGGCCATCGGACCAACGCCAGTTTCAAGGCCATCAACGAGGCCCTCAAGGCTGGCGCCCAGGTCGGTTTTGCCAAGGCGGACGGGGAAGCGGGCGCCATGGTGGTCTCCGGTATCGATCGGGAGCGTCTGGCGGAGATCGCGCGCAAGTATTCCGTGAACGCCGTGGCCGTCGCCAAACCGCCCCAGGACGCGGCCTCGACCAAGAAGCCCCGCGTCGGCCTGTACCGCTCCTGGGTACCGGCCATCGACGAGGGGTGGACTCGATGGATCCTCGAGGATTATGGTTTCGCGCCCATTACGCTGCGCAACGGCGACATTCAGGCCGGGCACCTGCGAGAGCGGTTCGATGCCATCGTCATCCCCGACGCCATGCCCAGGTCGATCGTGGAGGGTTTTGCGCCGGGCTCGATTCCCGGAGAGTACGCCGGCGGCGTGGGCACGACGGGCGTGGACGCCTTGAGCGCTTTCGTCGATGGAGGCGGCACTCTGATCGCATTCAACAACGCCTCGCTCATGGCTATCGACGAACTCCATTTGCCGGTCGCCAATACTTTGAGCGGCCTCAGTAACGACCAGTTTTACTGCTCGGGATCGCTTCTGCGAGTAGAGCTGCGCGACCTGGCGCATCCGGCGCTTTGGGGAATGCCGCGCGAGCCGATTGTCATGTTCGAGCGGGGACCGGTGTTCGAGCAGAAGAGCGGTTTCCGCGGCGCGGTTCTGGCAACTTACCCCAGGGACCGGAATCCGCTGGAGAGTGGTTACCTGCTGCACCCCGAACGCATTCAAGGAAAAGCCGCCGCGCTCGAAGTCTTCCAAGGCGATGGGCGAATCTATCTGTTTGGCTTCAAGCCGCAGTGGCGCGGGCAATCGCACGGCACATACAAGCTGGTTTTCAACGCCATCTACGATTCTCCAAGCATGGCGAAGCCCAGCGCCTTTCAGAGACCGGCGGAGCAGGCGAATCCGCAGATCGAAAGCTGGAGCGCAGTGGTGGGCAAGGTCCACGCCGACCTGGCCGCGCTGCTCCGCCAGAATCGGGCTTTTTTTGCCGCCCGCGGGCCCGCCGCCGTGGAAGAGCGGAGCAAGCTGGCGGCTGCCATCGACCAGTTTGAGAAGGAACGGATCTCCGAGGTCGAAGACGCCGCCGCTCGACTGGACGAGGCCGGCAAGAGGAGAGCCGGCGATTATGTCCGGCAGTTGCGGAGGATGGCAACCGACTTGAGGGCCAAGGAATTCGAGGCTGCCGTCGACGCCGGCGTGCTGGCGGAGCGGTACCGGCTGGCGGCGCTCGAGCAAGAGATCCCAGCGGGGCCATCCAGGCCGTAGTTACTAACCCACTTACCCACGGCGAGTCACTTGTGTGTATAATCGGTTGTTTATGCCTACACACCTGGATTCCGAAACTCTTCAAGCGGCGCTGGTAGGCTATCAGCACCAGCTTGATCAAATAGACGCGAAGATGGCCGAGCTTCGTAGCAAGCTGAAGGGCGAGGCGCGCGCCAGCGCCGCACCCGCCGAGGCAGCGCCGGCTGCTCGCGGCGGGAAGCGCCCGTTGAGCACGGCCGCTAGAAAGCGGATTGCCAAAGCGCAGCGGAAGCGGTGGGCCGAGTACCACAAGGCCCAAGAGGCGCCCGCGAAGAAACGGAACATGAGTCCCGCCGCCCGTGAGCGCATTGCCGAAGCTACGAGAAAGCGATGGGCTGAGTTCAGGGCGAAGAAGGCGGCGGCTCTGAAAGCCGCGGCGAAATCCGCCAAGAAAACTGCGGCCAAAAAGCCCGCGATGAAAAAAGCCGCGCCCAGCCCGGCGCCGACCTCCTAGCATCCGGCCAACTGAAAGGTCAAGTGGGTTGCAGGTGGCGAGGTGTGCGCCGGCTATCCTTCGTCCTGGCGAGACCCGGCCGCCCCGGAACGGCCCGATCATCCGCCGCACCAGCCGACGGCACAGTGCTACCACGTCATCACCGACAACCAGTTTCCTCACTGGGTCTACGGCGGCACAGTCACCAGGTACAACCAAATCTCCGGCGAGGTGGAGCGCGTGGGTTTGCACCACGGACTGCTAAGAGCGAAACCGGAGGCGTTGACGGATCAGCGCGCGCGCCGCTTGCCTATGCCGGCGAGTGCAAGCAGACCCGCGCCGATGAGGCCCCACGCCGCTGGCTCGGGGACTGCGGTTCCACCGTGGTCCACGACGACATTGTCAATGCTCGTATTGCCCTCGATTGTCACATCTCCGAGGAATTCGAAGCCGCCGATGCCGGTGGTGGAAGTGGTGGAATAGTGCGCGTATACCCCGGGGTCGCTGGTGGCGCCGTAGGTGAGCGTCAGCGGGGTGCTCAGCAAAACCTGGCCCGTCGCATCAAAGATCTCAACCTGCAGAGGAACGTATCCTGCGATGTCGATGCATAGCGAGGTTAGAGTCGCGGCGAACGACGGCAGGAACGAAATGATCACATTGCCCCCGTGATATGTCGTGCTGTCGGCAATCCACAACCCGTCCGGATTGTTCCCGCGGTCCGAATGCGATCCGCCTGTCCCGACATAGTAGTTCACCAGGTTCGAATTCACGCCTAACCAGCCGGACTCCCAGGCCGGGAACGGCGCGTTGAAATCCTCGGTCAGGGTGCCCGCGGCGACAGGCAGCGCTACGGCAAGCAGGATGGGGCGAATGCACAAGTTTTTTTGAGATGTACGCACGATGGCGGCGCCACTATTGCTACTTGAAGTCCGCGGCCTCCGGCGAGATGACGCTCGAAATCTTCGACGCCGGCGCCTACCCTGAACCCGCTGCACGGCCCGCCCAACCGTCCAGATCTGCGTGCCGTACTACACTAGGTCTATATGCGTCGAGTCTCGTGGCTTTCGTTGGTCGCCGTTGCGGTGCTGTACGGCCAGAACATCAAGACCGGGCCAGCCGCGGGCAGCCCGGCGCCCGATTTCTCGGCGCTGGACCAGGCGGGCCGGACCCAGACACTGAACTCCATCATGGGCCCCAAGGGCGCCATGCTGGTGTTCTACCGTTCCGCGGACTGGTGACCGTTCTGCAAGATCCAGCTCGTGGAGCTGGAACAGAATCTGGATCGTATAAAGAAGCAGGGCCTCGGGCTGGCGGCTGTCAGTTACGACTCGGTAGAGATATTGAAGAACTTCGCCGACCGGAAGCACATCACCTTTCCACTGCTCTCCGATCCGGAATCGAAGATCATCCGCGCCTTCGGCATTTTGAACGAGACGGTGAAGCCGGGCACGCCGCAGTTCGGCATTCCGTACCCCGGAACGTTCATGGTGGATGCCAAGGGGGCGGTTGTCTCCAAGTACTTCGAAGACGACTTTCGCGAGCGCGTATCCGCTTCCGACATCCTGGTGCGGCAGTTTGGCGCCTTGGCGGACGCGGCCAGCGGCACTGCGGAAACCAATCACCTTCGCCTGACTACGGCGGCCAGCATGCCCGTGGCGCGGCCGGGACATCGCATCGTGCTCAGCCTGGAGATCGATCTCAAGCCCAATATGCACGTCTACGCTCCCGGCGTGGAGGGTTACATTCCGATCGACTGGAAGCTCGACGAAAGCCCCGCCGCGAAGGCGCACCCCTTCGAGTACCCAGCCTCGCGGAAGTTGCACTTGAAGGCCATCGGCGAGACGGCGCCGGTATATCGTGGGCGCGTGCGGATCACGCGGGAGATCACCTTCGGGGCGGAAAACGCCGTGAGGCCGCTGGTCGGCTCCACGGGCGAGCTAATCCTCAAGGGATCATTGCGGTATCAGGCCTGCGACGACCGGAAGTGCTACCTGCCGGAAACGGTCCCGCTGGAATGGCGCTTCCAATTCGAGGGACTGGACCGCGAGCGGGCCCCCGTGAGCCTGCAGCGCAAGCTCCCATAGGCGATACCCGTCGGGGAGGAGGTGTATTCGCGCGCGGTCCGGGCGCGACGGTTCCAAAAAGTGGCCCCCAAAAATTAATGGCCCCGAGCTGGGTATCTCGGGGCCTGCACTCAGAGAGTTGGCGGTGGGAGGGGACTCACCGCCAGGGATGCTGTCTGTGTTGGTTTAATACTAGCAGTTTAAGATCTGCTTGTCCAGTGATTTTTCAAAGTTTTTTTGTGGGGGGGATTAGGCCTCCCATTTTTGGGGGGATCGCACGTAGTACTGCTAGTCCGTCCGCCTCTATTTCGCGGGAAAAAGCAAAAGGCCGCGAGCTGGGTAATTCGGGGCCCGGTTAGCGCCTCCGGACTAACCAAAGACATCTTGAGCGCACCGCCGGTCCAGTGTAGTTTTGCGAGAGGAAGGTGGTGTGTGGTGACCGAGACTCGCGAGGAACAGATCGTCGGCAACGAACAGCGGGAGAGGCGCATGAAACGGCGCTTCGAGATCGGTGAAGAGGTGCGCTACAAGATGCTCTACGGCCAGCGCATCGCCGAAACCGGCTCGGGGAAGACCCTGAACATATCGAGCGGCGGAGTGTGGTTCAGCGCCGAAAACATGCTCACGGTTGGCATGCCGATCGAATTGTCGATGAACTGGCCGGTTCTGCTCAACGACTCCTGCCCCATGAAGCTCATGATCTACGGCTGTGTCGTACGGAGTAATGAAATGGGCGCGGCCGTGACCATCGAGCGGTACGAATTCCGCACCCAGGGTTCGCGGGCCTTCCAGCAGCCGCTAACACCGGCGCCGGTGGAGTTCCGCCTGCCAGGTTAGAGCCGCAGCACCCTTGCCGGCAGCGTCACCAGCGCCCACACCAGCGAGAGCGCGCCGCCGACGGCAATTCCCGCCAGGCGGAACGGCAGCAGCAGCAGCCAAACCAAGGGGTAGAGCACCAGCGCGATCAGGGCCAGGGGCCAGCACAGCACCAGTAGAATCGACCACAGGAGAAACTTCACCACGGCAAGCCTCCGCTTCCATTATCTTGATACGCACACAGCCAGATGATTGTTCGAGTCTGCTACGATGAAAATTCTCATCCGATGTTGCGCTTTGAGACGGCCGGAGAGTCCCATGGCGAGTGCCTCGTGGCGACGCTCGCAGGGCTTCCCGCCGGCATACCCATATCGTTGAAAGCCGTCAACCACGAGCTGTGGCGCCGCCAGCAGGGCTACGGCCGCGGCGGGCGCATGAAGATCGAGGAGGACCGCGCCGAGATCGTGGCGGGCGTCCGCCATTCCCACACCATCGGCTCGCCGGTGGCCATCCTCATCCGCAATCGCGACTGGCAGAACTGGACCGAGGTGCTGCCGGTGGAAGACACCGAGGGCGCCGCGGACAAGCGCAAGCCGGTGACGCGGCCGCGGCCCGGCCACGCCGACCTGGCAGGCGCCATCAAGTACGGTTTTGACGACGCGCGCTACATCCTGGAGCGCGCCAGCGCGCGCGAAACGGCGGCGCGCGTGGCCGTGGGCGCTCTGGTCAAGGCGCTGCTGGCGGAATTCGGCATCCAGGTGTTGAGCCACGTGATCGCGGTGGGCCCAGTGCGGCTCGAGAGGGCGGCCGCGTGGAAGGAGATTGTCGCTCTCAGCCGCCAGCCGGAAGTGCTGCTGGGCTGCGTGGACGCGGAAACCGAAGTCCGTATGAAAGAAGCGGTCGACCAGGCGTACCGCACCGGGGATACCCTCGGCGGCGTTTTCGAGGTGGTGGCGCGCGGCGTCCCGGTTGGGCTGGGATCGCATGTGACGTGGGATTCGCGTCTGGATGGCCGCCTGGCGCAGGCCATCGTCTCAATTCAGGCCGTGAAGGGAGTCGAAATCGGCTTGGCGGCCGAGGGCGCGGCGAACTTCGGATCGAAGGTGCAGGACACGATCCGCTATGATCGCGAGGAGCGCCGCTTCGCACGCGGCGCCAATCGCGCGGGAGGTCTCGAAGGGGGCATCACCAACGGCCAGGACGTCGTGGTGCGCGGGCTCCTCAAGCCCATTTCCACGCTGCGGCGGCCGCTCGAGTCGGTCGACCTGCCAACCCGCGAACCGGCGCTGGCCGCCTACGAGCGCTCCGACGTGTGCGTGGCGCCGGCCGCGGGAGTCATCGGGGAGGCCATGGTGGCGATTGTGCTGGCGCAGGCGTTCCTCGAAAAGTTCGGCGGCGACTCGCTCGGTGAGACACGGCGGAATTTCGAAGGCTACCTGGAACAGGTGAGGAGTTTCTGATTCTTATGGTTTATCCGATTGTGAAGTTGGGCGACCCGGTGCTGGAGCGCGAGGCCGAAGACGTTACCCAATTCGATACTCCGGAGTTGCACAAATTCCTGGAGGATATGTTCGAATCCATGTACGCCGCCAAAGGGGTGGGGCTGGCCGCGCCGCAGATCGGCTTCTCGAGGAAGATCTCCGTCATCGACGTCTCGAATGGCGAGAATCCGGCCGACAAACTCGTCTTGATCAATCCCCAGATCGTTCACATCGAGGGAAAGCAGGAGGGCGAGGAGGGCTGCCTCAGCATCCCGGGATTTCGCGAGCAGGTGCGGCGGGCCAAGCGCGTCACGGTGCGCGCCAGGGACGCCCGCGGCGAGGAGTTCGAAAAGACCGGCGAAGATGTGCTGGCGCGCGCGTTCCTGCATGAAACCGACCACCTCAATGGCCGCCTCTACATCACCCACATCAGCGCGCTGAAGCGCGACCTGATGAAGCGCAAGATCAAGAAACTCCAACGTTCCGGGGAGTGGGGCTGAGGCGCCGGATGCGCCTGGTCTTTTTGGGAACTCCAGCCTTCGCCGTTCCCACGCTCGAGCGCATGGTGGAGGCCGGGCACCAGGTGCTGGCGGTGGTGACCCAGCCCGACCGGCCCCGCGGCCGCGGACAGCGCCCGTCGCCTCCGCCCGTGAAAGAAGCCGCCGCGCGGCTGGCGCTGCCGGTCTGCCAGCCGGAGCGCGTGCGGCTGCCGGAATCCGTCGAATTCCTGCGCGCGCTCGGGGCGGAGGCCATGGTGGTGGTGGGTTACGGCCAGATCATTCCTCAGACGGTGATCGACTTGGCGCCGCTCGGGATCGTCAACGTACACGCGTCGCTGTTGCCGAAGTACCGGGGGGCTGGACCCGTTCAATGGGCCATCCTCAACGGCGAGACGCGCACGGGCGTCACTACCATGCGCATCGACGCCGGCCTCGATACCGGCGACATGCTCTTGAAGACCTGGACGCAGATCGGGCCGGACGAGAACGCCGTCGAACTCGGGGCACGCCTGGCCGCGATGGGCGCGGATCTGCTGGTGGAAACGCTCGCCGGGCTCGCGGCGGGGACCATCGTCCCGGAGAAGCAGGACTCGTCGCAGGCCACCTACGCACGGCTGCTGAAGAAGGAAGACGGGATGGTGGACTGGAGCCTGCCCGCGCCGGCGATTCACAATCGCGTGCGCGGATTCGAGCCCTGGCCCGGCGCATACACCACTTTCCGCGGCCAAACCCTGCACATTTGGAGATCGCGCCCAGCCCCCGGCCCGCGCTCAGAGGGCACCCGCCTGGCCCCTGGCCTCATCGTGGCCGTGAAGCCGTTCGTGGTAAGCTGCGGCTCCGGCGCCCTCGAACTTCTCGAGGTTCAGCTCGAGGCCCGGAAACGCATCTCCGCGGCCGATTTTGCCAACGGCCGGCGCCTGGCCGAAAATGAGGAATTAGGAGGACCGCGCCTTTGAATCTGCCGCTCGGATACGCCTACGCCGCCACCTACGCCGGCATCCGCCAGGTGGAGAAGGACGACCTGGCCCTGATTGTCACGGGGTTGCCGGCCAGCGCCGCCGCCGTGTTTACCCAGAACCGCGTCGAGGCCGCTCCGGTGAAGCTCTGCCGGCGTCATTTGAAGCTATCGGGCGGCCTGGTGGGGGCCATCCTGGTGAACGCCGGCAACGCCAACTGCGCTACCCGCACCGGCGACGCGGTGGCGCTCGCCACCTCCAAAGCAACCGCGAAACTTCTAAAGCTGCCGGTCTCGCAGGTGCTGCCGGCCTCCACCGGCGTGATTGGGGTGGAACTCGATCCGCGCAGAATTATCGACGCTCTGCCGAGGCTCGTGAGCGGCCTCGGCACCGATCGCTTCGACGACGCGGCCCGCGCCATCATGACCACCGACCTGGTCCCCAAGACCGCATTCGCCGAAACCAGCCTGCGGCGCGGCGTGGTGCGGGCCGCGGGCATGACCAAAGGCTCGGGCATGATCCAGCCGCGCATGGCCACCACCCTGGGGTTCGTCATGACCGACGCCTCCGTTCCACCGGCGCAACTGCGCGCCATGCTGAAGCGCGCCGTCGAGCGCAGCTACCACCGCCTCTCGGTGGACGGCGACACTTCCACCAACGACACGCTGGTGCTGCTCGCGAACGGCGCTTCCGGAGTCCGCCCGGACCCCCGGGAGCTTCCCAAAGTGGAAGAGCGGATCACGCAAGTGATGGAGTCGCTGGCGCAGGCCATTGCGCGCGACGGCGAGGGCGCGCGCAAGTTCATCACCATCGTGGTCTCCGGAACATCCAATAACGATGGCGCGGCGCGGATGGCGCGCGCCATCGCCAACTCGCCCCTAGTGAAAACGGCGGTGGCGGGTTCCGATCCGAACTGGGGGCGCATCCTCTCCGCCGCTGGCAATGCGGGAGTAGCCTTCGATCCTTCCAAAACGGACGTCTACATGCAAAACGTCATGGTGTGCCGCGGAGGCCTGGCGGCGCCGTTTTCCGAGCCCGAGTTGAAGCGGAAGCTGGGCGCCCCCGAGTGCGAAATCCGGGTAAGGGTCCGCGCCAAGGGCAAGGGCACGGCGCGCTTCTGGACGTGCGACCTCACCGAGGGCTACATCCGGATCAATGCCAGCTACAGGACTTGAAATGACTCGTCGCGCGTTGCTCCTGATTCCCTTCGCGGCCCGCCTCCAGGCCGATTCCGCGCAGCAGGTGTGGGATCTCTTTACGTCCATGGCGTCGGCGCTGAGCGAGGGCGATGCCAGCGCATTTCTGAACGCTTTCGATCCCGCCATGCCGGGATACGAGGCGCTCCGCGTCGGCGTCACGGCCCTTCTGCGCGAGGCCGAAGTGCAGTCGTCGATCGAGTTGGTGGAGGAAGAGGGGGATGATGGCAGCCGCGCGGTGGAGTTGGATTGGCTGGTTCATATTGTGGATCGGCAGGATGGCGCGGTGGCGGAGCGGCGCCAGGAGCGCGTGAAGTGCCGCGTCGAGAAGTCCGGCAAGAAGTGGCGCATCGCCTCGCTCGAGCCGCTCCAGTTCTTCGCCCCTCCGCGCCGGTAGCGGCTTATTGCGTTTGGACTTCCCGCACCAACGCGAAAGCAGCGTCTTTTTGCTCGATGGGGAGCTGGAATTTCACAGTGGCATTGGGCGCCAGGTTGTCCACCTGGGCGCTCACCGCTCCCAGGTGCGAACCCGTCTTATCCGTCAGGTTGAGGATAATCTCGGTCGTGTGAATCAGGTGGTCGGTGTTGTTCTTGACCGTGCCGGCCACTTTCATGCCGCCCTCACTCTCGACGTGCGCTTCCAACACCTGCACGTCCTTGTTGACCTCGATCTTGATGGTCTTGTCCACATTCGGCAAGAGCTTCGCCGCCAGTTCGGCGGTAGACGGCTCGGTGCCGGGCCCAGGCTCGTTGGCCTGAAAGATGTGGCTCAGCAAGAGCAGGACGCCGCCCGCGACAATGACGCACGGCACTGCTATCGCCAGCGCGAGCTTCACCTTCTGGTCGAAGGTTCGATTGCTGAGATACAGGGGGTCGGAGGGCGCCGGCCTGGAAAGAATGCGGTCCGCCAGACCGCGCAGCGGGCCGAGCCATCGCCTGCCCTTCGCCTGCTCCCTGGGAGCGTCCGGCTTCAGGCCGGCGAAGACAATGGAATCGATAAATCGACGAAGACGCTTCAGCATAGCCGGCGACCCACAGCCGATGTTATTATACCGTCCATAATCGCACCGCGGACTCCTTTATTCCCGTGGACTCCGGCGATCCGCGGGGCGGCTCATCGCGCGGTTTTGCCCGACTCGGCCAGCAATCCTTCCAAAGTGCGCAAGTTCTCCTGGCGGCCCATGACGATGAGGTAATCGCCACCCTCGACGGCGGTGTCGGCCGGCGGATTGAAGAGCATGTGACCGTCGCCCTTGCGGATTGCCATGACGATCACGCCGACATCGCGGCGGTATTGCATCTCCTTGATGGTCCTCGAAACCACCTCGCTGGTTTCGGAAACCCGCACCTGCTCGATGGCAATGTCCATGCCGATGTCGTGGGTGGTGAAATCGAGAAACTGCACTACGTGCGGCCGCAGCAGCGACTGCGCCAGGCGGTGGCCGGCGATGGAGTAGGGAGCGAAGACGGCATCCGCGCCGGCGCGCCGCATCTTCGCTTCGGCGCCTTCTTCGGCCGCGCGCGCCGCCACGTAGATGCGTGGATTGAGGCCTTTGGCGGAGAGCAGGACAAAGAGGTTGTCCGCGTCGGTGGCGAGGGCCGCAACCAGCCCGCGAGCCCGGTCGACGCCCGCCTGGCGCAGGGTCTCGTCGCGGGTGGAATCGGCCGCCAGGGCGAGCATGCCCGCCAGCAGGGCGCGCTCGACGCGTTCCGGGCTGATATCCACCACCACGAACGGGACGCCCGAGTGTTGCAGTTCCGCGGCGGCGCCGCGCCCCACGCGCCCGTAGCCGCAGATGATGTAGTGGTCCTTCAACTTGTCGATCATGCGTTTAGTCCGCCGCTTGCCGATGACATGGCCGAATTCCAGCTCGATGATGGTCTGGGTCATGGCGCCCATGGCGATGAAGATCGTGGTGACGCCGAAAAAGATCAGGAAAGAATTGAAGACCCGTCCCGCGTGCGAAAGCGGATGGATCTCGCTATACCCCACCGTGGTCATGGTGATCAGGGTCATGTAGAAGGCGTCGAAGGGGGGATAGCCGTCGATCAGGGTGAACCCCACCGTTCCGATCAGCAGTGTTACCGCGATCGCCAGGCTGAGAAATAGAAAACGGCGCTCCAGCCGGTTCATCGGTTGTCTGGACCAAGTATAGCCGCGGTCTGATAAACTGAACAAGTATCGTTTCGCATTGCCGCAACATCGAGGGCCGGTAGCTCAGATGGTAGAGCATGTGCCTTTTAAGCACAGGGTCGCGGGTTCGAGTCCCGCCCGGCTCACCAGTGCGAAACCGACGCCAGGAGCTAGGTTTGCGCACCAAGGCCCCAATTCGAAACGCCGAGACTATCAAGCGGCTGACCGAGTTGCTCATTGAGGCCGCCAAGCCTAAACGCATCATCATGTTCGGTTCCCAGGCGCGCGGCGACGCGGGTGAAGACAGCGACCTCGACGTCATGGTAGTCGAGGAGGGCGTTTCGGATCGTGCCGGGGAGATGGTTCGGCTGAACCGGTTGCTGCGCTCGCTGGACATCCCTGTGGATTTGCTGGTGGTGACCGCCGAGAAGTTCAACTACTGGTGTGACACGCCGGGGAACGTCTATTTTGAGGCGGCCACCGAAGGCGAAGTCCTCTATGAAGCGGCGTGAACAAGCCCTGCTGTTGCTCCGCAAGGCTGCCCAAGATGAAGCACTGCTGGATGCAGTGATCGCCTCGGATCAGGTCAGCGATGAAATCATCGGGTTTCATTGCCAGCAGGCCGTCGAGAAGATCTTGAAAGCCCCGCTTTCCGACGTTGGAGTCCGCTTCCGAAAAACCCACGAGATCGGCGCGTTAATGGCCCTGCTGGAGCAGGCTGGTCATGGGCTGCCAGACCGGTTCGAGAACCTTGATGTGCTGACACCTTTCGGCGCCATCTACCGTTACGAGGATTACGACGCAGCCATCTCCCTCGACCGGCATGCGGCACGCGAGTCGCTACGCGAGTTGCGCGCCTGGGTGGAAACCAAGCTTCGGGAACGCGCCGGCGAGTAGGTTGCACCGCTACACGCGCCGCCCGGCGGGTCCCGACATGGGTCTGGGCACGCGTCGGATTCTCGGAGCCTATAGAGTGGAAAAGGACCTTTTGCCTACTCCTAATCTGGTCCGATGACGTTCACCTGGACAGGTCCGTTGGACCAGGAATGACAGATCTCGCACCAGAGGTTTCCGGTCTGAAGCATCTTCTCAATAAAGTCTGTTTGCTTGATTCCGCCAACATATTCCTGGCCAACATCTAACTGGTACGGCATCGGTTGGCTCGACATTGGCTGTGGCACGATGCCGGACTGGGATCGTTTCGAGCGCTTTCTCGACCACCACGAGTCGTACGTTGAGAACCAGACCGAAGTGAGCGTCGTCCTTGCCGTTCCGTTGTTCCAAATCGAGACCACGATATATTTGGAAGGGTCCCGAGTTGTGGCCCGAGGACTGTGCAGTGCCTCCATTCCGGATTTTGCAGTCGCGTCGAGTTTCGGCCCCGAAGTCAGCTTCGTGTAGATATTCCACAGCAGGCTACCGAGACCACTGCACGCCCCGACCCAAGCTGCAAGTTGAGTGACGCTCATGTCCCCATTTTACAGCGCGAACCTCTTTGACCAAAATGTCGACGCTTTTCCCAACCCCCCAGAAAACTCTTACCGGGTAACCTCGCGATTATTGGTAACCTGCTTTCTTCGGCAGATCCTTGATCCGTTGTTCGAGATTTGCTGCTTGGCGCTGTCGCTCGATTTCTTGCTCTTGTTCCATGAGGGGTAGCAAGCGACGTTTGTAAAGGTCCGCTTTCTTGGTTAGACTGAGTTCCTTTGCCGCGCGAATGACCGAAATCTGGTCTTTGATATTCTGTACTTCTGTCCTGTTGAAGACCAGCGCCCCATTCATCATCTTCAGAAGTTCTGCTATGAAGCTCGGCAAGGTGTCGTGCCTAATCTCATGGTCGATCCTGGAAATCTCGTTGATATCCAGTTCCACCGACGTAATGAGAGGTTGAAGGGACAGTATTTGTTCGGGGTCGGTGAACGATTCTCGCGCTTTCGATATCTGTTCCTTGACCCTTTTCAGGTCCCGAGCGTGGAGTTGAATCTCCTCAACCAGCGCGCGCGATTCGGCAGGATATTGGACCTCCTTGCCAACAAGGAAGCCGCCGATGATGGAGGGGATCAGCAGAACGGCGATGACAGAGAACAGGGTGACGCGTTCGCGCGCCCGTTTCCTTATCTTGAGAACCCTCGTGATGGTCCACACGCCGGCAAAGCTCATGCCCATGGACATGCTCATATCGATGTGTTGCAGATGGTCCATGTAGGATTTTCCGGCATCAAAACAGAAAAAAACATGGTAATCAAGAAGACCGAGAGTGGAAAAATGAGCTTCGTCGGGTTTGGAGGTACCGGTTTTGGATGTTCCGGTTCTGGCGGCGGCATGGGTAGCATGACGCTACATCGTACACACCATGTGCGCGACGGCGCAACCCCCGACGCTGTCGATTACCGGGTCGGCGAGCATCCCGCCTCTACGGCCGCCACATCGACGCCGTTTGGACGGCCATGCTCCAGCGGTCCAAGAGGGACACGGATTCAGCGCACAACCCGCATTTGACTACCCGCCCCTGCCGTCCCTACACTGAAAGCGAAATCACATTCCGAGCGTACTACTATCATGACTGTCACCGTCAAAAGCAAAACACCGCTTGTGGTCCCTCCGGCCGTACGCCGGCAGGCCGGCCTTAAGAGCGGCCAAGAGATAGAGTTTAAGGTCTCCGGCGGCGTGATCAGCATCCGTCCGAAGCTCCCGACCGCGGACGACGAGTACACGCCCAAGCAGCGCCGCATCGTCGATGCCCAACTCGCCGAAGGCCTGGCTGACGTCAAGGCCGGCCGCGTCCATGGTCCTTTTTCCACCCACAAGGAGTTCAGCGCTTCACTCCACAAGGAAGCCAAAAAATTGAACCGCACGAAAACCAAGCGCTCGGCGTGATGAACCTCATCCGCACCACCCACTTCGAACGGAACTACGCTAAGGCACCGCAGCAAGTGCAACGTGCCTTCGACAAGCAGTCGTTGCTGTTGCTTCAGAATCTCCACCACCCCTCGCTCCGCGCCAAGAAGTACGACGAGAGCCTGGGCCTCTGGCAGGCGCGCGTCAACAAGGATTGGCGCTTCTATTTCCTCATCCAGCATGACGGGTACGTGATCGTGAACATCATCCCGCACCCGAAGTGATGCGCAAACTGTTGCAAGCGGCACAGCTTGAAGACCCACTGGTGAATCCCCCCGTCTTGCGTCAAAATCAAGCTATGACCAACCCTCTCTCCTATCTTCACGACCAGCTCGAGCAGTGGCGGGCGGAAGGCAGCTACCAGCGCCTGCGCGTGCTCGAATCGGCAAGCGCCGCGGAGTCGCGGTTTGACGGCAAACAGGTCATCAACCTCGCCTCCAACAACTACCTGGGACTGACTACCCATCCCAAGCTGCGGGAGGCCGCGGTGGATGCCGTGCGGAAATTCGGCGTGGGGTCGGGCGCCGTCCGCACCATCTCCGGCACCATGAGCCTGCACCTGGAGCTGGAAGAACGCATCGCCCGGTTCAAGAACGTGGAGGCGTGCGTGGTGTTTCAGTCGGGTTTTGCGGCCAATGCCGGCACGGTGTCGGCGATCCTCGGGCCGGAAGACCATGTCGTCTCCGATGAGCTGAACCACGCCAGCATTATCGACGGCTGCCGGCTCTCGAGGGCCAGGATTCACGTTTTCCCGCACAAGGACGCGGCGGCGGCCGAAAAGATTCTGGCGGAGCTCGACTCGGTGCCCGGCCGCAAGCTGCTGATCTCGGATGGCGTCTTTTCCATGGACGGCGACATCGGCGCGCTGCCCGGTCTGGTGGAAGCGGCGGAAAAGCACGGCGCCATCATGATGGTGGACGACGCCCACGCTTCCGGCGTGCTGGGCCGCAACGGGCGCGGCACCATCGATCATTTCGGGTTGCACGGGCGCGTTCAGGTGCAGGTGGGAACGCTTTCGAAAGCCATCGGGGTGCTCGGCGGATACGTTTGCGGGAGCCGCGACCTGATCGAATTTCTGTATCACCGGGCGCGGCCATTCCTGTTCTCGACCTCCCATCCGCCAGCCGTGGCAGCCGCCTGTCTGACGGCATTCGACGTTCTGGAACAAGAGCCGGAACGCATTCAGGCTCTATGGGATAACACCAAATACTTCAAGCAGGGGTTGATAGAGGCTGGCTTCAACACCGGGGTTTCCGAAACCCCCATCACCCCGGTGATTGTAGGCGAAGCCAAGCTGGCGCATGAGCTTTCGCGCGCGCTGTTCGAGGAAGGCGTGTTAGCGACGGGCATCGGCTTCCCGACGGTGCCAAAGGGCAAGGCGCGGGTGCGCACCATTGTCACTGCGACCCACACTAAAGCGGAACTCGACCGCGCCCTGGAGGCGTTCCGGAGGGTGGGGAAACGGCTCGGGATTCTGGGGTAGGGCAGGGCAGGTCGGGGACCGGCGGCCCCGCCTGCCCCACGTCTCAGAAGTTGAGCTTCAATGCGAGTTGCACACGGCGCGGGGCGCGGAAGCTGCTGATTACGCCGAACGTGGTGCTGGTGATGTTGGTGCTGGAGAAGCCGTTCGGGTTCACCCAGTTCAGGATGTTGAAGGCTTCGGCGCGCACCTGCAGTTTGGCCCGCCCTTCCTTGGTCAAGTCGAAGTTCTTGACCAGAGAAGCATCCCAGTCGAAGTAACCGGGGCCGCGAACCACACCGCGGCCGGCGTTGCCGGGACGGACGGCGCCCTGCGGCACCGCCTGGAAGCACGCGGTGTTGAACCAGGTTTGGCTTCCGGGCGCCGGCGCTCCGGCGAAACCATGGGGAGCGTTGGCCCTGGGATCGCAGGTCATATCCGGACGCGAACCGGATGAACTGGAGCCAAGCAGACCGGCCCCGGCAGGATCCACATTGGAAGTGGTGACAGTGAACGGAGATCCGGAGTAGAACGAAGTGATGCCCGAGACCTGCCATCCCTTCAGAGCGCCGGCCACCACTCCGTGGCTTCCCTTGAAGATCGGGATGGTGTAGACGTAGTTGAAGATCACGACCGTCTTGCGGTCGCCGGTGTAAGGCCCGTACTCGCCTTCATGCCAGTTGTAGCTGTTCTGAGGGGCATTGGAGCGGTCGCTGGCGTTGTCGGTGAGGTTCTTGGACCAGGTGTAGGCCGCGTTGAAGAGGCCGGCACTCTTGAAGTCCTTCTTGAAGCTCATCTGGAGCGAATGGTAGTTGGAATCAAACGCCGTCTCCAGGGTATTGATGTAATTCCATCCCAGGTAGGGCCGCACGGCATTGATGCGCGGATCGTCGGCCGTGGTGAAAATTGTGTTGCCGTTGGCCGCGTGCAGGCCGGCCGCGAGAGCGGCTCCCGTATACGCCTGGTTGATATCCACGATGCCGAGCAGGTGCGTGCCCTTGGAACCGACGTAGCCCACTTCGAGCACCGCGTCTTTGGCCACGGTGCGCTGAATGTTAAAGCTCCACTGCTGCACGTAGGGAATCAGCGCGGGAATCTGGGTGGCGTGCAAGCCCAGCGGCGCCGCGCTCACGACGCTCGTTCCGGCGGCTACATTGTTGAACGATGCGTTGGTGTAGGTCACGCTTTGCACGTAGGGCGGGTTGGCGAAAGTGTTCTGCTCATAGGTGCCGAACAGGCCGGAATCGTAGTAGATTCCATAGCCGGCGCGGATGGCCGTCTTGGCGTCGCCGAACGGATCCCACGAAATCCCGAGACGCGGAGCGAAATTCTTGTAAACGCTGTTGCCCACATGGTCGCCATAGGGCGAACTCTTGCCGCCGACGATGATTCCGTTGGCGGTTGGATTGTTGCCGGTGCCGGCCACGATGTTGCCGGTGGCGGGGTCGACCTGAGGGGCGTTGGCGCGGTTATAGGTGCCCGGATTGAAATTATCCAGCAGTTGCCCCGAGTCGGTGGGCTGGCCGAAGAAAGACCACCGCACCCCCATGTAGAGCGTCAGGCGCGGGCTCACCTTGAAATCGTCCTGCGCGTAGGCTTCGTGCTGCCATGCCCAGAGGTTGGGAGTGATATCCGTGGATGGCATGGTGAAACTGGACACGTTGCCCAGCAGAAAGTTGGCGAACGACTGCTGATAGGTGCTGGTGCCGCTGGGGAGGCCGGCGCTGCTGAAGCTAAACGTGCCTTGCTGGCTGGCGGCATTTTCGGTCTTGTTGTAACGGTTGACCGAGACGCCCAGCTTGACCGTGTGGCGGCCCTTGATCCAAGTGAAGTTATCGAACCAGGTATAGTTGCGGTTCAGCTCGTGGTAGGGGCCATAGCCAAGGATACCGGTTCCACCCGAGATAGACACGGTCGGCACCACGCCCTGCGTGTTGGCGAACGGTTCGGTGGGATTGATGTCCGGGCTGTTGGCCTTGGTGGTCAGGCCGACCGGCGTGGATTCGATGCGGCTCTGCGAGAAATTGAAACCGATCTCATTCAGCAGGGTAGGCCGGATGGTGTTGACGGCGTGAACCACAAAGCTGCGTCCGGGCGAATTGGTGTTGGTGATGGCGCCCCCAGGAATGGTGTTGCCCTGAAAGAGCCCGCCCGGCTCGGTGGTGGGAATGGAATCCACTTCAAAGCGGCCCCAGAGATTGAAGGTCTCGCTGAAGCTGTGATCCACGCGGCCGATTTCCTGGCGGCTGTTGAACAGGTTGCGCTCCGCGAAAAAGCCGGCGGTGGTGGCGGCCACGGTATTGGCGGATTGCAGCGGCAGCTTGCCGAAGACGTCTTTGATGTAAGCCGCCGAATTCGCGTTGATCTGACTGGCGGGAATCTGTGTCACCGGCACGGAACCCGCCGGGCAGGTGCCGTTCGTCAAGGAGAGACATACCGGCTGGGCCATCGCGCCGGCGATCATGCCGGTGGTGGGCAGCGTGGGATTGAAAGTTGTGTAGGTGATGATCTTGCGCTGCTCTTCGGAGAAGAAGAAGAACGTCTTATTCTTGTCCTTGTTGAATTTGCCGGGAATATACACCGGGCCGCCGATGGTGCCGCCGTAATCGTTCCAGCGCAGCGATGGAACCTTGGCCACGCCGTTGATCACGTTCACCCGGTTGGCATTGTTGGCCCAGTTGTTGGCAGCCAGAGCGTCATTACGAAAGAACTCGTAGATGCCGCCGTGGAACTGGCTGCCGCCGCTCTTGGTGACCACGTTGATCTGCGCGCCACCGGCGCGGCCGCTATCGGCGGTGTAGAGGCTGCGCTGCACCTTGAACTGATCGATGGCGTCCACGCTGGGGAAGGTCATCAGCGTGAGGTTGCTGCCGCGATCCACGTTGTCGGCGCCGTCCACGGTCCAGTTGTTGGCCGACGTGCGGTTGCCGTTGATCGAGTAGGGCAGGGTGGCGGCGGTGCCGGAAGGCGCGGAGTTGCCGATGTAGAGTTCATCGGTGGCGCCGGAGGTCACGCCCGGCATCAGGCCGACCAGTTGCTCGTAGTTGCGGGTGGCGAGGGACAACTCGCGCACCTGTACGCCTTCGATGGTGGTGGAACTGGCGCTCGTGCCGAGTTCGACGGCGGCGGCTGATGCCTCCACGGTCACGCTATCGGTGACGGCGCCAATCTGAAGCGAGATGTTGATCTTCAGGTCGTCGGCCACGTTGAGAACGATGCCCGTGCGGGTTTCCGCTTTGAAGCCGTTGGCTTCCACCTTGATGGAATATGTGCCAATCGGGATGATGGGCGCGGCGTAGTTGCCTTCCGTGTCCGTGATGATGTTGCGGAGCACCTGGTTGCGATCCGTGTTGGTGATGGTGACTTTCGCGTTCGGTACGGCGGCGCTGCTGGGATCCATCACTTTTCCAGCAATGCTGCCCGAAATGTCCTGAGCTCGCAGCACCGATATTGAGATCAATGCCGCAAGCAGACACAACCATTTTGTGGTTCTCATATTCTCCCCCTTGTCGTTCAGCGAGCAATCCGTTACAGAGAGCTTACAGGAGAATAGTTTAGCGCGTTTTTGGGGCCGAATGAAAACTATTTGCCGTTTGTGGACTTAATGAGTCCCCGCAGCCGCTTCCACCGGCATAAAGGGGCTGATCAGGTCGTTCTCGCCGTCGAAATCGAAATCCACGGTCGCTTCGATCTCGATCAGCGGGTTCTTCTCCACCTTGCCGCGCAGGTTCTCGCTCACCGCCAGCCGGCCCAGTTCCATGGTGTTGCGAATCCAAACGTAGGTGACTTCGTCCAGGTCGAGCTTGCCCACCGTGGGGGCGATGCGCTCCAGGCACTCGCGGTCGGTGGGGAAGTGGATGGGGGTGCGGATCGCCGAAGGAGTGTTGGCCGTCAGCGAATTGATCCAGGTGGGTTCCCAGTCGATGCGGTTCACCAGGCGGTCCGTCACCACGTCCGCCATGCCCAGGCCGACGCCGCTGTTGTAGGTCAGCTCGCTCAGGTTTCGCACGAAAATGCGCTCGAATTTGGGCGTGTCCGGCCACGGATTGTATTCGCACTGGACGCTGCGGTTGGCCACCTTGGTATCCATGCCGGCGCCGCTGATATTCTTGCCGATCTCGTCCATGATGAGGATGTCGGCGTCCACGGGGATTTTCCCCATCCACGTCTTGACCAGCGCCAGGTTCTCCTCCTCGCGCTGCTCCATGGCTTCCACCGGCACGGCGTCCAGCTTGCCGGTGTTGTGGTGGGCGTCCTCGAGGATGGCCAGGCCGCCCAGAATCTTGCCGGACTGGAGCACCTGGCGGCCGACGCTGCGGATGACGTGCTCCAGACCCAGCCGGTAGGCGTAGGAATGATAACGCTGCGCGCCGCCGAACTTGCCCAGCCCGATGGCCATCATCTTGAACAGGCCGCTTTCGATCTTGCCCGCGAAATCGGTATGCCATTTGACCCGGCCCACCAGCATGACGCCGTCGGATTCGTAGGCCATCTTGTCCATGAAGGCTTCGATCCCGTCGGCGGTCTTGCCCAACGAGACTACTGCGAGCTGGCTCACCACCGGGCACCCCATGCTGGCCTGGGTAATACCGTAGTGCGCCAGCACGTCCGCCTGCCCCTGGGCCGATGCCGCCCCATGGCTCCCCATGGCGGGGAAGAGGAACGGCCGCATCCCCTGGTCTTTCCAGTACTGGACCACGCCGCGCACGATGGTGGCGAGGCTATGGATGCCGCGGCTGCCCACGCCTATGGCGACGCGCGATCCGGGTTTCAAGCGTCCGGCAAAGCCGGAACCGGCCAACTGCTTTTGCACTTCGGCGGCCACATCCGCGATGCGGCGGTCGCGAAACTTCTGGCGCACAAGAACCAAGCGGGGAAATTGCATGATGTTCTTATTCTAACTTCAACCGCGGCGGCCCGGCCCAAACCTATTCCGCGTCCGCGGCCCACTCCGATTCGAGCATGCGCGAATACTCGCCGGAAGCGTACAGGTCGAAGTGAAAATTCGCCGATGCGACCCTGCGGTGCGGCTGGGAATCCATATAGCACCGGTACAGACAGTCCGCGTAGCGGTGGTAGTTTCGCAGGAACTCCGCGGCCAGCGTGTCGAAGGCCGGAGGCTGGATGAACATGGCGTTCAGCCCGACGGCGCGCGTAAAGATGGTACCGTAGTCTACCACGCCCCACCGGACGAGTTTCTCCTTCACCGCTTTGGGCGGGTCCGCGGTCAGCAGCGCGGCGAAACTTTGCGGGTGGATTTCGGCGCCGCTCCACTCGGGCACCCGCTGCCCCCATTCCACACACTGTTCGATCCAGCGGAATACGTCCTTACCCAGGAAAAACAGCATCCGGATCTCGGAATACCGGCCGGCCAGAAGCCGGCGCTTGAGGTCGTCCTCGTCCGAACCGTCGCTGGGAATCAGCCCGGACAGCATGAGGGCGGCCTTGGAGTTTTCCAGCAGGGCGGAGGGCGGGACGCGTTCGTTAAAGGGGTGCAGGATGAGCGGTGGCAGTTCCCACACCCTTTCGCCAAGGGTTGTTGTGGGAAGTGACATATTGCTCCAACTCTTATATCGGCCGGCGCCCCCAAAACTTTAGCCTCTTCCCGCAATACTGCCCTTGGGGGGTAGTCGAATGACCTCGAAAGATATCATGGCGGCGTGGCCGCTACACGGTCTAAACTGATACTGGTTTTAAAACTATGTTTCGGGCGATGCTTCGAGTTTTCCGGGGGAGCGATCATGGGCAGGACCTGGCAGACTATTGCCTCCTGACGGCGCTGATTGCGCTGGTGGCCCTGGGCGTCTTCTGCCACGTGTCGGGCGGTATCCAGGGAATGTGGTCCAGCACCGGCGCCACGCTGGCGGCGGCGAATGCCACCAGCGGTACAAACGGAGCGGCCGGCGCCACCGCTGCGCCCACCAGCCAGTCCGCGGGCCAGTGACGGCGCCGCGGGCTGGGCTTCGCGCGCTTATCCCACGTCCAATCCGAGGAAGCGCCGGGCGTTGCCGTAACAGATATCGCGAATCATGGGGCCGCTGAGCGAATCGTCGTCCGGAATGAAGCCCCCTTCGATGTCCTTGCCGAACAAATCGCACAACAGCCTGCGGAAGTACTCGTGCCGCGGGTAGGACATGAACGAGCGCGAATCCGTCAGCATCCCCACGAAGCGTGAAATCAGGCCGCAACTGGAGAGCGCATTCATCTGCCACCCCATGGCCTCTTTCTGATCCAGGAACCACCAGGCGCTGCCGAATTGGATCTTGCCGGCGATGGAACCGTCCTGGAAATTGCCGATCATGGTGGCGAGAATATAGTTGTCGGCCGGGTTGAGATTGTAGAGCACCATTTTGGGCAGGGCGTTTTCCTGGTCGAGACGGTCCAGGTAGGCGCCCAGCGCGTCGGCCTGCGGCCAGTCGCCGATGGAATCGAAGCCGGTATCGGGACCGAGTTGGCCGAAGCGCCGGGTGTTGCCGTTGCGCCGCGCGCCCACGTGAAGCTGCTTGGTCCAGCCTTTCTCGGCGTCCAGACGCCCGAAAAACAGCATGAGGTTGGCGGCGAAGCGGCCCTGCTCCTGGGGCGTGGCCGCGTGTCCGGCGCGTGCCTTGTCGAAAATCGCCGCCGCTTCCGCCTCGGTGCAAAAATCGGCGTAGGCGTGGTTGAGGCCGTGATCGGAGAGACGGCCGCCCATCTGGTGAAAGAAATCGTGCCGCCGGCGGAGGGCGTCCAGAAAATCGGTCAGCTTCCCGATACTGGTGTCGCTGGCCGCTTCCAGGCGCGCCACCCACGGGTTGAACATCTCGGGGAGGTGGACGTTGAGCGCTTTGTCCGGGCGGAAAGCGGGGAAGACTTTGGTTTCCAGGTTCGAGGCCGCGATGGCCTTGTGCCAGGCCAGGTCGTCGGTGGGGTCGTCGGTAGTGCACACGGCTTTGACGCGGAACTTTCGCAGAATGCCGTGCGCGCGCAGTTCTTCGGTGGCCAGCAGCGCATTGGCGCGATCCCAGATGCGGCCGGCGCTCGATTCATCGAGCAGTTCGTCGATGCCGAAATAGCGTTTCTGCTCGAGGTGCGTCCACTGGTAGAGCGGGTTGCGGAGCGTGTGGGGCACGGTGCCCGCCCATGCCAGAAACTTCTCATAAGGGGAGGCACCGCCGGTGCAGTAGCGCTCGTCGACGCCGTTGGCCCGCATGGCCCGCCACTTGTAATGGTCGCCTTCGAGGGCGATTTCGAAAAGGTTCCGGAACTGGCGGTTTTCGGCCACGTCCTTGGGCGGCAGGTGGCAGTGGTAATCGAGGATGGGTTCGCCCTCGGCGTACTCGTGGTAGAGTCGCCGGGCCGTTTTGGTGCCGAGCAGAAAATCTTCGTGGATAAATGGCATTGAGCCTCTAAATGCCGATTGAAGCACAAATCGGGCGTGGCGGGATACAGTGACCTTCCGGGCAAAATACCCGACATCGGGTATTCTCGCCGCCGGGTGCCCTTCCTTAGAATCGATTTGTCGATGCCAAACAGTGACCTGTCTAACGAGCAGCTCGAAAGGTTGAGGAAGTTCGATACCTGTACCATGTCCAATGCCATCGAGCGGTTGAACATTCGCCCGCGGAACGAAGGCTTTATCAGCGGAGCGGTTACGTGCAGATTTCCGCAACTGCCGCCAGTGATCGGATACGCTGTCACGGCCCGGATGCGGTCGTCCATGGTGCCGATCAAGGGGCGTTGCTATTACGATCGCCCGGACTTGTGGAGATACGTGACCAAGCTTGCAGGCCCGCGAATGCTGGTGATCCAGGACGCCGACGACTCGCCGGGAGTTGGCGCGTTGTTGGGAGAGGCTTACGCTCGTATCTCACGCGCTTTGGGCTGCGTGGCATGTGTGACCAACGGCGCCGTGCGTGACGTGCCGGGGATCGAAGCGCTGGGATTCCAGGTGTTCGCCGGCAGCGTCGCGGTTTCACACGCCTACGCGCACGTCATGGAATTCGGCGAGCCGGTGGAGATTGGAGGTTTGCGGATCTCTTCCGGCGACCTTCTCCACGGTGACCTGCACGGGGTGCACACGATTCCGATCGGCGCCGCCCGCGAACTGGCCGGCGTTGCCGAGCAGGTGTTGCGAGAAGACCGGGAACTATTCGCGTTGACCGAAAGAAAGGACTTCTCCCTGGATCTGCTGACCGCCAGGCTCGAACAAGGGGTCAAGTGACATCTATGCGAATGAAGATCGGCGCCCTGTTTGGCTTGCTTGCGCTCCTGACGCTGCTGGTGTTCCTCGGCGCCTGCTCCAAATCCCAAGTCGCGGGGGCCGGCGGCGGAGACGAGCAGGAATCGGTTATGACTGTTGGTGTCACGCCAGTCATGCGAAAGCCGATTATGAGACAGCTCACCGTTTCTTCGGAGTTGGTGCCATTCCAGGAGATCGATGTCTATGCGAAGGAGTCCGGCTATGTGAAGGACCTGCTGGTTGACTACGGCTCGCGAGTACAGAAAGGGCAGTTGATGGCCGTGCTCGAAATCCCGGAGTTGGAAATGCAGATACAACAGGACACCGCTGCCATCGCCAGTGCCGTTGAACGGGTTACCCACGCACAGCACGAGTTGGATCGCCTGGAGGCGCAACACCAGGTGGTTCATCTGCAATCCGACCGTCTGACCGGTGTGGAAAAGACACGCCCCGGCTTGGTGGCGCAACAGGAGATTGACGATGCTAAAGGCAAGGACCTGGCGTTGGAGGCCTAGGTGGAGGCCGGCAAGTCGGCCTATCAAACGGCACAGAGTCAGGTGGATGAGGCAAAGGCGAAACAGCAACGCGACAAAGTGATGTTCGACTACGCCAGAATTACCGCTCCCTTCGCGGGCATAGTGACGCAACGGTTCGCCAACCAGGGAGCTCTGATGCAGGCCGGTACCAGCTCCAGCACGCAAGCCATGCCCCTGGTTCGGCTCTCCCAGGACGACTTATTCCGCCTCGTCATTCCCGTGCCGGAGTCCTATGTAAAGTCGCTCGCGTCCAAATTAGCTGTTTG
>PMYB01000213.1:37522-39186 GCA_003170915.1 Bryobacterales bacterium | reverse complement strand
CCTTGCGTCGAAGGTCTGACCACCGGCGATGCCTACGCCGGCGCGGTGCGCGACGTGAAACTGTTCCTGGAGGGCCGGCACACCGACCTGGCGCGCGGCCTTCGCGCGCGCATGGAAACGGCCTCCGAAGAGATGCGCTTCGAGCAAGCCGCGTCGCTACGCGACCTGCTGGCCACGGTGGAAGAGATCGAGGAGCGGCAGAAAATGTCGGCGGCCAAGGGCGACGATGTGGACATCTTCGCCTGCTACGCCGAGCCGCCCCTGGTGGCGCTGAACCTGTTCCACCTGCGCCACGGCCAGATCGTGGACCGCCGCGAGTTCTTCTGGGAAGACCAGCCGGATTTCGACGAGCCGCAGTTCTTCTCTGCGCTGCTGAAGCAGCTCTACCTGGACCAGCAGTTCATCCCGGCGGAAATCCACGTGCCCGTGGAGTTCGAGGACCGCGAGGCCCTCGAGGAGCTGCTTTCGGAGAAACGGAACCATCGTGTGGAAATCCGCACACCCCAGCGCGGGCAGAAGAAGGCGCTGCTCGACCTGGTCCGGAACAACGCCAAGCACAGCTTCGACACGAGGTTTCGCGTGCTGAAACCCTCGTCCCGCGCCATTCAGGAAGCGCTCGAAGACGCCCTGAACCTGCCCGCGGCGCCGGCGCGCATCGAGTGTTTCGACGTCTCCCACATCCAGGGCACCGATAAGGTGGCCAGCATGGTGGTGTGGGAGGGCGGCCGGATGAAGAAATCGGACTACCGCAAATTCATCATCAAGACGGTGATCGGCAACGACGATTACGCCAGCATGCGCGAGGTGGTGGCGCGGCGCTATTCGCGCCTTCGGGAAGAGAAGCGGGCGATGCCCGGGCTGGTGCTGATCGATGGGGGAATCGGGCAGTTGCACGCGGCGGCCGAAGCGCTGGAAGCGGTCGGAATCGCCGACCAGCCACTGGCCTCGATCGCCAAACGCGAGGAGATCATATACGTCTACGGGCAGGAGGACGAGCCGGTGGTGCTGGACCGTTTCTCGCCGATCCTGCACCTGATTCAATCGATCCGCGACGAGGCGCACCGCTTCGCGGTCACGTTCCACCGTTCGCGGCGGAACGCGCGGCAGCTCACCAGCGAGCTCGATGCCATCCGGGGCGTGGGAGGCAGGACGGTGCAGAAACTGCTGAAGGAGTTCGGCAGCTCGGAGCTGGTGCGCGCCGCCTCGGAGGACCAGTTGGCCGCGGTGGTGGGCCGCGCCGCCGCGCGACGCGTGAAAGCGCACTACGTGGCATAACGATGTGGCGCAGCCTCTCAGGCTGCCGGGCCCAGGGGGCACCCCCGACTCATCGGGACGCTTGCCGAGCGTGCGCCAAAGAGCGTCCCGATAAGTCGGGACGCGGCAGGCACGAGTGCCTGCGCCACCGGTTTGTGCCACACTTTCAACATGAGAAGATCGATTGTGTTCGCAGTGGCGTTCTTGTCCCTGGCCGCCGCTCAGGAGACCCGCAGGGAGATCACCAACAACGCTCCCACGCCCGCCCAGGACGCCAAACCGAACAGCGACCAGGTGCCGGATGTCTATACGGCGGTGAACAGCCAGTTTCAGCGCGTGCTGATTTTCCGCTTCAAATACCAGGCCGATCTTCTGGCCGGATTGCAACAGATGGTGAAGGAAAACAAGAT
>PMYB01000213.1:0-37413 GCA_003170915.1 Bryobacterales bacterium | reverse complement strand
ATCGGTAACCTGGGCGCCCGCCGTACGTCATGAGAAGATAAGGATACGTATGCGTTACCGTCTTCTGGCTGCCGTGTTCGCGGTTTCGCTCGCCGCCACGGCCCAGACTCTTTCCGTGCGGGAGTTGATCGGCTTTATCCAATCCTCCGAGCGGCTCATCAAGGAGGGGAAGCAGACGGATAGCGAAGTGGCGAAATACCTCGCCAAGGTGAGACTCACGGAACGCCTGGACGATCGCACCATCGAAGAGATGCAGAGCTCCGGCATCGGGGCGAAGACGTTGCAGGCGCTTCAGGCGTTGCGAGACCGGACGAAAGACCTGATGGCGGCGAAGCCCATCGCGCCCGAAGCCCGGCCCGCGCCCATCCCGCCGCCTTCTTCCGAGGAACAGGCGGCCATCATCTCGGATGTGCGCGAGTACGCGCTGAACTACAGCAAGAACCTGCCCGACTTCATTTGCACGCAGGTGACGCGGCGTTATGCGGCCCCTAGGCCCGGCACCCGGTGGGGCGGCAGCGCCCTCAGCGAACCTTCCTGGCAGGCGCAGGACGTTCTACAGATACGCCTGAGCTACTTCGAGCAGAAGGAAAAGTACACGGTGGTGCTGGCGAACAACGCCATCGTCAACAAGGACTACGAACAGATGGGCGGCAGCAAGTCGTTCGGCGAGTTCGGCAGCATGCTGCGCGAGATCTTCGAGCCGTCCACCGAAGCCCGTTTCGAGTGGGACCACTGGGGCACTCTGCGCGGCAAGCGAGTCATGGCGTTCGCCTACCATGTGTCGCAATCCCGCTCGCAGTACCACCTCGTGGTGGAGGATGCCAAGCTCAGCATTATCACGGCGTACCGGGGGCTGGTGGAAGTGGACCCCGGCACGCATGTCGTGATGCGGGTGTCGACCATCGCGGAGAACATTCCGCCGGACTTTCCCATCCGGAAGGCCGAAGACGTCCTCGACTACGATTTCCAGGAGCTCTCGGGACATACTTTTCTGTTGCCGCTTAAATCGCAGGTCCTCATGAGCGGCGGCGACGCTCTGCAAAGGCTCGACGAGGAGTTCCGCCTGTACCGCAAGTACTCGGCGGAAGCCGGTATCACGTACGACACCGACCCGATAGCGCCGCTGCCGGACGACAAGACCAAAGAGACGGTCGCCACCGACTGCAAGGACCCGAAGAACAAGAACTTGAAAGAGTGCAAGAAGTAGCTTGCCTCAGTTCTTCGTGTAGGTCTTTTCGTACTTGTTGCGGCTGTTGTAAACGGTGAACGCTCCGTCCTTCCGCACCGTCGCGCGAATCCACTTGCCTTCGCACAGCTCGTCCACGTTGGCGATGAACGGATCGGGCGAGTTGTGGTCCTTGCCGGCGGCCACGGCATAGTGCAGTTGCCAGAGGTCCAGCAGGCCGGGCGAGCTATGAACGGTCTGCCAGATTTCAGCCGCGCCGCCCTTGCGCGCGCCGTTGTTCATGATGGCCACGCGCGGGTCGAGCGCATGCACCAGTTGCGGCGAGCCGGACCTGTCCATGCCGTGGTGAGAGACCAGGTACAGGTCCACCGCGCCGATCTTGTTGGCGGGGCAAACCAGGCCGTACTCCTTGTTCCAGGTGAGATCCGCCAGGTCGATCATGCGGAAACCGCCGTACGCGATTAACAGGCCCACGGACTGCGCGTTTTCGGTGGTGTCCACCTCGTGCCGCTGGAAGCTGGCGCACTCCGCATCGGGCTGGCCCGCGCCGGGAAGCGGAGACTCGATCAGGTCGCCGGCTGAGGAAAGGACCTTCACCTCGATACCTTTGATCGGGATGACGTCGCCGGGTTTGACCTGGATATGATTGCCCTTGTCGCGGAACGCGATATAGGCGTTGTACAGCACCTGGGCATCGCGGGTGGTTTCGGTTTGGGCGCCGTGATCCACGAAGTTGCGAATGGGCAGCTTTTCGGCAAGCTGCGGCACGCCGCCGGCGTGGTCGGCATGATAGTGAGTGACCACCAGGTAATCGATCTTCTTCACCCCCGCCGTTTTGGCCGCGGCGGCGATGCGCCCGGCATCGCGGTGGTTGAAACCGGCCCAGCCCGTATCCACCAGCATGGATTCGCCGGAGGGCGAAACAAACAGCGTGGCTTGTCCGCCTTCGACGTCGATGAAGTAGATCTCGAGGTTCCCGGCTGCCGGCAAAGCGGCCGCGCAGGCCAGGAACAAGATGCCTGGAAACAGCTTTTGCATGGCGAAATGTTAGCACGGTCCGCGCCCGCACTGCTTGCCGGAACAAGTCGCGTTGGCATAACGTATCAGATAGCAGATGCCGTTTTGCAGCCAGTGCGGGAACCCGGTGGGCGCAACCGAAACCTATTGCCGCCAGTGCGGCGCACGCCAACCCGTGGGGCCGGCGACGTCTCCATCCGGCGCCGACCCGCTGGCGGGCATCCCGCCACGAACCGCATCGATCCTCTGCTATGTCCCGGGAATTGGCTGGATCGCATCCATCATCGTCCTGGCATCGGAGAAGTTCCGCCGCGACCGCACGGTCCGGTTCCACGCCTTCCAAGGCCTGTACCTTTTCGTGGCGTGGCTGATGGAGGATTGGGTATTGCGGCCCATGTTCCTGATGGCGCCCGACCTCCACATCCACGGGGTCATCGGGGCGTTATTGCTGGGCATGTCTGTCTTCATGATGGTGAAAGCCGCTCACGAGGAAGCCTACCCGCTGCCTCTGTTCGGGGAACTGGCGCAGCGGTCAGTGGCGGAAAACTGAGGGGGCGAGTTTCGGTGTCCGGTCCCTACGCGGGTTTCACTTAATATTCTTGCCGAAGTTGAAGCACGGGCCAACCGAGAAGCGCACCGTGAGGCGGCCATCCTTCAACAGATCGTTGAAGAGGTGATCGTACACCAGGTCGGCTTGCGTGCGCAGGGCGAAGTGCTTGGATAAAAGGATGTCGAAGCCGCCGCCGAATCCATAGAATCCAGTCCAATCCGTTTTCTTCCCGGTGGGCGCCAGTTGCGCCGCGATGGCAGTGGCAATGGGATCGCCGGGGTGCGGGACCGCGACTTCGTGGATGGCCCCGAGCGATGGCCGGATAAACAGCGTCAGGTGCGAAAAGTGGCGATACGCAAGCTGTGGGCCGACAGCGAAGGTCTGCGATGTCGAATGAGTGGACACGGCTAAGGCGTACCCGGCAGGGATCAGGTGGGCGGCTGCCATTTGGGCGAGTTCCGCTCCCAATTGCTGCTGCAAAGCGGTTGGCAGCAGGTCCGGTGTAAGCACCAGATCACCGGTGGAACGGCTGTAGTCGAAACCCAGTGAGTACCAGGGTTTCGGCCTGTAGCCGAACTGCGCTTGAAAACCGTTTTCAAAGAGGCTGATGTGGGGGCTGTCGAGGAAGGCGTATCCCGCGAAAACATCAAACTGGCTCACATACGTCTGCTGGGCGGCGACAGGCGAGGCAGCCAAGAGCAGGGCGATGGGCACTACGATCAACAGTGTTCGCAGGGCGGATGCACGTTGCATTGATTTCTCCTTAAGCTATCCGATCCGGTGACAAAGGGTTATTGTACCTTCAATGCCGGGAAAAACAAGACGCGACCCGGAAATAGTTACGGTTTGGGGAATAGAATGGGTAGCGCTGGCTCGGCGGTGAACATACAACGCGCGTTGTGGCCGCAGAGCGGAACCACGGCGGCGTGGTGGTGAGCGCCGTATCTCTGATTCACATATCCGACAAACGCCTGGCCGCGCGCCAGACGCGTGGGGCCCTGGGCCATGGCGGGGCAGGAAGTATCGAAGCCGCCTAACGGCAAAATGTCGATTTCACCGAGGAGGTAAGTGACAGGCCGCGCGGCGAGCTGCTTCTTCAATTGGTCGTCGCTAAGTTGGGCGGCGTAGCCGGTGCGGTTCTGGAGTCCGTAAGGCCAGCGATCATACGTGGTGCAGTTGCGGGCGTCGGAGAAGTCGCGGAACTCGGAAGCCGCAGCGGGAGCTTCGGCGGGGGCAGGGCGCGCCGGGTCCAGATAGGCGTAGCTCGAAGGGTTGGCAACCACGTAGGTCACGGGGACCCCAAGGGTATCGTGGACTTGGTTGGCCATCTCGTAGCGGGTGACGAACTGGCCGCCGGCGGAGTGGCCGGCCACCACGATGACTTTCAGGTTAGGGAAGATTTCTTTGCGGGCCAGCTTGCGGAGGATGGCGTCGGCGAAATCGTAGGACGTCAGTTTGGGGTTGTTGGCGGCCACGCCGCCGGAGCGCCAACTGTCTCCGGAGCAGCTCCAACTGACTTCGTCGGGGGCAAGGGTGTCCCGGCAGCCCCGGCCGTCACTGGAGGCGAAGCGCGGAGCGACGACCACGGTGTCCTCGAGGGCGCCGGCGAGAAACGCGGCGGCCAAAGAAGTGCGGAAGTAATTGTCGGCGTCGCGCCCCTGGCCGTGGACTACGATCAGAGCGCGGGTGATCTGCTCGTTCTTCGCGTCCAGAGAGTAAGTGCGATAGATGAGCGAGCGCGACGGCCCGCCAGCTAGAGCGACCCACTCAGTACAGTTGGGTGCGGCGGTGGTGCAGGGGGCGGCGTAGGCAACCGCGGAGATCAGAAAGAGAAATGTGAGTTTCATGCTTCAGAGTTCCAGACCTGGTTGACCAACACTACCACGGATCGCGGCTGCACGGTGCACGTGGTGTCGGTGACTGCCGGCTCGGCGCCAGGGTCCGCGATGTCATGGGGAGGCGTCTGGGCTGTGTCCACGGCTTTGAACCAGCGCCGGCCGGGCACCGCGGGCAACTCGAATTCCAGGCCGTCCCAATACATGTTGAGCATCGCGTGGAGGTCGGGGTCGCCGTTGAAGCCGGCCAGTGTCATTGCCAGCGCCCGCGCTTCCGGGTCGGACCACGCCGGAGCGCCGAGCATGGTCCCGTGCCATGTCGCGTCCGCCAGCCCGCGCTGGTTCACCGCGCCGGTAAAGAAGTGCCCCAGGCGCAGCGCGGCATGGCTCTTGCGAAACTCGATCATGCGTTTCCAGAAGCGGTACAGATCGCGGTTGCGGTCCACCAGCGTCCAATCGAGCCAACTGGTCTCGTTATCCTGGCAGTAGGCGTTGTTATTGCCCTGCTGGGTGCGGCGCACCTCGTCACCGGCGGCGAACATGGGGACGCCGCGCGAGAGCAGCAGAAGGGCCGCGAAGTTGCGCACCTGCCGGTTGCGGAGCGCCTCGACTGCCGGATCGTCGGATTCACCCTCCACGCCGCAGTTCCAGCTCAGGTTATCGCCGATGCCGTCGCGGTTGCCTTCGCCGTTGGCCTGGTTGTGTTTGTCGTTATACGAAACCAGGTCGTTGAGGGTGAAACCATCGTGACAGGTTACAAAGTTGATGCTATTGACCGGCAACCGCCCCTGGTCCTGGTAGAGATCGGAACTGCCGGCCAGGCGGGAAGCCACGGCGCCCACCATTCCCGGATCGCCCTTGACGAAGCGGCGGATATCGTCGCGATAGCGGCCGTTCCATTCCGCCCAGCGATCGCCTGGAAAATGCCCGATCTGATACAGCCCGGCGGCGTCCCAGGCTTCGGCGATCACTTTGGAATCGGCCAGTTCGTCATCCAGCTCGATCTGCCACACCACCGGCGGATGAGCGCTGGGCATCCCGTCCTCGCCCCGCGACAGGATGGAGCCTTCATCAAAGCGGAAGCCATCGACGTGGGCTTCCCGCACCCAGTGGCGCAGACATTCGACGATGAGCTTCTGAGCGATGGGGTGGTTGCAGTTGAAAGTATTTCCGCAGCCGGAGAAGTCCATGTAATACTGCAAGTCCCAGGGCACCAGGAAGTAGTAAGTGCGGTTGTCGATGCCTTTGAACGAGAAGGCCGGACCCAGTTGATTGCCTTCATCGGTGTGATTGAACACCACGTCCAGAATCACTTCGATGCCGGCGCGGTGCAGGGCCTTCACCATGTCGCGGAATTCGTGTAAGTGGTTGCCCGCCTGGGGGCTGACGCAATAGGCGGACTGAGGCGCGAAAAAGCCCATGGTGCTGTAACCCCAGTAGTCCGGCAGAGGCCGGCCATCGACCACGCGCAAGACATCGGTTTCATCGAAGTCGAAGACCGGCAGTAACTCGATGGCGGTTACGCCCAGGTCTTTCAGGTAGGGGACCTTCTCAGTGATTCCGGCGAACGTTCCGGGGTGCTCGACGGCGGAGGACGGCGATTGCGTAAATCCCCTGACGTGCATCTCGTAGATGATGGTGTCCTGGATGGGACGGTTCAGAGGACGGTCGCCCTCCCAGTCGTAGGTGGAGGCGTCGATGACCACCGAGCGCATGGAAGCGGCCACGTTGTCATCCGGCCCGCAGGCGCCGGCGCGTTTCCAGAGACTGTTGGTATTGCCGAGCGCGTAGGGGTCGATGAGGACCTTATTCCTGTTGAACCGATGGCCGGCGCTGGGGTTGAAAGGGCCACCCACGCGGTAAGCGTAGTGGGCGCACGCCTGAAGCCCGCGCGCGAAGACATGCCAGAAGTGAAAGGTCTTGTTGACGTACGGGTCCAGAGAGATGGTCTGAAACGGCTGCGGGGCATCATGGGTCGAGAAGAGGAGCAGTTCGACGCCGGTGGCATTCTCCGAAAAGAGCGAGAAATTGACGCCTTCCGGCGATGGGGTCGCCCCGAGGGGGTGCGGCGATCCCTTTTCGGCGACAAAGGAGACGGGTGGAGCGGGGGTGGCCATCATGGTTCTAACGTATCAGGTTCTGGTTGCGATTCCGTGAGCATGGGTGGTTAAGAGTATGGGGGACCGGCTTCCCCAGATCGGCTAAAGGCCCCACCCGGGTGACGCATCTGTGCCGGGTGTGTGAAGTTATTATTCATGAGGTAATAAGCTCCTCTTTTTCAATGGGTTGCGGTGGTGAGCCGAGGTTTTGTGACGCATCTGGAGGGCTTTTTTTGCAAGATGCGTCACACGGTCGGGAGGGGAACCGAAATACGGCTGCTGATGTTGAAAGTAAAGGACTTCACCGTGTAGAACCATAGGAATGCCGACGGAAAGCGGCATTCTTGAGCTGGAGAGCGACTGAGCTGGCGGCAATCGCGGGCCGACGCTGGCCGCCTTGCGCGGATGGCGGAACAAAGCCAAAATGCGCCGATTAGCGACTGGGGACGCCGGGACCCCGGAAACGGGCCGTTGCGGCTGGCCCACGCGAAATGCGGAACGAAGCCAATTTCGGATAACGAGCAAAGCGGATTCCCCCCTGTCCACAGTGTACAGCGCCGGGGCAGGATTAAATACGTAAGTAATTGATTCTGCTAAGGCAATTTGTTGTGATTAAAAAAGGTTTGCTCGGTTCAAGGAGATTTGTCGGCAATAGTCGACAGTCGGCCGGGCCGGCGCTTCTCAGTCGCCGCTCGTCGACCGGCATCTCGAGGTCGGCCCTTTCCAAGTGAATCGCTGGTGCACTCGTTCACATCGTTAACCAGTGGACCTCTGCGACGCCGGGGAGGTCGTAACTGTCAGAATTATGCTTAGATCCATCTTTCTACTCGCAGCAGTGTCGGCTTCCGCTTACGCGGGAGGGATCCCAGGACCAACTCCGATGGGCCTCTCCGCATCCGCCTGGTCGAGTATCCGCGCGGAATACCAGCGCCATCGCCAAGCGGCATTCCCAGAGGATGGCGGACATCGGGCGCGGAACTATGGGCAGCAATGGGTGACCCGCTTCGACGGCCGCGGGTTTGACGTCACACCCGACGCGGGCGGCTGGCGCTGGGGATTGGAGTTGCGGAGCTACGGCTTTTCCGGCCAGGAACGCAGCGTCAAGCATGCTCGCGCCATTGCCGACGTGGAGAAACTCTCTTACCGGTGGGACTCCCTGATGACGGAGTGGTTCGTCAATGGCAGGCGCGGGTTGGAGCACGGCTTTACGCTCGCGTCGCGTCCGGGCACGGGCGCCGCGGCGCTCACGCTGCACCTGGCGGTGCGGGGGACGCTGACGCCGCGCGTTTCGCCGGACGGACAATGGGTGAGCTTTCTGGACAATCACGGGGCGCCGGCGCTGAACTACGCCGGACTGAAGGTGACCGATGCCCAGGGCCGCGAACTGGCCGCCCGCTTCATCCGCGAACCTGATGGACTGCGGCTGGAAGTGGAAGAGCGTAGCGCGCGTTACCCGATCACGATCGACCCTATTGCCCAGCAAGCGTACCTGAAACCCGCCGCGGTTGGGACGACGCAGGCAGGCGACTGGTTTGGCTATTCCGTGGCAGTAAGCGGAGATACGGTGGTGGTGGGGGCGCCCCAAGAAGGGAGCGCCTCGCTGGGGATCAACAGCACGCCCAATGAGTCGGCAGGAAAATCCGGGGCGGCGTATGTGTTCACGGTGAGTGGTGGGGTGTGGACCCAGCAAGCGTACCTGAAACCGGCAGCGGTCGGGAGCACCCAAACCGATGACAGGTTTGGCTGGTCTGTGGCTGTGAGCGGGGACACGGTGGTGGTGGGTGCGATCCGGGAAGACAGTCCTACGACGGGGATCAACAGCACCCCCAGTGAGGGAGCAACGGACGCCGGTGCGGCGTACGTGTTCTTCCGGCAAGGGGGGGCGTGGAGCCAGCAAGCGTATCTGAAACCAGCCGTGGTGGGGATGACCCAAGTCAGTGACCAGTTTGGCTGGTCGGTGGCGGTGGCCGGGGATACAGTCGTGGTGGGAGCGTATGGGGAAGGCAGTTCCACTACCGGGATCAACAGCACGCCCAATGAGTTGGCGCCGGGCGCCGGTGCGGCGTATGTGTTCACCCGGAACGGGGCTGTGTGGAGCCAACAGGCGTACCTGAAACCGGCAGCAGTGGGGACCACCCAGGCAAATGACCATTTTGGCTATTCAGTGGCGGTCGATGGGGACACCGTGGTGGTGGGGGCGCCCGACGAAGACAGCTCCTCGGCCGGAATCAACAGTACGCCCAATGAGCTGGCGGGTGGCGCCGGTGCGGCCTACGTGTTCAGCCGAAACGCGGGGCTATGGAGCCAGGAGGCGTACCTAAAAGCGGCTGTCGTGGGGGTCCAGCGTGCAGGCGACTTTTTCGGAGGCTCGGTCGCGGTAAGCGGGGACACGGTAGTGGTGGGGGACAGCGGGGAAGACAGTTCTACCACGGGGATCAATTCCACGCCCAATCTGGGGGCGAGCGGCTCCGGGGCTGCCTATGTGTTTACCCGGAGTGCCGCCGTGTGGAGCCAGCAGGCGTTCGTGAAACCGGCCGCGTTTGGGACCTCGCAGACGTTCGACAATTTTGGCTGGTCGGTGGCGGTGAGCGGGGACACGCTGGTGGTCGGGGCCATCGGAGAAGACAGTTCGTCACTGGGGATCGACAGCGCACCCAATGAGTCGGCCAGCGCAGCCGGCGCAGCCTATGTGTTCACACGGAGTGCGGGCGTGTGGAGCCAGACAGCGTACCTGAAACCGGCAGCGGTGGGGACCACGCAAGCAGGTGACAACTTTGGCTGGTCGGTGGGGGTGAGCGCGGATTGGATTGTGGTAGGAGCATACCTCGAAGACAGCTCTTCATTGGGCGTCAACAGCACGCCCAATGAAGGGGCCGCCGACTCCGGTGCGGCGTATGTGTTCACGGCCCCTGGCGGCGGGACGGCGGGCGGAAGCATAGCCGCGATGACGAGTCCGGCACCCGGTTCGACGCTGGTCGGTGCCAGCATCACATTCACGTGGAGCACAGCTTTAGGCGCAGTTGCCTATTGGCTGGATGTGGGATCGGCACAAGGCCAGGGAAACATCTTCGGGCAGAACGTCGCCCTGGCAACCAGCCAGACCGTGAACGGAATTCCCACCGATGGAAGCACGGTCTACGTGAAGCTGTGGACACTGCTCGGCGGCGCCTGGCAGTCCAACGATTACACGTATATAGCGGGAGGCGTAAACACCAAGGCCGTGATGACGAGTCCGGCATCGGGTTCGACGCTGAGCGGCGCCAGCGTCACATTTACGTGGAGCGCAGTTTCCGGCGCGGTTGCCTATTGGCTGGATGTGGGATCGGCGCAAGGCCAGGGGAACATCTTCGGGCAGAACGTCGCCCTGGCAACCAGCCAGACGGTGAACGGAATTCCTACCGATGGAAGCACGGTCTACGTGAAGCTGTGGACACTGCTCGGCGGTGCCTGGCAGTCCAGCGATTACACGTACAAAGCGGCGGCGACAGTAAACGGCAAGGCCGTGATGCTGCTTCCGGCGCCCACCACGGTATTCAGCGGCGCCAGCGTCACATTCACGTGGAGCGTGGGTTCGGGCGCAGTGGCCTATTGGCTGGAGGTCGGATCGGTGCAAGGCCAAGGTAACATCTTCGAGCAGAACGTCGCCCTGGCAACCAGCCAGACCGTGAACGGATTTCCTACCGATGGAAGCACAGTCTACGTGAGGCTATGGACACTGCTCGGCGGCGCCTGGCAGTTCAACGATTACACTTACAAGGCGGCGGCCGGAAACGCTAAGGCCGCGATCGTGAGCCCCGTGCCCGGTTCGGGATCCGGCGGCTCCAGCGTGACATTTACCTGGAGCGCCGCGAATGGCGCGGTGGTCTATTGGCTGAATGTCGGTACCGCGGCCGGCGGATTCAACCTCTACAACCAGAGCGAGGGACTCGCGACGTCGCAGACCGTCACCGGGCTGCCCACCGACGGCAGCACTATTTATGTGCGGCTATGGACCGGGAACACGAGTGGGTATCAGTACAACGATTACACCTATAAGGCATCGGGCGGCGCCACGGCAGCGCTGACGGCACCGGCGCCGTCTTCGGTGCTGAGCGGATCGAGCGTCACGTTCACCTGGAGCGCTGCCAGCGGCGCGACCTCCTATTGGCTGGATGTGGGCACGGTGGCAGGCGGATTCAATCTCTACACCCAGGGCGAAGGGCTGTTGACGTCCCAGACCGTCACCGGGCTGCCAACCGGTGGGAGCACGATCTATGTGCGGCTCTGGTCGGCGGTCAACGGCGTATGGCAGTTCAGCGACTCCACGTACAAGGCGGCTCCGTAATGACACACTGCGCTCGAATTTGCATCGTGCTTTGCGTTTTGGCGAGTGGCTGCTTGGCGCAGGATCTGCTGCTCGATGCCGCGTCCGTTTCCAACGCCGGAAGCTACATCGCGCCGAACTACCCGAATGGCGGCGTGGCGCATGGCGGCATGTTCTACGTCCAGGCCGCGCCTGGCAGCGCCCCGCTGGGCGCGTGCGGTCTAAGAGTCGCCGACAAGTTTCCGATCGCCACCTCCATGAACGGAACCAGCATGAAGATCGCAATGGGCGGCCAAGGGTTCGACGTTCCGATGATCCACGTGCTGGCGTGCTCGGGAACCGATCAGGCTGTCGGTATCGTTCCTTCGAGCGTGCCGGCCGGCGTGGGTACGGTGACGGTGACCTACAACGGGCACAGTGGGAGCGCACCCATCACTGTGTTGGACCGCGCGCTCGGCTTCTTCACCATTAACCAGGGCGGGACCGGCACGGCCATCATCCAGAACTACAATTCCGCCACCGACCAGGTCATCAACACCCTGGCCACTCCCGCTATGCCCGGACAGTACGAAATTGCGTGGGGTACGGGCCTGGGACCGGACGGCAACTCCGACGTGGACGCGCCCAAACCCACCGACCTCCCGATCAACCTGGAGCTGTACGTCGGCGGGAAACTTGCCAGCGTATCCTACAAGGGACGTTCGGGTTGTTGCGCCGGCCTCGACCAAATCGTGTTTCAGGTGCCGGACGGCCTGGATGGATGCTACGTGCCCGTAGTAGCGAAGATTGGAAACGCAGTCAGCAACTTCACCACCATGAGCGTATCGGCATCGGGCGGCGCGTGTTCGGACGCCGGCGGACTAAGTGCATCCGACATTCAGGCGGCTCAGCGCAACAACAAGATCCGGCTGGGGATCATGGACCTGTTCCGGGCCGACATCGAACTGGTGACCGGGGCGAACACCGGCTTCGTCACGCGGTACGACCAGGCCAGCGCCGTTTTCACCGACCTCACGTTTATCGACCTGCTGGGCATGCCAGTGCGAGAGATCTCGACACCGGGCTCGTGCACGGTGTGGCGCGGGAACGCGGATGATTCCATCCTGGATCGCCCGCCGATTCTGGCCCCACACATCAACCTGGATGCGGGAACCATCACTGTGCAGGGCGCTGCCGGGTCCAGTGCGATGAACTATCGAGGCGATTACTATTCCGCGCTCTTGGGCGCCGCGTCGTCTTCGGAGCCGCCGTCTGGCCCGGGACCAACCAGCGGATTTCTGGAGCCTGGATCGTTCACCGTCTCCTCGCCGGGCGGCGGGCCGATTCCTGGGGGCAAGGTGATCGGCGCGTTCAATGCGCAGATCGCAGTCACGGCGCCGCCCAAGTTCGACAACCGCTTTGCAGTCGGCGACGTGCAGCGCGGCCAAGGGGTGACGGTCAATTGGTCCGGCGTGGATGCCGGAGCGAAGGTGGAGATTCGCGGAGTTTCCGCTCCGAACGATCCGGGAGCGCCGGCCATCACGTTCTTCTGCGTGGAGAAGGCGGACGCCGGGCAGTTCACCATCCCTCCGAACGTCTTGCTGAGCCTTCCGGCTGCTGGCAGTTCCACTGCGGCGAGTGGGAGCGCGCTGGGTCTGAGTGTCGGAGTGACCGGCGTGGCCCGCTTCACCGCGCCGGGCGTGGACGCCGGCCTGCTTCGCTACAGTTCCGTGTTCGGGCGGAGTGTCAGCTTTCATTAGAAGTCGGCGCGATACTCGACCTGCTCAGGGTCCTAGTTTGCCGAAGCGAATCCTTGGCGGCTGTGACGGCGACCGTTACCGTGAGCACAGGATCGGGGCCAGCCGCGAGCGGGGGCGCCTGCCCCACATGAATACCCGAGTCGGGTAAACACCGCCTTGTCGAAATGTTACTTCGCGTCGCGCTTGGGCAGCGAATTCGATATGAACTCGCCGACGTCGCGCTTCAGCCTAGTGTGCGAATCGCCGTCGATGTATAACATGTGACCCGCCTGGTAAAAACTCCAGGTGATGTTCTTGTGCATGTCGGGATTGAGGCCCATGTGATTGAAGGTGTACTCGACCGCGTAATAGGGCGTGGCCAGGTCGAAGTAGCCGGCGACGACCATGACCTTCATGTAGGGGTTCTTGGTCATGGCGCCGCGCAAGAGGCTCGTCGTATCGCCGAAACCGTTCTGGACGCCGTAGTCCCAGGGCTGAATGCCGCCGAGGGGGTAATAGTAGAGGTCGGTCTTGTATCCCAGCTCGTTGCGCACGTAGTTGGTGAAGATAGCGGTGAAGGGCGGAGTGATGAGCGAACTGGAAGGGTCGAAGTCGCTGGTCTCGCCGACGTTCAGCGCGGATGGCCCAACTAGGCGTCCATCGTAACGCCCGATGGTCTGGTGCCGGTCGCGCAGCAGTTGCCGCGAGAAGTGCGACACATCGAAACGCAGGTTGCTCTCGTCAATGTAGCGGGCCTCGAGGCCCGTATAGCGCACCAGTTTGTCGATGACCGCTTTGCGCTCGGCGGCGGGGAGATCGTCCCCCTTGCTCAGGGCCACGGCATACTCGCCGGTGGCAAAGCTCTCCACTTCCTTGAGCAACGATTTCAGGTCCTTGCGCTGCAGGTCCGGCGCGATCTTCTTGTGGTACCAGGCATCCGCGGCATAGGTGGGAAACTCGAGCTCATAGACGAGGTCGTCACTGCGGCTCCAGATGGTCTCCAGGTTGAGAGTGGTCCCGATCAGGACCACTCCGTTGAAAGCGATCCCACGGTCGATCAGGTAGCCTGCCAGTCCCGCGGCGCGGAAGGTGCCATAACTTTCGCCGGCGATAAACAGCGGGGAGATTTCGCGGTTGTTGCGCACCAGGTACATCCTCATGAACTCGCCCACTGATTGGATGTCGCCCTGGACGCCGTTCATGCGGCGCGCCACCTCGACGGTCTTGGCGCGGCTGTATCCCGTGCCCACCGGGTCGATGAAGACCAGGTCGGTCCGATCGAGCCAGGTATCCTGGTTATCCTTCAGCTCGTACGGCGGAGGCGGCATGCCGCCATCGGGCAGCAGTTTGGGACTGCGCGGCCCCATGCCGCCCATGTGCACCCACATGGAGGCCGAACCCGGACCGCCATTGAAGCAGAATGTGAGCGGACGCCGGGCAGGATCGGTGACACCGTCCAGCGTGTACGCCATATAGAAGATATGGGCTTCGGTTTCGTCGGCGGGAGTTTTCAGCGGCATCTGAGCGACGGTCGCGGTGTAGTTGAGGGTCTTGCCGTCGACTGTCACGGAGTGATGCGTCACGACCGGGGTTTCGTCGACTTCTCCTCCGACCGCCGGTCCGGGGCCCGCAATTCCTCCGCGGCCGCCGCGGCCTCCGGGCGTCGCCTGAGGCTGGACTGGCGGAGTTGCCGCTGGGGTTGTCGCCGGTGTTTGCGGTTGGCCCTGCCGCCCCTGGGCGCGAGCCCGCGGTGGTTGTTGCGCGAGTAAGAGGACGAGGAGCGGGGCAATCACGGTGATTCCACGTTTGAGATGAAAATTGGCCATTAGGGTGAATGATACCCCAAAATTCCCGCTCGGCGGCGGCCGCGGGTGCGCGGCATGGCTGACCCGGCGACCGCGTAGCCGCGGTGGCCGCTAATCTGCCTTCCTCGGCGGCGAAGAAAACGATTGACGTTGCCGGCCTCTACGTGACGCCGGGCCTGGTAGACATGCACGTGCACGTGTTTGCGGGCTACACGCCGGGGGTGGTGGCGGAGGGAATGATGAGCATGATGCCCGATCATCTCGGATTTCGCGCTGGGGTCACTACCATGGTGGACGCGGGTTCATCGGGCTGGAAGAACTTTCCCGATCTTAAGAAGAATATTATCGACCGGTCCAAGACGCGGGTGCTGGCGATGCTGAACATCGTCGGCGTGGGGATGGTGTCGCAGGACGCGGAGCAAATCGTGGAGGACATGGACCCGCAACGCACGACATGACCATCCGGGCGGGCCAGGTTGTTTTCGACTACAACGCGCGGGCCGCGACACCGTTTCGCGAGACGCAAGGCGGGCGACAGCGGTCAGGCCACACGATACTTATCGCTGCATTCCTTGGAGCAGAAATAGAGGACCTCTCCGTTGACTGTCCGCGTGATGCTGGCGGCGGTCGAGACATACGTGCCGCACACCGGATCCTTCTTGAGTTCCCCTCCGGAGCGCACCGCGGGCGGTTGCCTGGCCGCGCTCCGCGGCCCGAGAGTCGAGCGGAAACCCTCGAAGATGCTCCGGAGGATCGCTCTCATCAGCCAGAAGAGCAAAACGGGGAGGACAATGAATCGAAAGAAGAGCCGGATCATGGAATCGGGGCGGGACGCGATGCTCCCGCCCCGGACTCTAGCTTACTACTACTTCTTTTTCTTAGGAGTCTCTTTGGCGTTGGGGTTCTTATAAGAAACATCCACGCTGGCGTTGAGGGTGGTCAGCATGTCCTTGGCCGGTTGCGCAAACTGGCCCGTGGGAGCCAGTTCGAGGTACTTCTGGAATGCCTCCACGGTGCCGGGAACCGGCGTCACCTTGCCATCGGCCGCCAATGCCGCCTTGCCCACCAGGTAGACGCCATATTGATAATAGGCCTCGGCGTACTTCGGATCGGCGGCGATGGCCTTTTGGAACGCGTCGGCGGCGGCATCGCCCTGATTGGCATTGGTCAGCACGGCGCCGAGATTGTAGTAATACTTGCCGGCATTGGTGGGGTCGAGTTGCGCGGCCTTGGTCAGCTCGGCCTGGGCCTCGGGGATCTTCTTGGCCTGCACCAGCGCCAAGGCGTAGTTGTTGTGGGTGGCAGCGTCTTCGGGCTTCAACTCGATGGCCTTGGAGTAAGCAGCCATGCCCTTCTGTGCGGCGTCGTCGAACTCCGGCCCGGTCTTGGTGCCTGCCAGCTTCATGTAAGCGTCCGCCAGGTTGGCCCAAACGGCCAGTTCCGTGGGACCGATCTCGCTGGCTTTGGTCAAGGCCTGAACCGCATCCTCGTACCCCTTTTGCCGTTCGGCAGGAGTCGGCGCCGCTTGAGCGGCGGTCATAGCCGTCATGCCGACGTTGAACGCGTCGTTCAACTCCTTGTGCTGTTTCAACTGCCCTTCCCGCTCCTTGAGGGTCTTCTCCAACGCGGCCTTCTGGTCGGCGGTCATGCCCCGCTCCATGTCCTTGGTCAACTGGCCGCCTTCGGCGGCCTGCTGCATGACGGCCTGAGTCGCGTCGCGGGATTTCTTGGAAGCCTGCAAGTCGAAAGAAACGTTTGTGGGGTCGCCCAACTTCGACCTCACGCCCTTCTGCTGATCGACGTCCTTGCCGTCCACTTCTATCGTGACGTTATAATTGCCCAGCGGCAAACCGTTGTAGAAGTAGTGCCCTTTCTTGTCGGTCTTGGTCTTGTAGTGTGCCGTAATGTCGTATCGGTCGATCTTTACGACGGCGCCCACCAGCGGCTTCCCGTCATCACTCTTCACGTCTCCTTCGATGGCGGTGATCTGGGCCAGCGAAGTGAATCCAAAGAACAGGAGCCCGGCGGTCGCCAGGATCAGGTTGCGGAACTTCATAAAACCTCCAACTGAGACTTGTTTGTATTAAATACTAGTATACTGTATCTCGTTTTGCCGCCGTCGGCGATACGGCAAGAGCGGTTTTCCACCACAAATCGGCGAGGACCCCGCGTGCCTACTCGTCGAACAACCCGATCTGCTCCTTGGGAACGGCTTTGGCCTTGCGCTTCTTCAGCGGACTCCCCACCACCCCCAGCACCTCCACGGACTCGACCGCGGCCCGCGGAATGAAAACCCGTTGCTGGTTGCTGTACGGATCCGGGGGAATCACCGTAAACCCGTATGGCTCCAGTTGCAGCAGGTTGTTGGGCATGATTCCCTCCATCACCTCGCCGTCCCGGAACTGGAGGCTNNCGCCCTCAAAATCGCGCACAAAAGAGATGGTCTTGATCTCCTCGTAGGGGACGGTCGAGACGTTGCCCTGCGCCGAAAGCAGATCCACTCCAGCCGGCTGCAGGTAGGAAGCCGGATTGATGTACCCGGCCAGCGGTTCCTTCTGGAATCTACGGATGACTGCTTTTTTGGTGGTGGAACTGGCCAAATCTTGCCTCTTTTGCTACAACTATGTTTCAATCATTTCGGCGCTTATTGTATCATTGGCACGATGTCTGGAGTGCTGAACGCAAATTCCGCCCGTTTCCGCAACCAGATGACCGCATTTCTGAACTTCTGCCGTCTGGAAAACGGCCTCTCCGCCAACTCATTGGAAGCCTATGCCACTGATCTTTCGAGGTTTAGCACCTTTCTAGGAGATGGTGCCGCGCTGCCCGGCACGGAAACGCTCCGCCATTATCTGGATCATTTATACCAATCTGGCTTGAGCAGCCGGTCCATCGCCAGACATCTTACCACTCTGAGAAACTTCTACGGTTTCCTCCTGAGGGAAGGGAACGTCGAGTCTGACCCGACGGAGCACTTGCGCACGCCAAAGCAATGGCAGACGATTCCTAAGTTTTTGAATTTAGAGGAGATCGAGAAAATTATCGCAGTGCCCGACAGTTCCCGCCCCACGGGTCTGCGGGACCGCGCTATGCTGGAATTGCTTTACGCCACCGGTTTGAGGGTCTCGGAGTTGTGCCGGCTGGGGGTCGGCGACGTCAACCTGGACCTTGGGGTTCTGCGGACTACCGGCAAGGGTAATAAGCAGCGTCTGGTGCCGGTCGGGAAGGATGCCGTCCGCGCCGTCGAAGATTATCTTGCCAACGGCCGCGGCGCTTTGCTCAAGGGCCGGGCCAGCCGGTACCTTTTTATAACCGCGCGCGGCGGTTGCCTCACCCGCCAAGCGTTTTGGAAGCTCCTGGCCGGATACGGCCGGAAAGTTGGGATATTCCATGGGCTTTCGCCCCATGTGCTTCGTCACAGCTTCGCCACCCACCTGCTGGAGGGCGGGGCCGACCTGCGTAGTGTGCAGGTCATGCTGGGGCACGCCGACATCTCGACCACCCAGATTTATACGCATGTCATGCGGTCGAGGCTTCGGGATACTGTAGAGAAACATCACCCGCGAGCCTGAGCGGAGACCCGATGCGATGAGCGATTACATCTACATGCTGGAAAGCCACCTGAGTCCGGATCAGAACCGGGTGGTAGAAGACGTGCAAACGGCTGCTGGACAGGCCAACGTCAACGTGTTCCTGACGGGTGGCGCGATGCGCGACATGCTAGCCGGATTCCGCATCCGCGACCTGGACTTCGCCGTGGAAGGCAACGCGCTAAAGGTGGCGAAAGCCCTCTGCGAAAATGCCGGCGCCAAGATGGTGCTGGAGGATGACAACCGCAAGAGCGCGGAACTGGTGTTCCCCACCGGTGTCACGGCCCAGATTGCCATGTCGCGGCAGGAGAAATCCGCGCGCGCGGGAGGCAAGCCCCAGGTGACCCCGACCACCATCCAAGAGGACCTCAGGGGCCGCGACTTCACGTGCAACGCCATCGCGCTGTCCCTGAACAAGGCTTCGCGCGGGCTTCTGCTCGACCCCATGAACGGGCTGGCGGATATCGAGCGTCACGAGCTTCGCGCGTCTAACGCGTACGGCTTTTACGACGACCCATCCCGGCTGCTTCGCTTGGTTCGGTTCCGCGTGCGCCTGGGTTTCACGGTGGAGGAGCGCACCCAGATGCAGGTGGCCAACGCGCGCGATGCCGGGGTGGAGAAGACGATTCCGCCGCGGGCCCTGGCGGAGGAGATCAAACGCATCGGCACCGAAGAGAATCCCGCCGACATTCTGCGGGCGCTCGGTGAGGCCGGACTGCTGACGCTGTTCTCGCCCGCGCTGGCCGGTCCCAAAATCAACCTGCCCGGCATCACCAGGTTTGAAAGGCTCAGCCGCCTGCTGCCCGACGACGCCCGTTCGCGCGCGGCGCGTTTGGGACCTTTTCTGTGGGCGCTCACCGAGAGGCTTACCCCCAAGGAGAAGCAGGCCCTGATCGCCACTACCGAGATGCCTAAAGCGCTGGTGGATCAGTGGCAGAAGCTGGGAGCTCGCGCCAAGAAGCTAGAGACGGCGCTTCGTTCGGCGCGCATCAAGAAGGCCTCGCAGGTGTACCACCTGGTCTCCCCGGCGGCGCCGGACGAGGTGCTGTTCCTGCTGTACCATTCGCCCCTCAAGCCGGTGCAGGAGCGGCTGCGGAACTACTACCAGAAATATCTGCCCGCGATTCAGGAGATCACCCCAGAAGAGTGGGCGGGGCTGGAAGGCAAGCCAGGGACGCCGCGCCAGCACAAGGCGCGCGAGGAGTTCATCGCCAACCGCTTGGACCGGCGGCCGCCTCGCCCGCCGGCGACCCCGGAGACCCCGGGTCCCGCGGGCGCCCCAGGGCCCGTGGGCGCGCACAGCCCGGCAGCCGCGCCGGTGGAAGCAGGTGTCGTCAGGCGGACGCGGTAGCTCGTGGGGCGGACCCCAGGACCGGGGGGCCGCCCTACTGGATCTTTGCGAGGCTGGCCGTGCCGTTGACGGTCGCCGGGAAAGGCGTGTTGGACCGGGTGGTTGGGGATGGCGCACTGCAATGGTCGGCGGGCATTCCCACGGTCCGGAACTCATGCTGAATCATCCGGATGGCGATTCGGCCGCTCTCCGACCGCACAATCCGGCCCTGCACTACCAGTTGCATGGGCGCTACGTTATGCAGAAGCACCGGCCAGGAAACAGCCAGCTCCACGTCCAATCTTTCGGGCAATGGCCGGCCGGATTCAAACTGGACGCCGCCTCGCGAGAGATCGCGGGTGCTGCCCATCCCCGTGTCCAGAACCCGTTTCCGGCGGATCAGTTTCCACCGCACGTCCAGCAGGATGGGATAGCGCCGGTCGGAGCGCCGCTCTCCAGCTATGCCTTCAGGTGCTTTGATTTCTCGGTCGCAAGCGATGTTGCAAGCCATAATCTCGTCTCGTCTTTCTCCGGAACGAGTCCATTATGCTTGCGCTTTGACGGAAGTAACAGTCATGCTGGTACTTGAGCGGTACTTGGGAGCCTCAGTCTCCGGGATGGTACTCCCGCTCGGTGTGTCCCTTGAGTTGGGAGCGGTAGAAGTAAACCTCCCGCAAGTCGCCGGTGGCGTACCGCTGGGCTTCATCGTTGAAGTGCGGGGAGGCCGGATGGCCGCTTTCTCCACCAGCCGTCACCGCCTTGGCCCGCACGGTCTGGCCGAATTCCACCACCGCCACGAAGCTGTTCCCGCTGGCGCCATACCACTTCTTCGTCCCTGGGTACGCTCGCGCTCCGAATGACGCCAGCGAGCCCCACTGCGCGGATGTGAAGCCCACCGGAATGCTCGGCCCCGCGTCGTCGAACCGCGGCGCGATATCGTCGTTCAGGCGCTGGGACCGATTGATGTCGCCCCACGGCGTCTTCCAGGTTCCGAAATCGGCCGTCAGCTTGTCCGACGCCGCCGCGAGCGATTGCAGCAGTTCCTCCGCCGGCGCTTTCACGATGTTGTCGTCGGCGGATGCGCCCTCCCTCCGCCCGCCGCCGTTCACTCGCCGCCGTACCTCCTCGCCCCAGAACACCGCCAGCGACGTGGGTGTCGAGTTTACTCCCCAGCGCAGATCCCACTTGCGCAGCATGGCGATCTGCTCGGCCGTTTTCGCCTTCAGCGGATTGGAGGCGGGCGTCTCGTCCCACGCGTGAATCAGCGCCGGGATGGGCTTCTCAAACCACGTGAGGTAGCTATCGAACGCCGCCGCAATCAGCGAGTCGGGCGTGAAATCCTTCCGGTTCTCGAGAACCCGGATGGCGTGCAGCCCGCGCGCCGATTCACCGCCGGTCTCGACATAAGCCGGATAGTCTTCCTTCTTCGGGCTGCTTGGCCCCGCCGCCGACCACGGCCAGTTGTTGGTGTTGTAAAGCCAGCCGCTCTTCGGGTTCAGCAGGTGTGGCGTCTCGTCCACAGCCAGAAGCCCCTGCCACTCCGTCGCCGGATTGCTGCCATCGACCGGCTTGGTCCAGTCGAAGCTGGTATCGCGTCTGGGGATGAAGTTGCCGTGAAAGTAGGCGATGTCGCCATCGGCATCCGCGAAGATCGTATTGTTCGACGAGTTGGCCTTCAGTTCCATGGTCTGCCGGTACGCCTTGTAGTCCCTCGCCTTGGTGCGCGTGTAGGATTGCGTCAGCGCCTTCACCGGCTCCTGCATCAACCGGATGGCCACCCACTTGCCGTTCAGCTCCCGAACGATGGGCCCGTGATGGGTACGGTAGGCCATGAATTTCTTCTCCGCCATCCCGCTGGCGGCCTGGTACGGCACCGTGATCTCCTCCGCCGCCACCGGGCGCTCCTCGCTCCCGTATTTGTAGAAGAAGCGGCCGCTCTTCTTCACCACCGTCTCCAGATACTCGTCCACGGCATCCACGCCGCTCGAGGTGTGCATCCACCCGGCGCGGTCGTTGAACCCCTGGTAGATGAAGAACTGGCCCCACGTCACCGCGCCGTAGGCATCCAGGCCCTCGTCGCTCGCCATCTGCAGCTCCGACCGGAAGTAGAACGAGGTGTGCGGATTGATCAGCAGCAGCGCGTGATGGCCAGCCGTGTTCGAGGGCGCAACGGCAGCGCCGTTCGATCCAGCCGGCTCGGGCTCGTACTCCTCCGCCGCAAGCGCCTGGCTGGCCGCGGCTTTGCCGTAGAACGCCGCAAGCTGGTTGAGGTTGATCCGCTCGATATCGCCGCCGATGCTCCCCTCCGTGAAGCTCATCGCCATCCACGGCTCGAATCGCCGGATGACCCGCGGTTTTACCTCGGGGTGCTTGTAGAGGTAGTAATTCAGGCCGTCGGCAAACGCGTCCATGAGCTTCCGCAGCCACGCGGGGCTGGCCGCGTAGTCCTTCTTCAGCTCCGCGGGGTCGATGAAAAGCTTCATCCGCAGATCCTGGTAGATCTTCGACTCCCCCTCGGCCTCCGCCAGGCGCCCCATGGCATTGAGGTAGTTCGTCTCGACGCGGTTGAAGTCGTCCTCGGCCTGCGTGTACTCCATGCCGAAGACGGCGTCGGCGTCGGTCTTTCCGTAGACGTGCGCGATGCCCCAATCGTCCCGGATGATGGTGACTCTGGCGGCCTCTTGCTTCCAGCGCACCACTTCCGAATCTTTGTCCGCCTGGAAAGCGACAGCCGCGGATGCAGCCGCGACAACGAGAACCAGCCTCTTCACGTAAGGTCTGTTTTTCATAAGCTACCCTGCACTATTCTAGCGACGCTGCGCCTCGGACGGGCGAGCAGACTGCGGGCAAAGCGATCTTCCGCTCGCGTCCTCAGAAATCGAGATGCAGACCCAGCGCGATTGCGCGCGGCGAGTTCAACTGGCTGCCGATCACGCCAAAGGTAGTCGGAGATTGCAGGCTCACCGCCGGATCGACAAACATCACGTGGTTGAAGATGTTGAAGAACTGGGCCGAGATCCTGGTCGAGAGGCGTTCCGTGACCTTGAACTTACGCGCGACACTCAGGTCCAGGTTCCAGTGCGCCATGCCACGTAATATGCCGGCCATGGCGGTGGTGTCCACGCTGATCTGGATCGGACGGAAGGAGCTGTAAATAGCGTTGGGATCCGCGAAGATATTCAGCCCGGTGCCGCCGGTGGCGGGATTGCCGGACACGCCAACCTGGGTCACGCTATTGCCGGCGACGCCGGAATGCAGGCTATTACCGGGGGTGACCTTCACTAGCGGGATGGCGCCCGCGCTGCTGCTGGTGCCTTGGCCAAACTCCTGGCTCGAGCCGTCCGTGACTTTGAGCGGCAGCCCGCTATAAGCGCTGAAGATCGGCGATATGGACCAGCCGCCTGCGATTCCGTCGAGCACCTTGTTCCCGCTATGACCAAAAGGCAGTTGGTAGGAGCCGAGCAGGTTGAATACGTACTTCCGGTCGAAAATCGAAGTGCCATACTCATAGTTCAGGTTGAAGGCGTTCGTTCCCGCGGTGTCCTGGTCCTGGTTCAGGCCGGAGGCGTCGAGCGAATGCGCATAGGTGAAATTGGCATCCATCGCCAGGCCCTTCCAGTTGCGTGTGCGATAAGTGATAAAGCCCGCGTTGTAGTTGGACCAGCCCCGGTTGGTGTAGAAGAAGAAGGTGGTCATCTGGGTCGCCGCGGCGGTTGCGGAGCCCATGGCGAAGGAAGGCTGGATGGCATTCCAGAGAGTGCGAACCTGCTGCGTGAGGAAGCTCGAGCTGTAAGAGGAAACCACGCCCGCCGTGCAACTGGTGTTGGGGGCCTTGCACAACGAGCTGCCGGCCAGTACCGATTCAAAGAACGGCTGCGCAGTTACAGCGCTGCCCGCGCGAAGTTGCGCCGCAATGGCGTCGAAGGCCTGCGCAAACGTCTGCCCGCCGGCCGTCATGAAGAAAGGCACCTGGTTCAAATCGACAGGCGCGTAAAGTTGAGACGCAGTGCGGCGTATATAGCCAATCTCCAGCACCGAATTGCCGCGCATTTCACGTTGAATCGTGAAGTTCCAGGAGTTATTGGGCGAGGGCTGATAGGTGGGACTGATGTTATAAGTTTCCGTCGAAAAGGGCTGATTGGCGCCAGGTACGCTGCTGTTACCCGGAATCATCGGAACCGAAGCGGTCGCCGACAACGGCGGGATGGGGATGGCGGCGCCGTCGATGCCGACGCGAAACGCAGTGGCCGGATTGACACCGGAAGAGCCCAGGCACTGGCCCGTAGTGGAGGGGCCCAAGCACGTCAGCGTCTGCCCGAAGCCCAGGGCTTGCAGGGGATTGATGACTTTCTGCACGCCATTCAAACGATCGTACAGACGCGCATAACCGCCGCGCAAAACGGTCTTGCCGTTGCCGAAAAGCCATCCCAATGCACCACCGTCGATCTTCGGGTTCCATGCGACGGCGATGCGGGGGGCAAAGTCCTTATAGACGATGTTGTAAGGATACTGGCGATGGACGGAATTGATGGGATCCATTCCGATCAGGGGATTATAGACCTGGCCATTGAGCGCTGCCTGTTGCCGCTGTTGAAGGTAAGCGACTGGATCCAGAACCTGGCCGCTCGACGCCAGCACCGCGATGATCTGTTTACCGGTGGCTTCCTGGGCGGGCACGTCGATGCCCCAGTTCAAGCCGTAGTTGATGGTCAGTGTGGGCAGAATGTGCCAGGAATCGGTCGCGTAGAAACTGTAAATACTCCAGTTCACGTCGGTCGAGAGGACGGTGCCCGGGGGGTTAGCGGCGAGATCGCTCCCGCGCGTCCCCAGCAGGACCGCCTGATCCACCATGCCGAGCGTTTCAGCGTATTCACTGTTCCAGGTGCTGGCCTGGTTGGAAGGCAGGCAATTGGTGGTGAGCGCTCCGGCGCACGTAGGCGGGCGGTAGGTGCTCGGAATATTGAGCCCCGACGTGACGCTGATGTTGTATTCCGGCACGGTCAACGAACCCTGCCCGTCGTCCCGCCAGAAAACGGCTCTGGTGTGATCGTACGTCGCTCCAAAGCGCAACAGATGGGTGCCTTTCTGCCAGGACACATTCTCCCGGACACCCGGGCTGTGGCTGTCCCAGGCCCGTTGGCGCACGGTGCCGGTGCGATACGTGATGGGCTGAAGCTCATTATCGTTGTCACCACCGACCATCATGGATCCCACGGTTCCGGCAACCTGCGGGAAGGAACCGGCCGTCTTCCAATACCACCAATCGCGCAGGTAACTGACACTGGTTTCGCTCGTGAGGCTCGGCGTGACCATCCCCGTGAGTCCCGCCACGAAATACCGCGGCTGGCGCGGGATGCTGGAAGTCGACGCGATCTGACCCTTGGTGTCTCCGGCCAACTCACCGCCGATGTCCACCTGGCGGTTGCCCACCGCCGCCATCTCGACGTAGTGACGATAGCTGCTGGTGAACTGCCAATTGGCTCCGAAGGCGTGGTCCAGCCGAACCACGCCAAAGTTGCTCGACACGGGCAACCCGACCGGTCCCGTGAAGCCGGTTGTGTTGAGCCCATCCCCGAGGCTTGAGTTGTTGCCTTCCGGCTCGTACTTGCTCCACATTTGGCCGATCAGCGGGTTCAGCCCCTTTTGGCGCGGATCGCAAACGGTATTGCCACTGGTGCCGCACTGCATAGAGGTTGCCAGGTTGTACGAGATAATGTTGCCCGCGGCATCGCGGAACCGCAGTATGCCCTGTTTCATGGTGTCGGTTGGCACAATTCGGTTGACGGTGGCCGAATTCAACTCGCGCCGGCCCTCGTAATTAATGAAGAAGAACGTCTTGGCCTTCTCCGGCAGGCCCGGAATGTAGCCGCCCAGCGTGCCTCCGAAACGGTTATCCCGGCTTTCCGGCCGCGCCTGCGGGATGCGATTCAGAGTCCAACTGTTGGCATTCAGGTCGGAGTTCTGAAGGAACTCGTATGCCGAGCCGTGAAACTGGCTGCCGCCGCGCCTGGTGACCAGCACCGTCTCGCTTCCGGAAGATCCGGTGAAGCTGGCGGTTTGATTGGTTGTCGACACCCGGAATTCCTGGATGCTCTCGACCGGGGTGGGGATCGGGGCTTCCGGCCCGCCGTAGTAATTGGCGTAGTAATCCGAGTTCCCGGAAACAGAGCTAGTGACGTTGCCGCCATCGAGCATAATCGAGTTCTGGTCGCTCTTGGCGCCCGCCACCTGGCCGCCGTAATAGCTGCTCTGGCTGCCGCCTTGTTGCGGCATCGACGCCGCCTGCAGCGTGAGCAGGCCCGTCACGTTGCGGTTTAGTCCGGGAAGCGACATCAGGTTGTCGCCGCCAATGGTGGAACCGACCGTCGAATCGAGGGTTTGCAGTTCCGCGCCTGGCGTGGCTGTAACTTCGATGGTCTGACGCGCCTCACCGATCGACAATCCGAGATTGATCGTATATGAATTAGTAACTTCGACCACTACCGACGATACTTCCGCCTGTTGAAATCCGCGCGCCGCCGCACGGATCGAGTAAGTCCCCGGCGGCAGCGCGACAAACACGTAGCGCCCCGCCGCATTGGTCGTCACCGAGCGCACGCCCTTGGTTGCGGCGTCCTCCAGTTCGACGGTTGCCCCGGGCACGACGGCGCCCGTGGGATCACTAACGAGCCCAAGCACTGTGCCAGTGCTGGCTGTCTGCGCCCACATGATTCCCGACAGTGTGGACACTACGAGAATGGCTGATAGTGCACTTACAAAGGCCCGCATTGCCGACTCCTCTCTCTTCCTCGTTTCGCTTTAGCCCCACCAACGGGTGGGGGTACCGAGCCGCCCGCCCCGGGGTTCTGTCTTCCTGGTAGCCGTCGATTATACATCCAATCACCCGCTTTTTGCACTTTTAATCTCTCTTTTCCATTCCGAGCAACTCTGGCGGGCCTGGAAGTGGCATCCGTTCTCCTGTCAACCGGAATTTCGGTTTTGGACTCCTGGGTCCTGTCCAGTGCACATCGAGCCGCGAACCTGCCTCGTGCTACAGTGTCGCTGGGACGCGGCAACTGGAGGTCTCATGAACTTACTGTCTCGAAACCGGCTTCTGCCGGCGCTCTGTCTTTTGGCCGGCGCGAACATGTGGGGCGCCGGTCCTTGGTTCAACATTCTCGATTACGGGGCGCGCAATGACGGTTCGGCGAGCGCCACGGCAGCCATCCGCTCGGCCATCCAGGCAGCCAAAGCCGCGGGCGGCGGCACCGTGTACGTCCCCGCCGGGAAGTATGTCACCGGGCCCATCGAGCTGGTGAGCAACCTGGTGCTGGAAATCGACGCCGGGGCGGTGCTGCGGTTCGAGGCCTCCCGCGACGGCCTTACGTACACCAAGGGGAGGCTGGAAGGCACCGAGTGCATCACGCCAGTGCCCCTGATCGGCGGGCACGACCTGGAAAACGTCACCATTCGAGGGCGGGGAACCATCACCACCGACAACGCCCAATGGCTCAACCTCGTGCGCCAGCCGGAGGCGGTTGCGGCAAGGAACGTCTGGACGAACATCCTGAGAACGCTGGACTTGAAGCAGCCGGTCCCACCGGAGGATTTTCAGAAGGCCGCGCCGTCGCTGCGTCCCTCGTTCATTCGCACCATGGAGAGCAAGAATATTCTCATCGAGGGCATACACATCGTGGGGTCGTCGATGTGGGCCATCCACATTCTGTATTCGCAACAGGTCGTCATTCGCGACGTCATCATTGAGACGTTTCCGGGGGCGAACACCGACGGCATGGATATCGATTCCAGCCAGGACGTGCTGATTTCCAACTGCTACCTGGACACGGGCGATGACGCCATCTGTCTGAAATCGGGAAAGGACGCCGACGGGCTGCGCGTCAACCGCCCCACCGCCAACGTAGCCATTACCAACTGCACCGTGCACCATGGACACGGGGCGGTGGTGCTGGGCAGTGAGACCTCCGGGGGCTTCCACAACATCGTGGCCAGCAACATCGTCTGCCAGGGCACGCAAAAAGGAGTGCGCATCAAGAGCACGCGCGGGCGCGGAGGGGTGATCGAGAATGTCAGGTTCGATCACTGGACCATGGACTCCGTCGACGAAGCGATCAACGTTACCAACTATTACACCAGAGGCCCCGAAGAACCCGTTTCGCAGCGGACGCCGGTGTTTCGCAACATCGCCATCAGCAATATGACCATCAACCACTCGCCGCTGACGATCAACATCGAGGGTCTGCCGGAGATGCCGGTTACGGGGTTACAGATCAGCAACGTGATGGCATCCGGAAAGGTCGGAATGCGGGCTCACGACACGCTCGCCATGGAACTGCACAACGTGCAGGTGAACTCCGAAACGGGGCCGGCGTTCCTGGTGCGGGATTCCAAGGAGCTGGAACTGGACCAGGTGTCCACGCGCACGCCGATCGCGGGAAGTCCCGTCGTGCGGCTGGACCGTTGCCCGGGCGCCACGGTGCGGGCGAGCAGGGCTTTTGCGGGCACGGGCACATTTCTGGCGGTGGCTCCCGGCGAATTGAAGGGCATCGTGCTCGAAGGCAATACGCTGGGCAACGCCAGGAAGGCCACCGAAGAAACCGCCGAGGACATTTGGAAGTTGCCTTTGCCGGTGCCCACGATAAGATAGTGGAGGGTTAACGACATGAAACGTGGATTGCCGGTCCTTTTCGCTGCCGTCTGGCTGGCCCTTTCCGCCGCCGCGCAAGTTAAGATCACGCCCGGCGCCGACAAGATCGAAATCGAGATCGGCGGCAAGCCTTACAGCACTTTCTACATGACCGGTGGGGAAGTCACCAAACCGTATCTCTGGCCGGTGCGCGCGGCGACCGGCACTTACGTAACTCGCGCGTGGCCCATGGAAAAGGTGGCCGAAGAGGAGAAGGCGCAGAAGGACCACCCCCACCAACGCGGCATCTGGTTCGCGCACGACAGCGTCAATGGCATCGACTTCTGGAACAACGAGGCCAGCTACACCGAGCCTCCCAAGCGCGGCAAGATGGTGTTGAAGAAGGTGGGCCAGGCCAAGAGTGGCAAGGGCCAGGGGTCGCTCGCGGCCACATTCGACTGGACGGACCGCCAGGGGAACGTGCTGCTCACCGAAGATCGGGTCATGACCTTCCATGCGGATCCAAAGCTGCGTATCATCGACGTCGACGTCACCCTGACTTCCGTCGAGACGGTGGTGTGGGGCGACAGCAAGGATGGCGCGTTTGGTATCCGGCTCCGCCCCGTCCTGGATGAGCAGGGCGGTACGGGGAAGATTGTGAATGCCGAGGGACTGACCGGCGAGAAGCAGCTTTGGGGCAAGCCCTCCAACTGGTGCGATTACTCGGGGACCATCGGCGACGAAAAGGTGGGGGTGGCGATCCTGGACCACCCGGAGAACCCGCGCCATCCGGTCCGCTGGCACGCGCGCGGATACGGCTTGTTTGCCGCCAACCCGTTCGGTGTGTCGGCCTTCACCAACGACAAGTCGCAGAACGGCTCGCAGACGGTGGAGGCCGGCAAATCGCTGCGGTATCGATATCGGGTGATCGTGCACCCGGGCGATGTGCAATCGGCCGATATTGCGGGGCTGTACGCCAGGTACACTTCGGGGAAGTAAGGTAGCGCCCCTGCTATCCTCAAAGAAGCCTAGGAGCGGCGGCCATCGTGAGAGCACTTCGTCTCTGCGCTATCCTGCTGACAGCGGCAATCTGCCTGCCGTCGCAGGACCTCAAGGAATTTGAAAAGAAAGTCACCCAGTTCACGCTTGCCAACGGGCTGCACTTCATCGTCGCCGAGCGGCACGAGGCCCCGGTGGTCTCATTCCACACCTATGTGAACGCCGGGTCGGTGGACGATCCGTCGGGCGAAACCGGCATCGCCCATATGTTCGAGCACATGGCCTTCAAGGGCACGGAAACCATCGGGACCGTGAACTGGCCGAGCGAGAAGAAAGCCCTGGATGCCATCGAGGAGGCATACGACCGCCTCGAGGCCGAGCGCAACAAGGGACCCAAAGCCGACGAAAGCAGGATCGGTGTGCTCCAGGCGCAGTTGAAGATGGCCATCGACGGCGCGGAAGCCTACGTGGTGCCGAACGATTATCTCGGCATCATCGAAACCAACGGGGGCGCGGGCGTGAACGCCGGCACCTCGCTCGATTCCACCGAGTATTACTACAGCCTGCCTTCCAACCGGACGGAGCTTTGGTTCCTGATGGAATCGCAGCGCTTCCTCCGGCCGGTGTTCCGCGAGTTCTACAAGGAGCGCGACGTGGTGCTGGAGGAGCACCGCATGCGCGTCGAATCCAACCCGCAGGGCAAGCTCACCCAGGATTTGCTGGCCACCGCGTTCGCGGCCCACCCCTATCGCAATCCACCGGGTGGATGGCCCAGCGACATCGTCAGCCTGCGGCGCGCCGAGGCCAAAGCGTTCTTCGATAAGTATTACGTGCCGGCCAACATCACCATGGCGATTGTGGGAGACGTGAACCCGGCGGACGCCAAACGCATGGCCGAGCGTTACTTCAACCCGCTGCCAGCGCGGCCGCTGCCGCCGCGGCTGCATACCGAGGAGCCGCCCCAGCCGGGACCCAAGACCGCGGTGGTGGACTCGCCCACGCAGCCGATTGTGGCCATCGCCTACAAGCGGCCCGACCAATACGGCAAGGAAGACCCGGTCTTCGACGTCATCTCCCTGATTCTTTCCAGCGGCCGGACCGGCTTGCTGTACAAGGATTTGGTGCAGGACAAGAAAATCGCGCTGGTGGCCCAGGCCAGCGCCACCTACCCCGACGGCCGCTACCCCAACCTGTTCGTGTTCTTCCTGGTGCCCTCCGTAGGCCACACCGTGGACGAGAACCTGAAGGCGCTCGACAACCTCCTCGGCCAGTTCAAGGCGCGGAAGATGGACGCCGAAACGCTGGCGCGCGTGAAAACCAAAGCGCGCGCCGGGGTGATCCGCCGCCTCGACAACAACGCGGGGCTGGCCCAAATGCTGGCTACCTACCATGCCAGCTACGGCGACTGGCGGAAACTGTTCACATCCATCGACGACCTCAACCAGGTGACCGCCGACGATGTGCAGCGGGTGGCCCGGCAGTACTTCGTTTTGCCCAGCCGCACGGTGGCATATCTGGCACAGCCAGGCGTGGCGGGCGCCCCGGGAGGCCGCCAATGAAAAAGACGCTTCTCACCCTGCTCATAACGGCCGCTTCGGCAGCCGCGCAGTTACCGTCCGTTTCAGCCCCGCCCAATAAGCCCGCGGCCGGCGCGGCGGCCGCTCCTTCCTACAAGGACCTCAAGTTTCCGCCGCTGCGGCCCATCCAAATTCCCAAGGTGGCCACTTTCACGCTGCCCAACGGCATGAAGCTCTATCTGCTCGAGGACCACGAACTGCCGATGATCCACGGCGTGGCGCAGGTGCGAACCGGGAACTTGTTCGATCCCGCGGACAAGATCGGCCTGGCCACCATGACCGGCATGGTGATCCGCACCGGCGGCACCAGGACGAAGACCGGCGAGCAGTTGGACGAACAACTGGAAAACATCGCGGCCAGCGTGGAAAGCAACATCGGTGAGAGTGCCGGCAGCGTCTCGTTCTCCGCGTTGCGGGAGAACACCGACGAAGTGCTGGGCGTTTTCAAAGACGTGCTCACCGCTCCCGAGTTCCGCCCGGACAAGATCACCCTGGCGAGGACGCAGTTGCGCGGCGGCATCGCCCGCCGTAACGACGACGCGCGCGGCGTGGCGGAGCGCGAATTCGCCGACATCGTGTACGGCAAAGACTCGCCGTATGGATGGCAAGTGGAATACGCCACAGCGAACCGCATCACCCGCGCCGATCTTCAGGATTTCTACAAGCGTTACTTCTTCCCGGCGAACATCGCGCTGGGCGTGTGGGGCGACTTCGATACCGCCGGCATGAAGGGCAAAATCGAGAAGCTCTTTTCGGACTTCGCCGTCGAGCAGCCGCCCGTGCCGGAGTTCCCCAAGGTTGGCGGCTCCCCGGCGCCGGGCGCCTATCTGGCGGTGAAGAAGGATGTCACGCAGACTTTCTTTTCCATCGGCCAACTGGGCGGCCAGTTCAACGACAAGGACTATCCCGCGCTGGTGATCATGGCCGACATTCTGGGCGGGGGGTTCCGCAGCCGGCTGGTCGGGCGCGTCCGTACGAAGATGGGGAACGCTTACGACATCGGCGCGGACTGGGACGCGAACTACGACCACCCCGGGTTGTTCGAAATCTCGGGCGGCACCAAATCGCTCTCCACGGTGGAGACCTTCAAGGCGATTCAGGAAGAGGTGGACCGCATACGAACGTCGGAGGTGACGGAGGAAGAACTCAAGATCGCCAAGGACACAGCCCTCAACAGCCTCGTGTTCGCATACGACACCAGGGCGAAGACCTTGCGACGGATGCTGACGTACGCGTACTACGGATCCCCCCCGGATTTCATCCAGCAGTACCAGAAGGCGCTCGAGGCGGTGACGCGCGCCGACGTGCTGCGAGTGGCGAAGGAGCATTTGAATCCGGCTGCCTTCACAACCGTGGCGGTGGGAAACCCGGATGACTTCGGACATCCGCTCGACACGCTGGGCGCCCCGGTCAATATGATCGACCTGACCATTCCGCAAGAGAAGCTGGAAGCGGCCCAGGGGGACGCCACCAGCCTCGAGAAGGGCAAGCAGCTTCTGGCGCGCGCGCAGCAGGCCACAGGGGGCGCCGGCCCACTGGCGGCGGTGAAGGATTACATCCAGTCCTTCGAATTCCAGATCGAATCCTCCGCCGGGGGCATGCTGGTGAAGGAAACCGACCGCTGGATCGCTCCCACCTATTTCCGGCAGGACACCGATCTGCCCTCCGGAAAGATAGCGGCTTTCTGCGACGGCAGGGCGGGCTGGATCGCCACGCCGCAAGGTTGGGGGCCGCTGGCCGGCGCGCAGTTGAAACAAGTGCAGAGCGATCTGTTCCGGCTGTACTTCCGGTTGCTGCTCAGCGACCGCATCGAGGGGCGGACCGTGAATGCACTCGACGACAACACCATCGAGATCGCCGATACCACCGGCCAGACCGCGCGGCTGGAGTTCGATGCCGGCACACGGCTGCCGCAGCGGGTGCTCTACGAAGTTGCGCGCGCCGGTGGACCGCCGATTCCGGCGGAGGAGGTCTGGTCGGACTTCCAGGAGATTGCCGGGGTGAAGGTGCCCCACAGGATTACGGTCATGCAGGGCGGACGGAAATACGCCGAAATGAAGGTGACCGATTTCAAGGTGAACTCCGGAATTCAGCTCGAGGTGATCCAAAAACGGCCATGAACTGGAGATCTCCGATTCTGCTGGCATGCTGCACGCTGGCTTCCGCCGCCGCCGCGGAGACAGCCGCCGAGCGTGGCAAGCGCGTGGTCGACGAGGCCTTGCGGGCGCTCGGCGGCGACGCGTTTCTGCATATGCAAGACCGCGTGGAGAGCGGGCGGGGTTATGGGTTTTACCGCGAACAGCTCTCCGGCTTGGCGGTTGTTAGGATCTACACGCGCTATCTGGCGCCGGTCCCGGGCCAGATCGCCATACGGGAACGGGACGCCCAAGGCAAGAACGAAGACAGCATCGTGCTGTTCACGGAAAACGGCGCGTGGGAGGTCACCTTTCGCGGCGCCCGCCCGCTGGCCGACCTGCGTTACGACAACTACAAGGACAGCACCCTGCGAAACGTCTTTTACATTCTGCGGCAGCGGCTGGATGAGCCGGGGCTGGCCTTCTATTCGCAGGGAATGGATATGTACGAGAACCGCCCGGTGGAGATTGTGGACATCACCGACGCCGCCAACCGCACGGTGAAGGTCTACTTCGACCAGCTCACCAAGCTGCCCACGCGGCAGGCGTTCAAACGCCGCAACCCGGAGTACAAGGACTTCGACACGGAGGTGACGGTTTATTCGAAGTACCGCGATGTGGGCGGCGGGGTCCAGTGGCCGTGCGCCACCCTGCGCGAGCGCAATGGAGAGAAGATCCTCGAGGTCTATTCGGACTCGGTGGTGATCGACCACGGCCTCAAGGACGATTTGTTTGCGCTGCCGGGGAACCTGAAGATTTTGCCGCAGGCCAAGTAGTAGTTTCGACGTGCAGTCGATACCCGTCGCCGCGGATGGTGATGAGGCCGTCCTGGTCCGTGCGGTAAACCACGGCGCGATGCTGGCGGAGACGCTCGACCACATCGCGGTTGGGGTGGCCGTAGCTGTTTTCGAATCCCACTGAGATCACTGCGAAGACCGGCTCGACGGCGCTCACGAAATCCTCGGTGCTGGAAGTCCGGCTGCCGTGATGCGCCACTTTCAGCACGTCGGTGCGCCGGATTTCATCTTCCGCCAGCATGTCGCGCTCGATGGGACGTTCCGCGTCTCCCGGGAGCAGGAACCCGTTACGCCCGTATCCCAGGCGCAGCACCAGCGAGTCGTCGTTCTTAGGGGAGTCGGTTGCCACGTAATCGGCGGGCGGGGCGAGGACCTCGATTTCGGCGCCGCCGAAGGCGAAGCGGCGCGGAAAATGCATCGGCACGATTTTGACGCCGTTGGCGGCGGCCTTCACGCGCAGCGTCTGCCAGGTGGGGCTGTCGGGAGTGGCGCCGGTCCACAACTCCTTGGGGTGAAAATCGCCCACCAGCGCGGGGAGGCCGCCGATGTGGTCTTCATGGGCGTGCGAGAGCACCACGACGTCCAGGTTGCGGATACCGCGGTCCCACAGGTAGGGCGCCACCACGTCTTCGCCGATATCGAGCTGCGACCTGGTTTGGTGGCCGAAGGCGGGAATGCCTCCGCCATCCACGAGCATTCGTTTTCCATCGGGGAAAACCACAAAGATGCTGTCGCCCTGGCCCACGTCGATGGCGGTCATCTCCAGTTCGCCGGGATGGACGTCGGGCGGGAAGGGATGCCAGAGCAGCAGCGCCAGTAACACGGCGACCGCCAGCGCCGTCCCGGTGCGCCACCAGCGGCCGCGCGCCACCGCGGCGGCAATCAGCGAGGCCGAGAAGGCCACACCCAGCCACACCGGCGGGGTAGGGATGCGCCAGCCGGGTTCGATGCCTGCGTGCCAGTACACGACTTTTTGCGAAAGCCACAGCAGCACGCCCGCGATTTTGGCGACCCACACCCAGCCGGTGAAGACGGCGACGAATCCGAGGGGAACCGCCAAGCCCATCAGAGGAACCACGAAAGCGTTGGCCGAGAGGCCGGAGAGGCCGACGCGGTGGAAGTAGACCACCATGGGCAGCGCCAGGCCGGCTTGAATGACGGCGGAAATGACCGTGATTTCGTAGAAGAACAGCAGCAGCCGCCCGGTCACGGCGACGGCCAGCGTGCCGGCGCGCGGCGGGAGATGCGCCACGCGGCTCACGGTCTCGGCGAGTTGGCGCATCTCGATTCGGAACTGGGCAACGCGCGGAGCGAGGTGGATGTCGCGGTCCGTATCGCCAAGATCCTGGAGGCCGCGCGCCAGCGGGCCGGAGGTGGCCCGGATCAGCGGCGTGGCGAAGGCGCCCAGGAAGGCCACGGCCAGAAACGTGAGCTGGAAGCTGGCGTCGAACAGTTGCTCCGGGTCGAACACCAGGAAGCCGAGCGCCACCGCCGCCAGCAGGTTGAGGGGCCTGCGCTCGCGGTAGAAGTAGCCGGCGATCAACACCAGCGTCAGGCCCGAGGCGGCGCGCGTGCACGGCGCCAGCCAGCCCGTCAGCAGCGCGTAGAACCACGCCGCTACAACCGTGAGCAGCAGTGCCAGACTCTCGGGAACGAAGCAGACGCGCAGGAAGAAGAGGAAAAAGGCGGCGAGGATGGCGACGTGCGTCCCCGAGATGACCAGGGCGTGGAAGGTGCCCGTCTCGCGGTAATACTGGGTCCACACTCTCTCGAGCTGGAAGGACTGGCCGATCATGAGCGCTTGCATCATCCCGCTGCGGTAAGTGTCGCCGGGGTAGAGTCGCTCGATCCGCGCCAGAATCAGGGCGCGAAGGTCCATCACGGCCTTTTGAAATCGCGAGCCGCAGCGGCCGGGCAGGATGCGGACGGTGCTGGCGGCGCCGGATGCGGTCCAGAAGATGTCCTGGCGCGCCAGGTAGCGGGCGTAGTCGAAAGCGCCGGGGTTGCCGAAGTTGCGCGGTTTCCGAACGCGCGCGTCGAGCTCGATCGACTGGCCGTAGCGCAGCGGTGGAAGCGGCTCGTTGCCCTTGGTATAGAGAGTGACCTGCGCGCGGGCGTGCGGCTCCAGTTCCAGCAGGAAGCGTTCGCGCTCGCCGGAAATGGCGGGCGGCTCCACCACGCAGCCGCCCAGGATGACGATTTCACGGCCTTCGGCATCGAGCTCCGGCGGAGGCCCGGGGGCGTGGGCCAAGGCGGTGAGCACTCCGGTGAAGAAGAGTCCCAGGCAGCAGCAGGCGCCCGCCAGCACGCGCGAGCCGCGATGCAGGGCCACCACGCCGAGCACAAGAAAGGCGGCGATGGCGAGGAGAAGCTCGGATTGCTGGAACGCTATGAAGCGGGAAAGCAGGATGCCCGAGGCAATGGCAGCCAAAGGCGCGACCAGCGGGTCCTTCACGGCACCCCGATTGTAGCAGGGCAGTGGGGCAGGATGGCATCCTGCGCGGCGGTCGCCGACCGCCGCTGGGCAGGGCCATGCCCTGCCCAGGGCCGATTGGCAATCGGCCGCAGATTGACAATCTGCCCCACAACCCCGCCCACGTGGTATAACCTACCCATGCGAAAGACCCTCCTGCTGCTTGCTCTGGCATCGCTCGCATTCGGCGCCGATACCCGCCCCAAAGTGCGCGCCATCACCGCGTTTATCAACCTCGATCCGAAGGCCTCCGCCAGCGATGTGCCTGTTCAGGAACTGGACGGTGGTTTCTCGGATTCGAGGTAGAAACCATCCGCATCGTCACGCAGCCCTTTCCGCGATATACCGCCGCGATGAAGCGCGCCGACGCCATCGTGCTCTTGCGCGAGTTGGATGACCTCGCGGCGAAATCGGGTTTCGCCCCGAACATCGGGACGGCCATGGTAGGGGATGGTGACGACGCCGCGCCACTTGACCTGCTGGCCGAGGCGCTGGCCGCCACCAGACTCAATGCCAGCCTGGTGGTGGCCGGAGAAGATGGCGTGCACTGAAGGGCTATTCGCGAGGCGGCGCGGCTGGTCAAGAACGTGGCCGCGCGCAGCCCGCACGGGCGGGGCAACCTCAACTTCGCCGTGACAGCGATGGTAAAACCATACGGTCCCTTTTATCCTGGAGCGTACCATCTCGGCACCGGGCACACGTTCGCGGTGGGATTGGAGGGCGCCGGCGTGGTTGCCGGCATCTTCGCGCAATACCGCGAGCCGCGCGAGGCTGAGAAGCAGCTCTCGGCAGCGCTGGGCCGGCACCTGCGGGATGCCGAGAACGTGGCCGTGGCGATTGCGGGCAAGAGCGGACGGACCTATGCGGGCATCGACCCCACGCCTGCGCCGTTGGGCGACGTCTCTATTGGCCGCGCCATCGAATCGTTCACCGGTGGGCCGTTCGGCTCGAGCGGCACCATGACGGCGGCGGCCATTATTACGCGGGCGGTACAGGCGGCGCCGGTCAAGCGTGTAGGTTACTCCGGGCTGATGGTGCCGGTTCTGGAAGACAACGTTTTGGCGAGGCGGTGGGCAGAAGGGACCTACAACATCGACTCGCTGCTGGCTTACTCGGCGGTGTGCGCCGGCGGGCTCGATACGGTGCCGCTGCCGGGAGACGTCAGCGAGGAACAGGTTGCGCGCATCTTGGGCGATGTGGCTACGCTGGCGTATAAGTGGCAGAAGCCCCTGGCGGCGCGGCTCCTGCCGGTCCCCGGAAGGAAGGCGGGGGACCGGACGGAGTTCGACGATCCGCGCATGGCGAACACCACGATTCAGGCACTGCGGTGACAACCACTGCAGCCGCACGTAGGGCGGTTGGCAGGCGGAAGCGCC
>PMYB01000223.1 GCA_003170915.1 Bryobacterales bacterium | reverse complement strand
AGGCCGGATCACGGTGGGCGCGCACCCGGCCGGCCGGACCGTCGAGGTATACGTCCGCGACACCGGAATCGGGATTCCAGCGGAAGAGCTGCCGCGCCTCTTCGAGCGCTTCTACCGCGTGGATAAGGCCCGCTCGCGAGAGCTGGGTGGCACGGGACTGGGTCTTTCCATCGTCAAGCACCTGGTGGCGGCGCTCGATGGAACCATGCGCGTGGAAAGCGTCGTCGGCCAGGGTTCCACGTTCCTTTTCACGCTCCCAGCAGACGAAGCGGCGGCGGCCAAAGAACCGCTTAACCCCGAATTCACTGCCCCTTAACCATTCTGTAACACATGGTAGGGCATGCTTTAGCTTGCCCATGAAGAAGATCCTGCTGATCGAAGACGACACCGACCTCTTCGCGCTATTGAAGTACAACCTCGAGAAGGAGGGCTTTTCCCTGACCGGATTGCAGACGGGAAAGGGAGCGCTGGAACTGTGCCGGCAGGTGCGCCCCGACCTGATCCTGCTGGACATTATGCTGCCCGATTCCGACGGGATGGACATCTGCAAAGGCATCCGTAAGGATACGGAACTGGCTTCCACACCCGTCATTTTTCTGACCGCGCGCGCCTCCGAGACGGACCGCATCGTCGGCCTGGAACTGGGCGCCAACGACTACGTGGTGAAGCCCTTCTTCGTGCGCGAGCTGATCGCGCGCATCAAGCTGCAGCTCCGGGGCGCCGCGTGGACACAGGCCACGCCCGCGCGCGTGGTGGAAGCCGGCGGGGTGGAACTGGATCCCTCCAGCCGGCAGGTTCGAGTGCACGGCGAGCCGCTTTCGCTCACCGCCACGGAATTCCGCCTGCTGGANNCGCGCCATCACCGATCGCGCCGTGGACGTGTACGTTCTGCGGCTGCGGCAGAAGGTGGAACAGGACCCCGCCAACCCGATCCTGATCCACTCGGTGCGAGGCTTCGGCTATACCTTCGAGCCGAGACGGGTGATGGCGACGGCGTAACTGTGGCGCAGGCACTCATGCCTGCCGCGTCCCGACTCATCGGGACGCTCTTTAGAGCATGCCCTCCGCGCGCCGCAGGCGATAAAATAAAGACGATGAAGAAGGCGGCGAGGTCCAACGGAAGGCTTGAATTACCGCTTCCCGGTAGTCCGCCCTCTCCTTTAGGCCGTAAGCTGATGCGGCTGCGCAAGAAGATCGAGGCCAGCGGTGTCAGGCTGCTCACCAGGGCGGAGGTAGACCGAGAAGTGCTCCGCCGGCGCGGCTTGGCCTGAGCGCGATGCGGCGCACCTACCTCGACACGGGCGTACTGATCGAGGCGGCTGCGGGCAAGAGCACAAGGGCTCTCGGTCTCTTGAAGGACCCCAACAGAGTGTTCCTTTCGTCTCCTTTCCTCGACCTGAAACTCCTGCCCCAAGTGATCCAGAATCGCCAGAGGGCGCAGCAGAAGTTCCTGGAAACCTACCTGGCGGCTACGAAGCGCATAGAGGGCATGCGCGCGATTTTCCGTGTGGCATTTCGGGAAGCAAGCAGCTCCGCGGTGAGCGGCATGGACGCCCTTCACGTCGCGGCGGCGCACCTTCTCAAGGCGGACGAATTCATAACGACGGAGAAGCCCGGCAAGGCGATTTACAGGAATGGGCTGGTTCGCGTGCTTCACCTTGAGGCGTGATCACCCTGCCGCCCGGCGCAGGCGGTCGAGCACGCCGGCCCATTCGGGGGCTTCCGGCGGGCGCTCTACGGCAATCCAATCCAGGCGCTGGGCGTCCAGACGGTGCAGCGTCTCGTATAGCACCGCGGCGTACTCGAGCGGGTCCAGCGGCATCTCCTGGCCGATGCGTAAGAATGCGCCATTGCCTTCGGGCGGACGCTCGCCGGGGTCCAGCAGATAGAGAGGCGTCGCGGGGCGGTAGTGGCGCGGGTGCATGCCCGGAGAGGCGTGCGCGCCGGGCGCGGGCGCAGCGGCCGTTTCGACCGGCCCGATCAGCGCTTCAATCTCAGGCAACGGAATCACGCCGGGACGCAGAAGCACCGGCGAACCCACCAGGGAGAGCACGGTGGATTCGATGCCCACGCGCGCGGGGCCGCCGTCGAGCACATAGTCGGCGAGCGATTCCGCCACATGGCCGGCAGTGGTGGGCGAGAGTTCGGTGAAGCGGTTGGCGCTGGGGCCGGCGATGGGTACGCCCGCCGCCCGGATCAGCTCCAAAGCCAACGGGTGCGCGGGCATGCGCAGGCCCACCGTGGGCAAGCCCGCCGTCACGATGTCCGGAATCTCCGGGCGCTTGGGAACTACCAGCGTCAAAGGCCCGGGCCAGTAACGGCGCGCGAGCGTTTCCGCGGCAGGCGGCCAGCACGCGGCTAAGGCGCGCGCCATCTCGATGGAATCCACGTGAACGATCAGCGGGCTGGTGTGCGGGCGCCCCTTCGCCGTGAATATGCGCTCCACCGCGGCTGAGTCGAACGCATTGGCGCCCAGGCCGTACACCGTCTCGGTGGGAAAGGCCACCAGTTTTCCGGCGCGGATCAACGCGGCGGCGTGCTCTACGCTCACTCTGGCAACTCGTCTTTGGCGTCGCCGGCAATCTTCCCGGTCTTGCGCCACACCAGGTAGGCGTGGATGAGCGGCTCGAGGTCGCCTTCCAGCACGCGGTCTACGTCGCCGATGGCGAGCTTGGTGCGGTGGTCCTTAATCATGCGGTAGGGGGCCAGCACGTAGCTGCGGATCTGGCTGCCGAAATTAATTTCGAGCTTCGAGTCTTCAGTCTTGCGGGTCTCCTCGCGCTTCTTTTCGAGCTCGTACTCGTACATCCGCGCGCGAAGCTGCTTCATGGCGAAATCGCGGTTCTTGTGTTGCGAGCGCTCGTTCTGGCACTGCACCACGATGCCCGTGGGGAAGTGCGTGATGCGCACGGCCGAATCCGTCATGTTGACGTGCTGGCCGCCGGCGCCGGAGGAGCGGAAGGTGTCGATGCGGAGGTCGTCGATCTTGATGTCGATCTTGATCTCGTCGTCCACCTGCGGGTAGACGAACACCGAGGCGAACGAGGTGTGGCGGCGCGCGTTGGCGTCGAAGGGTGAAATGCGCACCAGTCGGTGCACGCCAATCTCCGATTGCAGCAGGCCGTAAGCGTTGTCGCCGTTGACCTCGAAGGTGACGGACTTGATGCCGGCGCCCTCGCCCTCGAGGCGGTCGGTCACCACGGTCGGGAAGCCCTCGCGCTCGGCCCAGCGCAGGTACATGCGCAACAGCATCTCGGCCCAGTCCTGGCTTTCGGTGCCGCCGGCGCCGGGGTGGATGGTGACGATGGCGCTGAGCTGGGCGTTGTCGCCGGAGAGCAGCATGGCGGTCTCGATCCGCTCGAGCAGCTCGGCATAGGACTTCATGTCGCGCTCGATATCGGCGGCGACGCT
>PMYB01000076.1 GCA_003170915.1 Bryobacterales bacterium | reverse complement strand
CCGTAACCGGTGCGTTCCGATCCGCAATCGATGCCCAGCACCCGCACGCTACTGCGCCAGCGCCTCCATCTCCTTCTCGTCGATATCGAAGTTGGAGTAGACGTTCTGCACGTCTTCGTGTTCTTCCAGCGCCTCGCTCAGCCGCAGCATGGCCGCCGCGTGCTTGCCCTCCAGCATGACTGTGTTCTTGGGAACCATGGCAATGCTGGCATCCTCGCCGTGAAGGCCGCCGGCTTCGAGCGCCTTGAGGACGGCATAGTGGGCTTCGGGAGCGGAGAGGATTTCCCATCGCCCGCCCTCGTCGCGCAGGTCGTCCGCCCCGGCGTCGAGGACGATGTCCATGAGCTGGTCTTCGGTGATTTTGCCGCTGGGGACGAAGATCTGGCTCTTGCGCTCGAACATCCAGGCGACGCAGCCCTCTGCTCCCATGTTGCCGCCATTCTTGGAAAAGGCATGGCGGAGTTCGCTGACCGTGCGATTGCGATTATCGGTTGCGACATTCACCAGCACGGCCGCGCCTCCGGGGCCGTACCCTTCGAACATGACTTCTTCGATTTGCCCGCCCTCCAGCTCGCCCGTGCCCCGCATAATGGCCTTCTTGATGTTGTCGGAAGGCATGCTGGCGGCTTTGGCGGCGATGATGGCGCTGCGCAGACGCGGATTGCCGTCGGGATCGCCGCCCTGGCGCGCGGCGATGCTGATTTCCTTGATGATGCGCGTGAACGCTTTCCCGCGCTTGGCGTCCGTAGCCGCCTTCTTATGCTTAATCGTGGCCCATTTGGAATGGCCTGACATGTGAACCTCTCGGAGCAGGCCCGGCCCCATCGGCCGGGGAAGACCATGTTTATGAATTCAACGCTATGAGGATAGCAGAATCGGAAATCAGGCTCAAGGCGCGCGATACTGGTTGTCGCGATTCCGCAAGCCGGGATCTGGTCCAGAGGCAGGGCGCTGATTTGGCGCGAGTTGGCAGCAGAGGGCAGGCATTGGGAAGTTGTAAAGTCGTTGGGAGGATTCAAGGGCCTTGACAGCACGTGCTGCGTGGTTGATTTTCGTGCTTGGAGGGAATACGGTACCAGCGGCGTCCGGACGGACACCGGCAAGACCGGCTCGACGCATCTCGGAGACCTCACCGCGGCCGCCTCAACTGGTGTTGGGCGACAGAGCGACGAACCCGTAGGCCAAGCGCTTGGCGAATTCGTGGAAGCCGTCGCAGGGGCCGCGGGCATGGCTAGACCTGCCGACAGTAGAAGACCATGGACAGCGCATAGGCCATCACCCGGATCATGGTCAGCACGACCAGGGCCGTGCTTTGATGGACGGCGGGATGTCGGCCTCGCGCAGTAAGTCCGGCTGATTCTCTTTCAATGTGAAGGCCCAGTCCAGACCCAAACGCTCGACTTCTTTGACGAAGGGCGCTTGGAGGTACAGGGCGTCGCCAACCAGCAGATCCAGGAAACCGCGCCCCAAGTGGCCGACCAAGTCCTGCAACAAGGCGAGGGCACAGGGCACCTCGGCCTCGCCGTCCTTCTGGAAGCGAATGCCCAACGGGACGGGGAATGTCGTGCTGACGGTCACCACGGCGACGATCCGATGGTAGTACTGGATGTCGGTGCGCATCTCGCCGCGGACTCTATGCTGCACCTCGCGTTGCATGCATGCATCGCAGCAGCGCGCGAAGGGACTGCAGATTTCGATGCCATCCACGGCCGCCACGATCAAGCCGCGGGACCAGTCCGAGCGCAGGATTTCGTTGCACTTGAGGCGGCGGGCGATTTCGCAGCCGAGGGCGAAAACGTGCTCGGGCGACTGGCGTTGGAGCGCATAGCCGATGGTGTCGTCGCTGATTGGCCCAATGCGTTTGGCCAGTGCTCCCCGGCGGCACTCGGCTTCGATCTGCAACAGGCTGGGCACCTGCATGGCCGCGGCCAAGAAGACCGCATCGAACACCTTTTGCCAACGATGCGTAGGAGACTGACGGCCTTCCGGCAACGCGCCTACCAGTCGGGAAAAACCGAACACCTTGTCGAGGTACGCCTCGAACCGGTGCCGGGACAAGCCTACCGATTCTCTTTGTCTTTGAGGAATCTCCTCAGATTGATGCCGCAGATGGTGGCAGCGGCGGCATCAAAGCGATGGCGCATTTCAACTTGCTGGCGCACCTTTGAGACCAGCTTGGCGGGGATGTTAAAGGTCTTGGGCTTGCCCTCGACGAGCACGGAGACCTGAAACTGCGAATGCAGATTCTTGCCGTCGGCGCAATGGCAGTTGGGCCGACCACAGGCGCGCTTGCGCTCGACGAACGAGCCCGGGAGCATGTCGCGGAGGGTACCGAGGCTGCGGATGAGCCGGCCGCGGGGTTTACGGAATCACTGGCGCACTTCCTGGGATCGTTGAATCGTCGACCCCTCTTGTGCGATCATATGATTGTAGTTTGACAGTTCCGCTAATTCGAGCATCTCTTAGCCCGGCACAACCGTCCTATCCTGCCCGCGATTCGCTGCTCTGCAAATTTCAGAAAGAAGACTTAAGTGAAGAATATTTTCGTAGGAAATCTCAGCTTCGGGGCTACCGAAGATGCGGTTCGATCCATGTTCGAGGCGTACGGCACGGTTGATCGTGTGAGCGTCGTGACAGACCGGGAAACCGGACGGGCCAGAGGCTTTGGGTTCGTGGAAATGAGTGTGAATGACGAAGCGGAGCGCGCTATTGCGGCTCTAAATGGCAGGGAACTCGACGGCAGAGCGCTGAATATCAACGAAGCCCGGCCGAAAGAAGAACGCGGCGGCGGTGGTGGATACCGCGGCAACGGCGGCGGCCAGCGGCAGAACAGACGCTGGTAAGCAGGTCGGATCGGAGCAGATCGGATCGGAATGGGGGGCGGCAGTCGCAACTGCCGTCCCCTTTTTCTTTCTTACCCGAATTCAATTAAATGTATGAATTAGCACGTTGGAAGCGTATACTGGCATTTGTAATTGCGCTGCGGTTTGAAGGGAGGGCGTTATGGACAAGGCCCAGCGCCTCACCGGCGAGGCGCCCTCACAGGACGCACCGCCCCGGGCCGTTATTCCGGTGGCCGGGATTGGGGCCTCCGCGGGCGGCTTGGAAGTTTTCAGGCTTCTGCTCACCGATTTGCCCGCCGACACCGGCTTGGCCATCGTGTTCGTTCAGCATCTCGACACAACGCACCACAGCATGCTGGCCGAGATCCTGGCGCGAGCTACCGCCATGCCGGTCAGCGAGGCGGCCGACGGAATGCCGGTGGAGGCCAACCACGTATACGTCATACCGGCAAACGCCGATCTGACCATGGCACAGGGGGCGCTGCGACTAGCTCCCCGCACGCAAACCCCGGAATTCCACATGCCCATCGACCGGTTCCTACGGTCGCTGGCCGAGGAGTGTGGAAGCGGGGCCATCGGCGTGATTCTTTCCGGTGCGGGTTCGGACGGCTCGGCGGGCCTGGAAGCCGTCAAAGCCGCGGGCGGCGTGACATTTGCGCAGGACCCGGCCAGCGCGGAGTTCGCCACCATGCCGCGGGCCGCCGCGGCCACCGGCTGCGTGGATTTCGTCCTGCCGCCCGAGGGCATTGCCGCGGAGCTGGTGAGAATTGGCCGGCACCCTTATATGGCGGATGCCGCATCCGTGGTAGAGGAGCGAAGGCCGGCCGGCGACGAAGAGCGGTTCGGCGCCATCCTGGCCCTTCTGCACGGGGCCACCGGCATCGATTTCTCGCTTTACCGGGAGACGATGGTCAAGCGCCGCATCATGCGGCGCCTCGCCTTGCATAATATCGGCGGCCTGGCGGAATACCACAAGCTGTTGGAGAACGATGCCGATGAGCCCGCCGCTCTGCAGCGGGATTTGCTGATTGCCGTGACCAGCTTCTTCCGCGGTCCGGAATCGTTCGAGAGCTTGAAGAAAGTCGTCTTTCCGCGCATCCTCCAGGACCGGCCCGCGAACGCGGCGATCCGCGTCTGGGTGGCGGGTTGCGCCACGGGAGAAGAGGCTTTCTCGATTGCCATATCGTTACAGGAATACCTGAACGAAACGGGCGCCGCTTTTCCGGTGCAGATCTTCGCCTCCGATGTCAGCCTGCCGGCAATCGAAAAGGCCCGCGGCGGCAGGTACCCCGAGAACATTGCGGCGGACCTGACCCCTGAACGCCTGAACCGCTATTTCACAAAGATCGAAGGCGGCGGCTACCAGGTCGGCAAGAACCTGCGTGAGATGTGCGTCTTCACCAGGCATAATCTGATCGACGATCCGCCGTTTTCGAAGCTGGATTTGATCAGTTGCCGCAACCTGCTGATCTACCTGGGAAGCGTGCAGAACAGCATCATCCCGCTGTTCCATTACGCGCTCAAGCCAAGCGGGTTTCTGATGTTGGGCCCATCGGAGGCGGCGGAGTCCGGCGACCTGTTTTCGCTGGTGGACTGCGAGCACCGAATCTATGCCAGGCGGGAAACGGCGAGAAAGCCGCACGTGTTTCATGCGGGTGGCCGAGGGTCGCGCCGGGAGACGGCGCACGGCGGCGCCCCCATCGCCCCGCCATTGTGGAACGGCGCAGACGCGCGAAAAGAGGTTGATCGCATACTCCTGTCGAAGTACAGCCCAGCCGGAGTGGTGGTGGACGAGGACCTGGAGGTGCTCGAGATTCGAGGCAAACCCAGCCCCTGCCTCACGCTGCCGAGTGGCAAGGTGAGCTTCAACCTGGTGAAGCTGATTCCGGATGCCGGACTGTTCCTGGAAGTCGAAAAGCTGATCCGGCAGGCGCGGCAGCGCGGCGAGCCGGCGCGGCGGGAGCGCGTACCCTGCGAACACGGCGGAAGCGCCGGCGAATTGAACGTGGAGGTGGTGCCGTTGCGCGCCGGTCGAAGGCCGTCGATCCTGGTCCTTTTCGAACCCGTGCCGGGCGCCGCCGAACCGCCGGATGCGCCTCCCGAAGGCGATCTCCGGGACCGCCAGATCTCGAGGCTGAAACGGCAACTGGAGGACGCCAAGCGGCGGTTTCGCTCGGTGATCGAAGAGCAGCAGACATCCCGGGAAGAAAGCCAGAACAGGACCGAGGAGGCGCTTTCGGCCAACGAGGAGCTGCAAAGCCTCAACGAGGAACTGGAGACCACCAAGGAAGAGCTGCAATCCACCAACCAGGAACTGATCTCGGTCAACGACGAGTTGGAGGCCAAGAACGCGGTGCTGACGCTGGCGCGCGACTTCGCCATGTCCATCGTCGAAACCGTTCGGCAGCCCTTGCTGGTGCTGGATACCCAGTTGCGGATCAGGATGGCGAACCAAGCCTTCTGCCTGGCGTTTCAAGTGCCGGCACCGGAAGCCGAGGGCCAGGTGGTCTATTCGCTTTCACGCGGCAGTTGGGACCTTCCCGGCCTGCGGGATTCGCTCGACAGCCTGCTACAGGGCGGCGCCTCGTTCCCGGACTTCGAAGTCGAGCGGGATCTTCCAAGTGCCGGGCACAGGATACTCGTATTGGGGGGCTGCCGCATCCATCATCTCGGCATGATCCTGCTGGCGGTGGACGACATTACCGAGCGCAGGCTGGCCCAGAATGCCCTCCACAAAAGCGAGGAGCATCTTCGCCAGTCCCAGAAAATGGAGGCCGTCGGCAGACTCGCCGGCGGCATCGCTCACGACTTCAACAACCTGCTCACGGCCATAATCGGCTACAGCGACCTGCTTCAGGATACGCTCGCCGGCAACCAGCTCGCCATCCAGCAAGTGCTTGAAATCAAGACCGCCGGCGAGAGGGCGGCTGCGCTTACGCAACAGTTGCTGTCGTTCAGCCGGCGGCAGGTGCTGCAACCCAAGGTGCTGGACCTGAATGTCATCGTCGGGGACTTCGAGAGAATGCTGCGCCGCCTGGTCGGCGAGCGGATCAAGGTGGTTGTCGATTGCGCGTCCGGCCTCTGGCAAGTGAGGGCCGACCCCGGCGAAATCGGCCGCGCCATCATGAATCTTGCTTTGAACGCCAGAGATGCCATGCCGGACGGCGGCACGCTGGCCATTGAGACGGCCAACGCGATCCTCCCGGAGGCCGATGCCCCCGGGCAAGACCTTGCACCGGGCCGCTACGTTACCATGGCCGTGCGCGACACCGGGGTCGGCATGGACCCGGAAATGCAGGCCCACATCTTCGAGCTGTTCTTCACCACCAAAGAGACCGGCAAAGGAACCGGCCTGGGGCTGGCCACCGTTCTGGGAATCGTCGAGCAAAGCGGCGGCGCTATTCGTTGCCGGTCCGAACTGGGCCGGGGGACCACCTTCCAGATCTTCCTGCCGGCGGTGGCCGAGGCGCTGGACAAGGGGGCGGGGCCGGCCGGAGGCCTCACTAAAGCACCGAAGGGATCCGAGGTCATTCTCATGGTGGAGGATGAGGACGCGGTCCGCAAGCTTGGCCGAACGATCTTAGAGGCCAGCGGGTACGTGGTTCTCGAAGCCCGCAACGGAAGCGAAGGCCTGGCGTTGTGCGAAATCCACCCGGGACCCATCGATCTGCTTGTGACCGATGTGGTGATGCCGGAACTCGGCGGACGCGAGCTTGCCGAAGGCGCCCTCAAGCTGCGGCCTGGCATCAAAGTCTTGTTCCTGTCCGGTCACACGCAGGATGTCATCTTGAAGGAGGGCGTCGAAAAGGGAACCGCGTTCCTCAGAAAGCCTTTTGCGCCCGTCGAACTAGCGCAAAAAGTGCGCGAGGTCCTGGATTCGGATGCCAAGCCCGCCGGGTAGCCGGAACCGCCTAGGCCGAGACGATCAACTCGATGCCTTGCTTCCGGCCCAGGTTGCGCGAGTACTTCTTGTCGGTCGAGTTGTTCCAGTGCTCGTGCACGCCGAGACTGCCCAGCACGCCGCTCTTGTCGGGATTGTACACCGTCCCGGATGGGGGCTTAGCCGCCTGCGACGCTTCGTGCAGGTAGTTGTCCGCGGTGCCCCGGACCTGGGTCGCGCGCGGCTCGTTCCTCAGGGCGTCCAGCCCCACGGAGTCGATCGCCACGGGATCCTGCGACATCATCAGGCTGGAAGCCCAATGGTCGCCGAAGGAGGCCCACTTAAAGACGTTGCCTTCATTTTGCTCGGCGGTATACAGGCCGTCCAGCATGTAGAGCATCGTCTTGCCGCCAAGGTGCCGGTGCCCGATCAGGTCCACCAGGGCGTTGTAGGAGCCCATGGGCAGAGTGCGCATCACGTTGCTGTGCAGCGGGCTGGGCGTCCAGCCGCCATTGTTCGGAAAATGGATAGAGCCGAAGTGGTTCTTTCCGATCAGTGTCACGCCGGCCATTCCGTGCGGCCGCAGCAGCGCCATGTTGATTATGTACTTGGCCGCGGTCACCTGCTGCGCCAGATAGCCCACCGGCACGTCCGCTTTGGAGAACTGAATCGGGTTCGCCATGTCCGGCTCGGCGAACATCCGCCCGCCCTGGTTGAAGTCGGCGCCCACCAGGAACTTCACCGCCTGGAACTGAGGATTGGAATTCGCCCTGATCCTGGTGTAGATGGGTTGGCCGACATTGCGCCCACCNNGGCTCGGCAAACCATTCAGCGGTTCCCTGGGCATGCCGCCCCGAGCACCCGCGGGAGGGCCGCCACCGCGGTCTCCCCCGCCCCGAGTTGCGTCCGGAGGCCCGCCGCCCCGCGGTCCGCCTGCTGGCATAACCTGCGGCGCGCCCCACTCGGGGGACCGGTCCTGGTTGCAGTTGACCTTGATTGCGATCGTCTCCCCGGGACGGTATCCGGAATTCCCCAGCTTGCGGGTCTCATTGAAGCTTCGGAACAGCGCGTCCCATGCCTGCTTGTCATTCTTCCGGCCCGTCAGGTCCCGGACCATCCGGGAAGTCATGCCATGCACCACTTTTTGGTCGGTATGGGCATCGTCCCACCAGTGCCCCGTCGTGCCATCCCAACTGGTCGCCTTCGCGTTTTGGACCCACACCACTCTGCCCGGATGGATACCCTTCGCGATGCCCATGGGGCTGTTGGCCTCATCGGTGGGCTTGAAGGGATCGGCCGCAGCCATGCCTCTGCCGCCGCCCGGCTGCTGCGCCATCGCCTCCCGTGTCAGTAAGAAAGGGACAGTCACCAGACCGGCAGCCGGAGCCGCGGCCAGGGACCGTAGGAAACATCTTCGAAGCATAAACAACACCTCCCAGATTTCTTATCGAGGAACTTACCCCTCGGGACCCCCCGACGGCAAGCATCCACCGATACCGCTTGGCCTTCCGGCGTCTGCTGCTTACATTCTAACTGGAGGGAAGGGGTCTAGTAAACTCTTTGGTGCCCGGGGCGGGAATCGAACCTTGACAAGATTCTGAAAACAGGCAAGTTGCTGATTCCAAAATTCTCGCGATACGCCGGATTCGGGGGTTTGGAGGTTTGAAGGTACAAAATTGGGACAAAAACCTACTCGCCAACCGGCGTATGGTCGGCATCTTCCGGCATGTCTTCAAACCTGTCATCAAACTTCTCAATGAGAGCGTTGAGTTCTTCGAGTTCTTTGGTCGGTTTGGTCTTCTGAAGTTGGCGGTGCCGATCCAAGAGCGCCGTTTCAATGATGTGCTTTTCCTTCGTGCTCAAAGTGAACGTGTACGGCATAAAACCGATTCTAACGCAATCCTGTTGGGAAAACTCGGGCGGCGGCCGTTCAGAATCCGAGGGCATGCTTCACCTCTCGGAAGAGCCAACTCAAGAAGACAATGGTGGCGGCAATCTCGATGGCATAGAACTTGATCTGGTGGAAAAACCGGTGAGGATTGAAGCGGCGGCGTTGCACAAATCTCCTTCCCGGCCAAAGAGATTTGCTACTCCTCGCTTCACTCTTCTTTATGCCCTGGCCGGAGGGCTTTACTTCCGTTACCTCATATTGCTAAAGGCGACTACGGGTCCGTCAGGAGCAAAACTCACATGCTGGACCCTGCACCAGGTTGAGCATACCACAAAACTCGTGCGGGCGCGGCGATAGATTCCTTTCTCTGGAATGGGGAGGTGGAAATGGGTCTGGGGGAAACTTTGTATCAGGGCAAGAGGTCGGAGATGGCAAACCTCGATTGTGGCTGCCTCGTCTCCGATCTTCTACCCTTCCTTTCGGGTTCAGGCGGGAAACGCGGTGTTTCGTCTTTCTGGACACCCCGTACCGGTTCTGATCTCCGGCGGCGGATTGGGAAAGAGAATGTCTTTCAAGGAGAGCTTGCAGTTCCCGCCATGCCTTGCGGCCTTTTCGGTTGTTGCGTAGCCCATCTTCCGACGTTGCACTGAATTGGAAAACGAACTTGTTGCCAAAATAAACAAAAAGCCCGCCGTAGTGCGGGGCGGGTTCTTTGTATCCGACTTGGCACTACTCAAGTCCGATACTCACGCTCAAATCATGCCAGACCCACAGAAAGGGTCAAGAACTTGAGTTGGGAATAACTTCTTGGCTCGGCGATGCGGGCTTCTTCTGACGATGGCGCTTCCGCTTGAGGGGTTTCTTCTTCGTCTTGAACTTCTCGTAGGCTTCTCGGCCGATGATGAGAGTGGTGATTATCCCTCCGACTGCTTTAGCAACTTCAGCGATGTCTTGGAATGGAAGCGACAAAATCAACCTCCGACGTTTCTGTTTTAGCGGGAAACGTCTACCGATACATTACCCGTTGCACCATCTTTGTGCAACCAAAAGAACTTCCAACCCAGACTTTTTCTGTGCAGACCACAATTACCTGATTTTTCAACGACTTGTCCGGCAGTTTCCACAGCTAATCACACCCCGTTCACAGCTTTTCCACGACACAATTGGATCTGAATGTTTTATCAAGCTCTACGAGCTGTCCTGAACTGCTTAGCGACCGCCCTGGATTCCCTTGGAACCCTTCGGAGCACGGGCAGGACTGGATCGTCCGTTTATCCGAAGTTGAGTTTTCGGATTCTCTTTCCTGCGAGAATCAGGGCTGCGCGAAGCTCGTTGTGGGACCGCAGGAGGTCGGAGGAGGTGGTCGCCATCATTCCTTGATCGTACCAGGGCGTGCCACTCGTAGAGGATCAGCCGGGCTCCGGCCAGGATGAGAAGGATAAGAGCGATGAGTTCCGCTACAACAACTTCGAGCGCCGGAATGGACGGGATCGCCAATTGCCACCTCCTGAAATCTGCGAACGGACTCTGCCATTCATCGAATCTCAAGAGAGCCAACTAATCGTCTCAGCTATTTTTGAAGTTTGTCAAATCGCAGGTCAGCCGAACGAAGCGTCTAAGCATAGAATTGACATCTTTAAGACATCTTTCAGCATGCCGGAAAATTTATTTTTGGTCTGTATTCAAGCGTTTACACGGCTTTTCACCTGGACCCTCCCCCCTCTTTGGAGTTTTCGAGAGTTAGGTGAAGAATCTGCCAACAGGACCAACGCCTCTCGAAGCCGTTTGAAAGCATCCAATCAGCCATCCTCTTTGCGTCGTCCGGCCACATCAGGCTTCCTCATAATCCCCGACCGCCGACTCATCTCCTCCCACGTTCCGCCTTCGAGCGTGTTTTTGGGGCCGCGGTGGAACTGCAAGATTCCGTCGCTGTTGATTCCATCCGAATCAGGGCGGGAGACGTTCGCACCAGAGGACTCGCAATGGATGAGGCGATTGATAATCGCTTCATGCTTCAAGGGCGGTTTTGGAATGGCCACGGCCTCAATCTGGGAAACCGATGCAGTCGCAACCAGGGTCAGGGTCGCCAAGGAACTCGCGAGCCATGTTTTAAGATGTCGTATCATAATCCCCGCACCCTCAATGAGGGGTTGCCTAGCAATCAGGGATGGGCTATCCAGCCCAAGACGGGCTGGGAGCTGATAGTCAAGGAGGTTTTGTTTCTATGAGATTCCTCTTTTGGGAAAAGTGGGCAATTACACCGTCTATGCCTCTATCAGCTCTCAACTTACCTTGCGAAGGAATGCGAGCAGGAGTAGTAGAAGTGGATTATTTGTTGATCGCGCGGGGGAAGTGTCTGGATTGCCCCATCGAGAATCGCGCGGGTTTCGCAGGAGAGGGCCGCCTCGTAGCCGTTTGAGCGCGTTCCTTTGAGCTGTTCCGGGTCGGTAGGCCTCGGCCCGTTTCTTGTGAGGAGGCCGGCAGATAATTTCGCCGGTTTCGCGACTTTGTGATTCTAAACCGCGAATAATTGGTGCCCGGGGCGGGAATCGAACCCGCACTCCCGTTGCCGGGAAAAGGATTTTAAGTCCTTTGCGTCTGCCAGTTTCGCCACCCGGGCGCCACCCACCAGTGTAGCGGAGAAACAGCTACTGAAGCCCGCGAAAATACTCCACCGTGAGGCGCAGCCCCTCCTCCAGCGGCACGCGTGGCTCCCACCCCAGCAGTGAGCGCGCCTTGCCGATGTCCGGGCAGCGCTGCTTGGGGTCGTCCTCGGGCAGCGGCTGGAACACGATCTCCGGCTGGCACCCGGTCATGCGACGGATGCGTTCGGCGAATTCCAGAATCGTCATCTCGCTCGGATTCCCCAGGTTCACCGGGTAGCGTTCCTGGGAGAGCATCAGCCGGCACAGCCCCTCCACCATGTCGCTCACGTAACAGAAGCTGCGCGTTTGCGAGCCGTCGCCGAAAACCGTAAGGGGCTGGCCGCGCAGGGCCTGGTCCAGAAACGCCGGCACCACGCGGCCGTCGTCCAGCTTCATGCGCGGGCCGTAAGTATTGAAAATGCGCGCGATGTTCGTCCGTACCCCGTGCTTGCGGTGATACGCCATGGTGAGGGCTTCCGTGAAACGCTTGCTCTCGTCGTAGCAGGAGCGCGGCCCCACCGGGTTCACGTTCCCCCAGTAGGTCTCCACCTGCGGATGGACCAGCGGGTCGCCGTAACATTCCGACGTGGAGGTCACCAGGTATCGCGCGCGCTTTTCGCGAGCCAGTTCCAACATGCGGCGCGTCCCCATCGATCCCACGTCCAGCGTTTCGATGGGATGCTCCAGATAGTCCTTGGGGCTGGCCGGAGAAGCCATGTGCACCACACCATCGACGAGCCCCTCGACCGAGAACGGCTGCGTGATGTCCCGCTCGATAAAACGGAACCGCGGCTCGCCTTCGAGACGATCCAGGTTGCGGCGGTTCCCCGTCAGAAAATTATCGAGGGCCACCACGCTATGGCCATCCCCCAAAAGACGGTCGCACATGTGCGATCCAATGAATCCCGCGGCCCCTGAGACGACGATGCGCAAGTGTCCTCCGAAAAGCCCTATTCTAGCTGATATGACCGACGCGTCGTGGATCGAACGATCCGCCCTGATCGCGCTGATGGCCGCGTCTCTCGGGCTGTTCTGGCTGCGATTTCGCAAGGTGCTCGACGCCATCCGCGGCTCGCGCGCCACCCCCGATTTCGAGGTCGCACCGCTTGGCCCGCGCATCCGCCAGTTCCTTTGGGAGGTGATGGCGCAAGGCAAGGTGATCGGCCAGCGGCCCCTGCCCGGGATCGCCCACGCGTTCGTCTTCTGGGGTTTCTGCGCGTTCGCGCTGGCCACCGTCAACCACTTCGCGTCCGCGTTCGGCGTGCGCTTTCTCTCCGGCGAGACCGCCTTTGGAAGGTTCTATCTCGGGTTTGTAGCGGTGTGGGCCGTGGCCGTGGCGGTGGCCATCGCCGGCCTGTTCATCCGCCGCTTCCTGGTGCGCCCGGTGTGGCTTGGGGAGTTGTCGCCGGAATCGGGCGTGATCGCGCTCCTGATCTTCTTGCTGATGGCGACCTACCTATGCGGCCTGTGGCTTCCGCCGGTCACGCTCGCGGGCAAGGCCAACTGGTGGGCGCACACGCTGGCGCTGGCGATTTTCCTCCCGCTGATCCCCCACACCAAACACCTGCATCTGGCGCTCAGCCCCGCGACGGTATTTTTGCGGCGCGCCGGCTTCAGCCGCATTCCGCCGCTGGAAGGCGACGAGGATTTCGGCCTCTGCGCCGGCAAAGACATCACCCGCATCGACGCCCTGCAAGCCTACACCTGCGTGGAATGCGGCCGTTGCACGGAGCATTGCCCCGCCTTCAACACGGGGAAGGTTCTCAACCCCAAGGAAATCATCCTCGGCCTGCGCGGCTACCTCAACCAATTCGGACCGGGCGGCGAAGCCGCACTGCTGGGCCGGCACGTTTCCGAAGAGGCCGCGTTCCAGTGCACCACCTGCGGCGCCTGCGAGTTTCAGTGCCCGGTGGGCATCCAGCACCTGCCGGTGATCGTCGGACTGCGGCGCGGCGCCGTGAACACCGGCCAGTGGGAGGACCAGCACGGCGCCCGGCTGTTCCGGAACCTGGAGCGGAGCGGCAACGCTTTCGGCTTCCCTGCCAGCGAGCGCCAAAGTTTCATCGAGAAGAATGGGCTGCCGATTTACGACGGCACGCAGGCGTACTGTCTATGGCTCGGCTGCATGGGCGCATACGACCCGCAAGGCCGCGAGACGGTGCTGGCCCTGGCGCGCGTCCTGCGCCACGCGGGCGTGACGTTCGGCGTATTGCGCAAGGAGAAGTGCACGGGCGACGCTGCCCGCCGTTTGGGCAACGACCTGGCCGTCTCCCAACTCGCCGAAGCCAATATCGAAATTCTGCGCGCGGCCGGGGGGCCCTCCGGGCCCGGCAAGATGGTTTCCATCTGCCCGCATTGCGTGCACACCATCGGCACGGACTGGCGGGAGTACGGCGCCAGGTTCGAGATCGAGCATCACAGCGAGTTGTTGGCCCGCTTGCCGTTGGGACAAGCCGGGGCGCGCTCCGCAAAAGTGGTCTTCCACGACCCCTGCTATTTGGGACGTTACCGCAACGTATACAACCAGCCGCGCCAGGCCCTCGCGCGTTTCGCCGATGTGGTGGACCCGCGCCGCGCGCGCGAGCGTTCCTTCTGTTGCGGCGCCGGCGGCGGCCAGATGTTCCTGGGCGAGGAGAAAGGCAAGCGCATCAACCTGGAGCGCGCCGAAGAGCTGGTGGCCACGGGCGCGCAGACGATTGGCACCGCCTGCCCGTTTTGCCAGTCGATGTTCCGCGACGCACTGCGCGCGCTGACGCAAGCGCCGCCCAAGCTAATGGATATCGCGCAGATCGTGGCGGCGGGACTGCCCGCGGAGCGGCGGTGACGCCGCCGGGTCGTCGGAGCGGCTAATAGATCACGCCAGGTATCCGACCGTATGCGGCCCTGTTCCTTCAAACACCCGCCAGCTCTCACCCTGCCTACTGGCTCAGTCCGACGCGGCGGAGCAAGTCCTGGAAGCGGGAGTCGCTGCGCAGGAGGTCGTAGATCGGGTCGGCTTTAAGCGCGGTGAGAGCGCTGGAGTGTTCCAGATACGCCTTCTCTAACCACGCGAAGGCCCGGTCCCGATTACCCAGGCCAAGGTTGGACGTTATCATTTGAAACGGGACGATTCGCCGCCCGCGGTTCAACTGTTCCAATTCATGTAGCGCCTGGCGAGCATGCGCCGGTTGCCCGGAGCGCCCATAGAGGTAGGCCTGCTCCGCCCAGACCCAGCGCAAATCCCCGTGCCGCGGCCATCTCTCGATTTCGGCCAGCGCATCCTGGAACTGCCCCTTCTGCACATAGGCTTCGACGACGACGAGCGTCCGGGCAAAACCCGGTTCCATATCCAGCACGGCGCGAAAGCGCTCAATCGCGCGGTCATACTGGCGCGAGTAATAGAGGATGACGCCATTATCGGCGGCGATGATCAGCGACAGCGGATCCAGCTCGCGAGCGCGGTCCATCTCGCGGAAAGCTTCGTCGAAGCGGCCCTGAAAGGCGAGAAATACGGCATACCAGTGATGAGCGGTGGCGTAATTGGGATCCAGCTCGATGGCGTGGCGGTATTCCTTCTCCGCCGTCCGCCAGTCCCAATCGTAATCCTGGGCAATGACGGCCAAAGATGTATGGGCTTCCGCCAGGGTATCGTCCACTTGCACGGCCTTCAGCGCCGCCGCGCGCGCCTTGGGGATCAACTCGTTCGGCGGAGCCAGGTCGTAGGCGCTCATCATGCCATAGGAGTCGGCCAGACCAGCGTAACCGCGGGCGTAGTTGGGATCCTTGGCGATGGCCTGCTCAAAACATTCGACGGCCTGCTGGAATCCTTGCTGGGTCCTCTTGTTCCAGAAGTAGCGCCCTTTGAGGTATAGGTCATAAGCCTGGTAGGACTCACGGGAAAGCGCGGAGGAGTGGGCGGCCGCGGCGCGCTTCTGGTGGTCGCCGAGGGCGAGTTGAATCTTACCGGCAATTTCCCGCGCGATCTCGCCTTGCACAACCAACAAGTCCTTCAGCTCGCGGTCGTACTCCTGCGCCCAGAGATGGGTCTGGTCGCGCACTTGAATCAACTGGGCGGTAATTCGGACTGTGCCGGAATCGCGCCGGACGCTTCCCTCCAGCACGTACTGGACGCCTAGCTCACGCCCGACCTGGTTCAAGGGTTGCCGGCCGTTCTTATAGCGCATGACCGAGGTGCGGGCGATCACGCCCAGGCGCTGTGGATCGAGGCGGCCCAACTGGGTAATCATTTCGTCGGTAAGGCCGTCGCTGAAGTACTCCTGCCCGGGGTCGCCGGTGTAGTTCTCGAAAGGCAGGACGGCTAGCATCCGCTTTCCGTTCGCCGGGTCGGGCCGCACCCGGGAAAGGGACCACTCAAGATACGCCAGCAGGGCTGCAACCAATATGACGGCGGCGCCGGCGAGGAGCGGCCACCACGGGTACGCGCGCTTGTCTTTCTCAGGTTCACTGGCCGGAACCTGCGGCGGCGGGAAAGCAAGCGCTTTTCCCGTGGCAGGTTCGATGACCGACGCGATGAACCGGTATCCCTTGCCTGTAATGGTTTGTATAAACCGCGGCCGCTCGGGATTGTCCCTGAGGACTTGCCGGATCTTGCGGATTGCACCATTGATGCTGTTGTCGGTGTCGAGGGCAATGCCGCAGCCCCAGATTCTCTCGACGATCTGGCCGCGGGTAACGATGTTGTCTCGTTGCTCGACCAGCAGAAGCAGCAGCTCCATGGGGATGCGTTCCAGCTTGAGCGCACGGCCCGACCGGCGCAGCTCATAGGCGCACAAGTCGACTTCAAAGTCCTCGCCAAACCTGACTTTTTCCTTCAAACTTACCAGTTCCGGCGCCATGGTGACAAATCTCAGATCAAATACTTGGAGTGTTTTCTGTCGCTTAGCGATTCATGAAAATTAATACCGCCGACAGGCCGCCGCTATTGCGACCGCAGCCCCGCTCCGTCAACATGTGTGCTAGCAGCGGAGTATTCCGCAACACAAGATTAAGATGCGGCACAAAGGGGTTTCCCATGAGAAAGATCACCTGGGCTGGCGGCGGAGTGGCAGGCGAAGCGAGCCACCTCTCCGTGCAGGCCTTCAGCAGCACCGAAGTAATGACCACGATGCAAAACGGCTCGGGCAATCTCGAACTGATTGGCTGGCTCGTCGATGGCGACAAAGTCACGCGCGCCAACAACGGCACAGCCACCGCGGGCACCGTGCAGGAAGTCGCGCTGGCGCTGGTGGGCCGCCGCGCGGTGACCGCCGTTCGCAATGGCAGCAACAACCTGCTGCTCATTTCCTGGAATGTACCGGTCGGCGTGACATCCATCGATCGTCTGCATGACAGCGGGACGCTCGCCGGTGAGGCCAGCCAGATCGCGATGACGGCGATCGGCGGCAACATGCTGGTCACGGCGATGCGCGCAGGTAGCGGCAACCTCCTGCTGATCTCCTGGGCGCTCAACGCGGACGGCTCGTTCACACGGCTTGGCGACAGTGCCCCGCCGGACCAGCCCGCGCAAGCGGGCGCCGTCAGCCTCGTGACCGTCGCTTTTATTGGGAACTACACCGTCGTGACAGCGGTGCGCAACGGCAGCGGCAATCTTGAGTTGATCGCCTGGAAGGTCTCCACCGACGGCAAGATCATTCACCGCCAGGATCCGAGTGGGACGAGTGCGGGCGCGGTCAGCGAGATCGCCTTAATCCCCTTCCCTGGCGATCCGACGAGCGGCGGCGCCCCGGGCGTGATCACGGCCGTGCGGAACGGCTCGGGGAATCTGGAGGTGATCGGCTGGAAGGTCCTGGAGGGCGGGATCGGCATTGCGCGTGCCGGGGACACCAGCACGCTTCCCCCCAGTCAGGTTCCCGGCACCGCGAGTCACATCGCGATTGCCCCAGCAGGCGGCGCCACGACCTATCTGGCCACGATGCGGCGCGGCAGCGGGGACCTTGAGCTGATCGCCTTCGATTTGGCAGCCAACGGCGGCTGGAGCCGTGTGGGAGACCTCGTTCCGGAAGTTGGCACGGATGTGACCGAAACCGCCGTCGCACCCTTCTATTCCCGGGCGGTGAGCGCTGTCCGCAGGGCAAACTTCCTGAATCTGGCGATATGGGACGTCTCGCTGACCAATACAACCGGAGTACAGGCTGCGGACACCGCCGCACTCAATCAGTGGTTTACGTCCGTGTTGGCCGATCCCACGCGAGCGCGCCAGTTAAAGGGCGATTGGATGAAGCTCCTGCAGGCCGAACTCGCGGTGACGGATCGGCAAAAAGAGCATCTGTCGCTCGTGCCGGCCGCAGATGCGATGGAACTCCAGAAGGCGATCGCGATGGTCGTCGACCATGGTGGCACGATCCATATCGAACGCGATTCGGAACGCAGCCCCGGGGTACTGGTCGTTCAGCCAAAAAAGCCGGGCGTCGAAACGGTTGACTTCTCGGTCGGAGTCTTCCACTGTACTTTCGACGCCAACTGTAGACACTGGCATTGCGGCTGGGGCCCGGCCAAGAAGAAGTGAGCACCGCTGTGCGCCGCCTTCTCGCTGTCGCGCCACTTTAGTGCACCACCTGCGGCTGCGAGTTTCAGCGTCCGGTAGGTGAGCGTCGGACAGCGTCGCGGTTCCGTGAACACTGGCCAGTGGGAGGACGAGCACGGCGCTCGGCTGTTCCTCAACCTTGAGTGCAACGGCAACGCCCCCGGCTTCCCCGCCAGCGAGCGCCAAAGTTTCATCGAGAAGAGGTGGCGGCCAGATGTTCCTGGGCGAGGAGAAGGCTAGGCGCATCAACGTGGAGCGCGCCGAAGAGCTGCTCGGCACCGGCGCGCAGACCATCGGCACGGCCTGTCCGTTCTGCCAATCGATGTTCCGCGACGCGTTGGGCGCGCTGACAGAAGCGCCGCCGAAGCTGCTGGACATCGCCCACACCATAGCGGCGGGGCTGCCGGCGCAACCACCGAAAATCGCATCGTGACATTCGCCCGCGCGATGGTATAATCGGCTCTTGGCGCAGCTTGAGCTGCGCCGGCTTCCAGCCGACCTTCGAGACCGGGCGCGTAGCTCAATTGGCAGAGCAAGTGACTCTTAATCACTAGGTTGCAGGTTCGATTCCTGCCGCGCTCACCAGCATCCCCTGGCCGAACATTTCAGACCTGATGCGCTTCCACCCGCCGCGTCATGATGCTACCCTCAAATACGTATGGAGTGCCCACTCCCATGTCCAGAAGGCACGCTGAACGCTGTCATCGCGGGTGCGTACCTTTTGAGCTAAATTCCTAAAATCCAAACGAAAGCCGATCAGCCATGAGTATACGTTTATCTAATGGAGCTGAAATTCCGATTGAAATGCACAAGGTGCGCATTGTGCAGAAAGTACGGCTGGCGCCGGCGCGCGAACGCCTGAAGGCGATGGAGGTGGCGGGGTACAACACCTTTATGCTGCGCAGCCGCGACATCTTTCTGGACATGCTGACGGACAGCGGCACCAACGCCATGTCGGACAACCAACTGGCGGCCATGATGCAGTCCGACGATGCGTACGCGGGATCCGAGAGCTTCTACAAGCTGGCGGACGCGGTGCAAGAAATCTTCGGCTACAAGTACGTCCTTCCCACGCACCAGGGCCGCGCCGCCGAGCACCTGCTGGCCAAGACGTTCGTGAAGCCCGGCCATATCGTGCCCATGAACTACCACTTCACCACCACCAAGGCGCATTTCGACCTGGCCGGCGGCAAGGTGCTGGAACTCTACACCCCGGAGGCGCTGAACGCCCAGAGCTCGTGCCCCTTCAAGGGGAACATGGACCTGGGGCGCCTGCGCGCCGCCATTGAGAAAGCCGGGGCGAAAAACGTGTCGTTCGTGCGCCTGGAGGCCACCACCAACCTCATCGGCGGGCAGCCGTTTTCACTGGAAAACCTGAAGCAGGTGAAGGCGCTGGTCGAGCCGCTGGGGATCTTCCTGGTGCTGGACGGCAGCCTGATTTCCGAAAACGCCTACTTCATCCGCCAGCGCGAGCCGGGTTATGAGAAGGCCTCGATTCGCGACATCATCCTGGAAATGATGAGCGTGGCGGACCTGTGCTACCTGTCGGGCCGCAAGAGCTGCAGCGTGCGCGGCGG
>PMYB01000063.1 GCA_003170915.1 Bryobacterales bacterium | reverse complement strand
CTTATAGCCGGACAGTAGTGATCTTTTGCTTCACGACATCGACCTCCGACAAGTTGATAAACCACCGTTACCTAGCGACTCAGGTAACTCCGATTATCCCCCAAGGATCTGAATGCTTTCGGAAGGCCTGCGTGGTTGACTGCACTGAACTTGTCGCCTTTTGATGATATCCAGCTCTCAAGTTACATAAATAGTAGGCGCGTCACCGTCGAAGGAACCCTGTCAGACGAGCGCTTAGAATGGATAGCGCAGACTGTCATGAATTCTACGGTGCTGAGTGAAAGAGAGCAAGCAGTCATCAGACGTGCGCTTGAGCCATTCTGGCACACGGGGTAGGGCGAATTCCCGAGGTGTTCCCCATCAGAATCTATCCATAGGCGTAAAATGGAGGTCGCCATGGGAACGTGGTAAAGCCCCGGAAACGGCGAGCTTGAGACGCTATTTCCAGGGCTTTGTTCACAGGCCTATGGTGGCCCTCGGTTCCTGACCATTACTCCTCCAACTTCTTCAATAATAAGGGTTAACTAGTTCTAGGGGAGTTTGATTAAGACCAAAGGAGTCCGTTCGGTAGTTCGGATTAGTTCGAATTTGTTCGGGTTGGTTCGGATCGGGAGCTACGGTTCGGGTTTGTCCAACTTGCAGAGATACTGCTCTACCCTAAGCTGTGTGCTCCTCTTGCCGCCGCCTCCCTTCACCGCGAAGTACGTGGTTTTTCCGATGCCTATTCGGCGCGCCATTTCATCGTGCGTGATGTCGAGGCAAGCCACGGCCTCATCCAGGCGATAGGCGAGTGATTGTACTCCTACAACTTCGTTCCGCTGCTCTTTGGGCTGGCCCTCGAACGCGGAAAGCCGCCTGTGCGCCTCTATAACCCAGTAACGCATCCTTTTTAGGAGCCTATCGCGGTATAGCAATAGATGGGGTGTCGGCCCCGTTGCGAATGGCGATGTTGGGGGCACCGCCTCTAGCGGAAGCCCGCTGAAGAGAATAAACACACGCCTGGCGAGATCGTCCATGATGGTAGCGTAGGCCTTGGCGGATTCAAGGCTAGCAACCAGCTGCAAATACTCCTCGCCTTCGATGTCGAAGAGTTTAATGCAGTACTCGAATCGGGGTTCGCTCAGTCGTTCTAGCGGTCCACCTGGAGTGCTCTTTTCGGCATCCTGCTCCCGATCATGAACTCTGACCCGCGCGGCTGAGAAGTTAGGATGTTGTTCGAGCAGCTCAAAGGCCCTAATTACCGCTTCATGCCTTTTACGCTCCACCTCTTCTTCTTGGGAATCTTCATTGGGAGGTCGCATCGGTACCTTGCACCCGGCTAAGGGAAGGGCTTACGATGGGGGTGTTCAGGTCCACATCGAGAAGCCCCGGCCACCGTGCCGGGCTTTTCGTTTTAGAACACCCATTCTACCGATTTGTGATTATGGGAGGGGATTACTTGGCTTGCTTGCGGGGCCTTCCGCCGGCCCGCGTCTTGCGCGCGGCCGCCATCTGGCGGTAATGCTCCACTCCATGCCTCTGCGATGTCGTGGTGCCGCCCTTGTGCCCCATCACGGCTTCCGGTGTCATGCGCTGCTGTTTGAGCAGATCATCGGCCAGGGCCAGTGCTGTGCGCAAATTCTCGCGGCAACAGGCCGTGCGGTTCTGGGGAAGGTCCGGGGTGGTTTCGAGGATCAGGTCCGTATCGGAGATCAGATTCTTGAGGGCCAGCAGCGAAGCGCGATCAGATGGCATACCTTCATCGTGCGGCGGGATCGACGGAAAAGCAAGAGTTAGTTGTTTTCGGTTCAACGCAGATTTCAGCCACTACCCGCCATTGTTGCTGGTTTGCCTGAACCGCTGATTTACGGCTCGATCACGATCTGCACGCGGTTCGACTCTTGCCCGCCGGCGCCGATGTGCAGCTCCGACACTCCGGCATTGATGACCGCGGGCAGTTGCACTTCGATGAGATAGAAGCCGATGTAGCCCGGCGCCAGCGTGGCGCGCGACACTTCGACGGGCGAGCCGTCGAGAAACGCCCGAATCGAGGCCGCCACCACCGGCGGGTCCTCCAGCGGCGCTGCCAGGCCGGTGGGCCAGTCGGGCCTGACCTTGCCTAGGCCCGTCGCCATGATCTGAACCCGCCCGTTGGAGTGCGCCGTGTTGCGCGCGTCGATGGGCAGCCCGCTGTCGGCGTCATAGAGCCAGGGGGCGCCGTCGTGGCCCACGAAAATCGCCGGCGAAACCGGTTGCACCGGCTGCGTCAGCGTCACCCGCCCGGCATTGGTCTCGAACGCCAGCGCCACGTTCGGCCCCACGGCTTCGAACGGAACCTGGATTTGCGATTCGGCATCCGAAGCCGCCAGCACCGGATAATTCAGATTGCCGCCGCGCGCCGCATTGATGCGCCCGCCAATGACGCTCAGCAGCGATCCCGGAGCCGCCGCGCGCGTGCTGAAGTCGGCCGCGTTCACGATCCGCAGATTGCGCAGCCGATGCGGCGCAGCCGCGGCGTAAACGCCGTGACCATCGAGCGCGGCGTACAATTGCACTCCCGCCGGATCCAGGCGCACATCGGTGGCGGCGGCGGCCGGCAGCCGGTCCGACAGGCTCGCCCAGACAACCGAGTCCGGCCGGCTGGCATTTTCCAAATCGACGCGGGCAAAGAAAACTCCCTTGTCGGTGGCCACATAAACCGCGCCCGCCGCGCGCTCGGCGGTGACGCCGTGCGCCGGAGCGTCGGGCAGGTTGCCGTCCAGGGGGTCCCAGAAGCTGCCGGAATTGGTGGTGCGGAGCACATGCGGCCCCTTTTCGCCGCCCAGCGCCGCCAGCGCCACGCGCGGCTCCGCGGCGTCCACAAAAATGCGCTCCACCGGACCGGCCGCCTGCCAGGGCGGGACGGGGAAGGTTTGACCGCCGTCGAACGAAACCCAGATCCGGCCGTCGGAAGAGCCGGCATAAACCACGTCGCCGGACGAGCCGGATACCGTAATATCGGCGCGGACCACGGCCGAATACCGCTGCCGCAGCGCCGCTTCATTCAGCAGTTCCGCTCCCGGCGCCGGAGCCCACACCGAGCCGCCCGGCGGCAATTCCAAAACCCCCAGGCCATCCGCTTGNNGTGCCGCTGGGTGTCGAGAGAATCCGCCGCACCGCCAGGTTCGGCAAAGACCGGTTCAACCCGGCCCAGGACAGCCCGCCATCCATGGACCGCCAGACACCGTAATCGTTGGCCACCGCCAGTTGATCCGGGTCCGCCGGCGAAATCGCCAGGCTGTGTTGCCCGGAACCCACCACCGATTCCGACTTGTACGCGGTGAGGTTGGTCCAGGAATGTCCTCCGTCTTCCGAGCGGAGCAATTGCCGCCCCAAGGAGTACATGATCGAGGGATTCGAGGCGGTGGAGACCACGCGCGCCCCAGGCTCGGGCAGCCGGGCGGGGGTGGCTGGAATCGGAGCGTTGGTCTCGGCCACATTGGCGACCTCGGCCCACGTCTCGAAATCGGCGGTCTCAAAGACCTTGCCCGATGGCGTCCGGGCAAACAGCAGCGAACCGCCAGCGGAGTACCACACCCGCTCCACCGGCCCCGTGGCAGGAGAAGCCAGCATCAGATCCACCGAGGAAGTGCCCACCTTCCGCCAGTCCGGCCGGGTCTGTGCCGCGGCCAGGAGCACCCCGGCCAGCACCAGGCCGATGAGCCGCGTTGGAACGCGTATTGTCCCCTTATGACACACTGCCGGTTTCATTTTACACTATTTCGGATTCCGCCATTACTATCAACCCGCTGAATCTGAGCACTTTGTAAGCGAATTTTAATCGCGGCCCCCTGTTTGCAAAGCATGTTTAGTGCTAGACTGATTTAGTCATGGCATCGGAGCAAGGGTTTAGGATACCCGGCTCCGGAAAAGGTGTTATGCTTTGGCGTATGACGCTATCGGGGATGGTGCGCCCGCTGCTAGTGGCGGCCGCTGTTGTGGTGTCTCTGGCCCCTCTCCGGGCCCAGGATACCGCAGCCAAGGCGCTCGTCATCAATGGCGACGTCTCCGTACTGCGCGATAGCGGCCCGTGGGCCTTGTTTGAAGGGAACACGGTCCGGCCCAAGCAGATGGTCAAGACCGGAGCGGATGGTTACGCCAGGTTCCAGGTCTCCGACGGCAGCACCTTCGAAGTCTTCCCCAACTCGCAAGTCATGTTCCGCGACAATCCGCCGTCGTGGAAAGACCTGCTGGACGTTGTGATCGGGCGCGTGAAAGTCTACATCCAGCATCTCAACGGCGTTCCGAATCCCAACAATGTTTCCAGCCCGACGGCCGTCATTTCCGTGCGCGGCACGGTCTTTGAAGTGGTGGTGGAAGACGAGGACGGCACTACCTTCGTCAGCGTGGACGAGGGCTTAGTGGCAGTTCGCAGCAAGGCGTCGGCGGGGGGCGAAGTGTTCCTCCATCCCGCCGAATCGATCCGCGTGTTCAAGAACCAGCCGCTGGCTCAGAAAATGGACAAAGGCTCCATCGCCCGGGGTGTTGTAAGGGCCATCCAGGACGCCGCCCGAGTGGCGCTGCAGCGCCAGGCTGGCGCCGGAGGAGTAGGCACCACGCCGACGACTACCACGGGAACCGGCGGCGCGCAGGGCGACAAGGGCAAAGGCGGCACCACCACCGCTCCGGCGCCGCCTTCGGCTCCGCCGCCTCCGCCGCCTCCAGGCGGCTAGCTATCAGCTTTCAACAATCAGCTTTCAGCTTTCAGCGGCGTCGGTGTGGCTGAAAGCTGAAAGCTGCTCGTGATAGATTGAAAAAAGCCATGTATCGCGCCCTGCGAGGATTGACTCTTTGGGCCTGCGCCGCGGCGCTGTGCGGCCAGACGCAACCAGCCCAGCAACAGCCCGCCGGCCTCGAGCCCGACTGGGACATCGGCGTGATCTTGCAGGAGATGAGCGCCCACGCCGGACGCCTGCTGCCGGTGCTCGATCGGATCGACGTGCAGGCGTGGTTGCAAAAGGGCGCGTCGGCCACCTACGCCGCGCAATTGCAGTCCAGCAAAGACCAGGCTAAGGCGTTCGCGGATAGCGCCAGGGACCTGGCGCGCAACCCGGAGAAACTGTCGGCCTCGCTCGAGCTGCTCTTCCGCATTCAGGGCCTCGAGACCATGCTTGGTTCTCTGGAAGAGGGGACCCAGAAATACCAGGACCCCGCCGTCGCCCAGACTCTCGCCAGCCTGGAAGCCGAGAATGGCGCCAACCGCGACCGGTTTCAGAAGTACATTGTGAATCTGGCCGCCGAGCGCGAGCAACAGTTTCAGGTGATGGACCGTGAAGCGCAGCGCTGCCGCGGCATCCTGAGCACGCAGCCCGCGGCTTCCCCGAATTCAGGAAGGAAGAAATAACTCAACCCATGCCTTTCACGTGCAGCATTTGTGGAGAGGAATCCACGCGGATCTGCGCGCGGTGCACCAAGGACGCGTGCGATAACCATCTTTGCGAAAAATGCCTGCGATGCAGCGACTGCTGCGAGTGCGAAGTAACCCTTTCGGAGCACGGCGCACCCCCCGGTCCCGCCCCCACGGCGCCGTAGTCCCTACAGCGGCGTGATCGGTTTGGTATCCGAGCCGGTGCGGAACTGGTGGGGGACCGCCTCATTGGGCGGCGGCGTCAACAGATGCGGGCGCATCATCACCAGCACCTGGTCGTTACTGCGGTCGCGTTCGTGGGTGCTTAACAGCGGTCCGAGGTAGGGAATTCGCGACAGGGCCGCCAGCCCGGCGATCGTGCGAGCTTCGCTGGGACTGAGCAGGCCGGCCACTATCGCCCACTCTCCCATCACGAGCCGCGTTTTGGATTTCAGCACGCGGTTGGAAATGATGGGAATTCCGTTCTGGGCCTGCCCCGACAGCACTTTGAATTCAGCGTCGATATCGAGCGTCACATCGTCCATGCCGTGCACCGCGGGGGTCACCTTCACGGTCAATCCGAGGTCTTCGAAGGTGACCGAAGGCGGGGGCATGTACGCGCCGGCGCCCGAGTAACTCGCCGGGCCGTAATAACCGGAGGTCAGGATGGGATAGCGGTCGCCCACGTGCAAAGCGGCGGGCTGGCCGTCCAACGAACGCATCTCCGTCTTGAGCAGCAGCTTGCTCGCGGAGTCCGACATTTTGGCCACCAGCGAGGGATTGACGATTCCGATTCCCATCAGCGTCTTCCCGCCGCCGAACCTCAACAGCCCGGCGAGACCCGACAACGAAGGGCTGTTGTTCATAAACGCGGTAAGCGGAACGAGGGAAAAAGACGTGGGGAAGTCGATCCCGTAGGTGATCATGTCGTTACGGGTGACCTCGAGAAACTCCAGGTCCAGCATCACCTGGGCGCGCGGATGCATCAGCTCCTCGAGCAGCGCGCGCGCCGGCAGAACCTTCGAGATGCGGTCGCGGAAAATCACGACGTTCTGTTGCGTATCCCACGAGGCCTTCTCAATGGCCATGGCCTGCTGCACCGCCGTGATCATGGCGTTGAAGTCCTGCTGGTTGGTGGCCTCGGGCAGGCGCACCTCGACGGCCACCGCCGGCTCGACCTCCTGGCGCTTCTGCGGAGTGTCTTTGGCCACCAGGAAAAGCTTCTTGCCGAGCGGCACGATGAAAGAGTTAGTGGCCGCCTCGAGATCGTGCAACGCTTCGCGGTAATCCACGCCTTGCAGTTGAAAACGGAACGCTGTGATGGGCTGATAATCGCCGTCGAAAACGCAATCCAGCCCGTAGGCGTGCGCCACCTCTTCAAACAGTTTCTTTGAGTCGCCGCGCAGATCGAAATCCCTGGTTTCCAGGTTGGCATTCAATTCCGTCGGTGGCAGCGGCTGGCGCGCCTCGGCCAAGTCCCGCGCGCTGGGCTTGTCGAGCTGCCGTTCGGGGGGGGCCGCGGTTTCCGGATCGGGCCCAGCCTCCTGCGGTGGCGGCATAAGCTTCGCCTCGAGCGCGGCGCGCGACTTCACCGCCTGGCTGCGCAGCCAGTAGTTCCGGTTCTTGGGTTCCATGACGGCGGCCTGGGAATACAGCAGGTATGCCTGGGCCATGTGGCCGCGCTTCTCCGCTTCGCGGCCCTGTTCATACAGGTCCCAGGCGGAGATCTCCTGCGCCATCAGGCGCCCGGCCACGATCGCGCACAGAAGGAACACACTTCGCCGCACATTAGAGTGACGCGGCGCCGGACCTCTGCGTGCAGCCGAATTGTCTGCAAGAATCGGAGTTGGCAGGCCACGGAAAACGATGGCCTGCCCCACGGGGCAGGAGAATCGGACTATGCAGACTATCGGGCGCATCCTGACGAAGAATCCGATGGAGTTGGCGTGGCCACTCACCATATTCGTGGCCACTTTCATCATCGGGTGGGTGGTTCGCCGGTTAATCCTGAAAGCCCTGCGCGCCTGGACTTCGCACACCGGGAGCCGCGCCGGTCTGGTCCTCGCCGAGGCCCTCAGCGGTCCGATTCTCATCTGGGCCGCGATCCTCGCGTTGCACGTGGGACTCCAGTCCTCCAATCTGCCCGGGAAGTTCACCGACTGGGGCGCGAAGACGTTGTTCGTGCTCTGGATCGTTTCTCTCACGATGATGTGCATGCGGATCGCCCGCGACTCGATTCGCTTCTATGGCAGCCAGATCTCCGGCGCTCTGCCGGTGGCCACCCTTACGCAGAACCTCGCCCAGATTGCGGTGGTGATCCTGGGGGCGCTGGTGCTGCTCGATCACTTCCACGTTTCGATCACGCCGATGCTGACGGCCCTGGGCGTGGGCGGCCTGGCGGTGGCACTGGCGATGCAAGACACGCTCTCCAATCTGTTTGGCGGGTTTTATGTCGCGGTGGCCGGGCAGGTCAGGCTGGCGGACTACATCAAGCTGAACACCGGCGAAGAGGGTTACGTCACCGACATCGGCTGGCGCAGCACCACCATCCGGAGCCTCGGGAACAGTCTGATTATCGTGCCCAACGCCAAGCTGGCGCAGGCCATCGTGACCAACTACGACCTGCCGGAGAAGCGCATGTGGGCAACGGTGGAAGTGCGCGTGAGCTACGATTGCGATCCCTGCGACATCGAGCGCGTGCTGCTCGATATCGCGGCGCAGGGCACGCGGGAGATTCCGGGGATGCTGGCCGATCCGGCGCCCTCGGTGACGTTCGATCCCGGGTTTGGCGATTCGGCGCTGGGCCTCACGCTCAACTACCAGGTAGCCGAGTTCGCCAGCCAGTTCAGTGTGCGCGACCAGATGCGAAGGCGGATCTTCCGCCGTTTCAGAGAGGAAGGCATCCGGATTCCGTTCCCCGCCAGGGCCGTCTACATGCACGCGCCCGAGCCGGGCGACGCCGCGGAGCCGAAGTCCGGGCCGGCGCAGCCATAAGGGATCGGCGCTGTTTGCCGCTGGCTGGCGTACGTGGTATATTTGGAGCGCGTTTGATAGCTGCCGCGAATCCGGCCGAGTATTCTGAGCGACGAAACCGTCGAACCGCTTGTGTTTCTCCCCGATTAGCCCGCTTTCAAATTGTCAGGAGNNGTGAAGAACATCTTCGTTGGCAACCTCGATTTCAACGTTACGGAGGAGGCAGTCCGTAGCCTCTTCGAGAGTCACGGCGCGGTGAACAGCGCCCGGATCATGACGGATCGCGACACCGGCCGCTCGCGCGGGTTCGCCTTCGTCGAAATGGAAAATGAATCGGAAGCGGACCAGGCGATTGCCGCCCTGAACGGCTACACCCTGGAGGGACGGGCGCTCAACGTGAACGAAGCGCGTCCTAAACCGGATCGGGGCTTCGGCGGTGGTGGCGGCGGCCGTCCCGGCGGCGGCGGCGGACGCGGTCCGGGCGGCGGCGGTGGAAACCGTCCTCGCGGCGGGCGCCGCGAGCCTCGCTGGTAAATCGGCGGGAAGCAACCGCTCTCTCACGTTCGCGGCTCCGATCCGAGCCGCGAACGTTAGGGAGCGGTCTTGTGACGCCCCCCTAGACGCCCGAGGTTCCGTTCTCCAGGAATGCCCGCAGGCGATGGCTTCGGCTGGGGTGGCGCAATTTGCGCAACGCCTTGGCCTCGATCTGCCGGATGCGCTCGCGCGTCACGGCGAAGTTTTGCCCCACTTCCTCGAGCGTGTGCTCGCTTCCGTCGTCCAGGCCGAACCGCATCTTGATGATCTTCTCCTCGCGCGGCGTGAGGGTTTTCAGAACTTGCGCAGTCTGCTCGCGCAGGTTCAGATTGATCACTGCGTCCGAGGGAGAAATCCCGTTGGCGTCCACGATGAAGTCGCCCAGGTGCGATTCCTCTTCTTCGCCGATGGGCGTTTCGAGCGAGATGGGCTCCTGCGCCACCCTCAGCACTTTCCGCACCTTCGAGACCGGCAGTTGCAGCCGTTTGGCGAGCTCCTCGTTGGTGGGCTCGCGGCCCAGTTCCTGGATCATCTGGCGCGAGGTCCGGATGAGCTTGTTGATGGTCTCGATCATGTGGACCGGAATGCGAATGGTNNGCGATGGCGCGCGTGATGGCCTGCCGCACCCACCACGTGGCGTAGGTCGAGAACTTATAGCCGCGGCGGTACTCGAACTTGTCCACGGCCTTCATCAGTCCGATGTTGCCTTCCTGGATGAGGTCGAGGAATTGCAGCCCGCGGTTGGTGTAGCGTTTGGCGATGCTCACCACCAGGCGAAGGTTGGCCTCGATCAGCTCCTTCTTGGCGGCTTCCGCCTCCTGGTGCGCCTGGGTGATGATCTCCAGAGTCCGCCGCAGTTCCGCCGCCGATGCTCCGAAACGCTCTTCGCTCTGTTGCAGCCGCTGGCCGAGGCTGCGTTGCTCCTTACGGAGTTCCTTGATGCCTTCGGCGCGCGCGCCCGGCCACGTTTCGAGCCCTTTTTGCACGCGGGCGATCTCTCGCTCGAGCGGCTTCAGCTCATCCACCGCCGTCCGGATGCGGTCGATCAAGTGGCGGATCACCGGCGTCTGGAACTTGATCCGCCGCACCAGGCGCGAAGTCCGCACGATCAGCTTCCCCAACTCCCATAATTGACGCCGGTACTGCTTGGGCTTCATGCCGCGCGGAATCGCCTGAAGTTTCTGCCGGCACTGAAGACTCTTCTTGTAATGCCGCGCGATGTCGTCTACGCGCTTGCAGAATTCCTTGCGCTTCTCCTCCACCAGTTCGTCGGTCAGGATGGGATCGGGAATCTGGACGATGTCGCGCGCCGAGACGGAGTTCCTGGCCGCTTCTTCGCCCATGACCACGATCTCCTGGATCACCAGCGGGGCGCGCGCAAGCGATTTGAGCGCCGCGTTCTGGCCGCGTTCGACACGGCGCGCGATTTCGACCTCGCCCTCGCGCGTCAGCAGCGGGACCGTGCCCATCTCCCGCAGGTACATGCGCACCGGGTCGTTGATCTTCTCGCCTACGACGGCGGGCAGGTCCAGATCGACGAGTTCTTCCCCCTCCTCGAGCTTTTTCTCGAAGTCCTTGGGCTCTTCCAGAATTTCGATGCCGGCCGTGTCCAGGCCGGCCAGCACGTCTTCGAGTTCGGCGCCTCCCGCAAGATCTCCGGGCAGGACTTCGCTGACCTCGTCGTACAAGACGTAGCCCTTCTCCTTGCCCATCTGTACGAGACGGTTCAGCCCTTCGAATTTGTCCTCAAGCGCCACTGAAGCCCCGCCACATTCCCCAGGTAACGGAATCGAGCCTATTGTACCCCACGGCGCGTCGCACTTCCGGGGACGAAAGTGTCATCCGCGCCCCCGCTCCGCCCGCTCGATCCCCTGCAACTCTCCGGTCAGCCGGAGCGCCTCTTCCCGATTGCCCGCGCGCTCGGATTCATGAATGCGCGTCTTCAACTGCGACCGCCGCTGTTGCTCCCCGGTGCGGCGCACGCTTTCGATGGCCGCCAGCACTTCTTCGTGCGAAGTCCGCGCATCCTCGTTGAGAACCGCCTGGGCCAGCAGGTTCTGGTCCGATTCCTCCAGGCGCGCATGGACTTCTTCGAAGCTCAACCGGCCGCCCGCCTCATGGAGAGCGAATATCGCCTGAAAGATGCGCCGCGAAGAAAAACTGTCGATGGTCTCGATCGACTTCAGCTCCCCAATGACCTCGCTCCACATCTCCGGTTCCGCCAGCAGCGCGTTCAACAGCATGCGTTCGTCGTGGCGCAACACCACCTTGGAGCCTTCCAGAGTCTTCTCCCGCCGCTCCGCCACGGCTTTGCGAAAACTGTCCAGCACCATCCCGCGCTCCACGCCAAGGTAGCCCGCCACATCGTTGGCGATGGTCATGCGCTCGAGCCGGTCCGATATGCGCTCGACCGCCGGCATCAAAAACTGCAGCACGGCCACCTTGCCCTCCGTGGTGCGCATATCGTGCCTGGCGCGCGCCCGGTCCGCCAGCCAGTAGAAGTACCCCTTGGCCCCTTCGAGCCGCTCCTGGTACGCCGCCGCGCCGCGCTGTTTGCAGTACTCGTCCGGATCGAGACCGCCGTCTAGTTCCATGATGCGGACCTGCATGCCCTCTTCGAGCAGCAGGCTGATGGACCGCTCCGCCGCGTTGGCGCCCGGCGCATCCGGATCGAAGTTCACCACGATCTTCTGCGTGTGGCGCTTCAGCGCCTGTACCTGCTGCGCCGTCAGCGAGGTCCCGCAACTGGCCACCACGCCAGGGAAACCGGCCGCGACCACGCCGATTGCATCCATGTAGCCTTCCACCAGAATGACCCTGTCGTCTTTGCGAATGGCCTCCTTTGCCCGGTGCAGGTTATAGAGCACGTAGCTCTTCTTATAGATCGGCGTTTCCGGCGAATTTAAGTACTTGGGTTCGTCCTCGGCGGCCAGCGCGCGCCCGCCGAACCCGATGATCTTGCCCGATTCGCTATGAATGGGGAACATCAGCCGGTTGCGGAAGCGGTCGTACATGCTTCCGTCCTGCCGCTTGCCCACTAGGCCCGCTTGCTCCATCTGCGCCGCGGGGAAATTTCGCTGTTCGTAGAGGCGCAGCAGCGCGCGTCCCGAGCGGTCCGAGTATCCCAGCCCGAATTGTTCGGCCGTTTCCGGCGTCACGCCCCGCCGCGCCAGGTAACCTCGCGCTGCCTCCCCTGCCGGCGAGTTGAGATGGGCGCGGAAATCCTCCTGCGCCAGCTCGTGCATTTGAAAGATGGCGCCGCGCAGTTTGGAGTCCTCGTCGGCGTACTGCGAGCGCTTGGGCATGGGAATGCCGTAGCGGTCGGCCAGGAGTTTCAGGGCCTCGTAAAAGCCGATGCCTTCCTTCTCCATCACGAACTTCACCACGTCGCCGCCCGCGCCGCAGGAGAAGCACTTGTAGAACTGATGCACCACGTGGACGGTAAAGGAAGGGGTCTTTTCGCTGTGGAAGGGGCACAGCCCCATGTAGCGCTGCGTGCCGGACTTCTTCAGCCGCACATATTCCCCGACGACGCCGACAATATCGACCGAGGACTTAAGCTGCTCGACGAAGTCCATGAAGCCCCTTATGGCTATTATCCCGCACCCGTGTGGCTGCGGCGGCGATCACCAACGTGCACTGTCAGACCTTCCCAGCCTGCGACGATTCTGTGGGGCAGGCTGGCAGCCTGCGGCCGAGTGGTACTCGGCCTGCCTGCTGTCTACCGGCGCGACTGGCGGGTTGCCAACCCGCCGCAGGATGCCATCCTGCCCCACGAACCCAGCTTACGTATCCCGGTGGTTCACGCGGATGTGCATAGTGAGGACCTTCAAGAAGCGAGCTTTTTCTTTGCCTCGGGAATCGCCAGAGAGGCTGGTTTGGACCGCTTCACTCGAATGGGCGCTTCCCAGGCGGAGTCGTCAGCCGCCTGGGAAATGACGAGCCGGTCGATTCCTTCCTGGTCCGGCATTGTGGT
>PMYB01000033.1 GCA_003170915.1 Bryobacterales bacterium | reverse complement strand
CCTGGTACCAGGGCACGGCGGACGCCATTTACCAGAACATCAACCTGGTGGAGCAGTCCGATCCCCACGTGGTGGCGATCTTCGGCGGGGACCACATCTACCGCATGAACATCGCCAGCATGATCGAGTTTCATGTGCAGAGGAGCGCCGAAGTAACCGTGGCCGCCATCCCCGTGGACAGGCAACTCGCCGCCGAGTTTGGCGTGATCGAAACGGCCGCCGATGGCCACATCACCGCGTTCCACGAGAAGAACCCCGGCGCCCCCACCATACCCGGCGATCCGGAGCACGTCTACGCCTCCATGGGCAACTACATCTTCTCCACGCGCACTCTGCTGCGGTTGCTGCACGACGACGCCGCCGATGAATCCAGCGGCCACGATTTTGGCCGCGACATCCTCCCCAAGCTGGCCGGCAAAGCCGAGATCTTCGCTTATGATTTCCAGACCAGCCGCATCCCCGGCGAGCCGGCCGATTCCATGCCTTACTGGCGCGACGTGGGAACCATCGATTCCTATTACGACGCCAACATGGACCTCCGCTCCGTCACCCCGGTGCTCAACCTCTACAACCGGGAATGGCCGGTGCGCACCACCGCCTACCCCGACCCGCCGGCGAAGTTCACCTTCGACGAAGAGGACCGCCGCGGCCAGGCCATCGATTCGATCGTCTCGGGCGGCTGTCTGCTTTCGGGCGGATTTGTGAGGAACTCGGTGCTGGGACGCGGCGTCCGCGTGCACGCCGGCGCCCTCGTGGAAGACTGCGTCATCCTCGACAACTGCGATATTGGCCGCCGCTCGAAGATCCGCCGCGCCATCCTCGACAAGAACGTGCGCGTGCCGGACGACGCCATCATCGGCTACGACCTTGAGCACGACCGCCTCACACATCACGTCACGGAGAGCGGCATCGTGGTGATCGCCGGCAATCGCAGCCAGATCGAGATCACCGGCCTGGTGGTGTAGGGGACTGTCTACTCTGTCCCAAGGCGCCGGGGTGCCCTTTGGGCCCGGGGCCGCGCGCCGCGTGGACAGAGCTGACAGTCCCCGAATTTGAGCGACTTTTGGGCAGCTTATGGAACAACACATCCTGGCCTGGATCGCGCAGTACGGCTACCTGGCGATCTTCGGTTTGCTGATGTTTGGAATTGTCGGCCTGCCGGTGCCCGATGAAACGCTTCTCACCTTTACCGGATACCTGGTCTTCAAGGGCCATCTTTCCCTCCCGCTGGCATATGCGGCGGCGTTCGCGGGCAGCACTTGCGGCATCACCATCAGTTACACGCTGGGCCGGGTGTTCGGGCTGGCCCTCATCCACCGCTACGGGAAGTACTTGCGCATTACCGAAGAGCACATCCGCAAGGCCCACGCCTGGTTTGAGCGCGTGGGCCACTGGGGCCTGACGTTCGGCTACTTCGTGCCCGGGGTGCGCCACGTCACCGCCTATGCCGCGGGCATGAGCGATGTGGAGCCGCACCAGTTCGCGCTGTTCGCCTACAGCGGCGGGTGCCTGTGGGTGGCCACCTTCATCGGCCTGGGATACTTCCTGGGCGAGCGCTGGGAAGCGGTGGAAAGAGACATTCACCACTACCTCGTCGGCGTGACCATCGCGGCCGCTATACTGATTGCCGCATACCTGGTGTGGCGGCGGTGGCGCCGGGCGCGAGGTAAGTGATGGCCAGCGCGGTTCCGACTACCACCACGCAGCCGATCACGTTGTACCAGAGGTACGACATGCCGGTGAACAGGAAAGCCGAGAAGATGGCGGCTTCGCCGGCCAGCATTCCGATGAACGTCGCCGTTCCGCCCACCCGCTTGAAGGCCAGCGCCAACACGAAACATCCCAGCAGAGAGCCATAGAAAAGCGACCCCACCACGTTGACCGCTACGATCAGCGATCCCAACCGCTTACCCCATCCGGCGAATGTCACCGCATAGATGCCCCAGAACAGCGTGGCCCAGCGCGATGCCGCCAGGTAGTGGCGATCGCTTGCCTCGCGGCGAACGTACCGCCGGTAAATGTCCACCACCGTCACAGTGGCCAGAGAGTTGATCTCCCCGGAGCTGGCGGACATGGCCGCCGCGAAAATCACCGCGATGATGAGCCCCACAATTCCCGCCGGCAGATGGCGCGTGACGAACGAAAGGAAGATGTAGTTGGTGTCGCTGAAGCCCTTCTCGCCGCCGGTGCGCTCCACCAGCTTCGCGGCTGCCGTGCGCGCGCCGTCGATCTCCTTTTGCGCCGCCCGGTATTCCGCGATGCGGCGCCCTTCGGCGGCGGAATCGCGCGCGTGGTGCGCTTCCACCAGCGCCAGCGCCGCCTGGCGCCGGTCCTCAAACGCCCGGTTGTATTGCTCCGCCAAGGGCTGGAATTCACCCACCTGTTGGATGCGGCCGAGTTCCGCGCGCTGGAACAGAACGGGCGGCTGCACGAACAGATAAAAGACAAACACCATGGCGCCGATGAACAGAATGAAAAACTGCATGGGGATTTTGGCCACGGCGTTGAACAGCAGGCCCAGCCGGCTCTGCGCGATGGAGCGGCCCGTCAGATAGCGCTGCACCTGCGATTGGTCGCAGCCGAAGTAGGAGAGAAACAGAAACGTGCTGCCGATCAGGCCGCTCCAGATATTGAAGCGGTCGTTCCAGTCGAAGTGGGTGGTGACCGCGTTCAGGCGGCCGGCCTTGCCCGCCAGAAACATGGCGTCGCCGAACGAGACCGAGGCGGGCATCAGCACGATCACGGTCACCAGCGAAACCACCAGCCCCAGAAAAATGACGCCCATCTGCTGCACGTCCGACCACGTCACGGCCTTGATCCCGCCGAGCACGGTGTAAGTGATGACCAGGCTTCCCATCAGCATCGTGGTCACCCGCTCCGGCCAGCCGAGGATCACCGAGAGCACGATGGCTGGCGCATAGAGCGTCAGTCCCACGGAGAGCCCGCGCTGGCACAGGAAGATCGCGCTCGCCAGGGTGCGCGTCTTGCTGTCGAAGCGCCGCTCCAGGTATTCGTACGCCGTGTAGANNGCAAATGACGACCATGGCGATGGGCAGTCCGAAATAGGCCTGCACGAACCGCATCCCGTCTACATACGACTGCCCGGTGGTGGAGATAAAGGTGACGGCGCTGGCCTGCGTAGCCATGATGGAAAGGCCCATGGCGTACCAGGGCATGGACCTGCCGGCGAGCAGGTAGCGGTCCACGGTATTGCTGCCGCGCCCGCGGTAGAGGCCGTACAGCACGATGGAAACCAGGGATGTGATGAGGACAATCCAGTCGAGGGGCCTCATTGAAACGCTCGCGTAAAGAGGTAAGCTGCCGCGATGATGACACAGAGCAAGATGAGGACCGCTATGTAGACGCGCCGCCAGGTGCCCAGAAACGGCGGCGGCTCATCGGGCATGTCGCGAAGATCCGGCATGAAGGGAGTGTACTACGCCACCAGTTCCCCGCGCATCACCGTCACCGCCTGGCCGCCCAGAATCACGCGGTCTCCATTGAGCCGCACCCGCACCACGCCGCCGCGCGCCGACGCCTGCCAGGCCGTGAACTCGCTCTTGCCCAGCCGCTCGCCCCAGTACGGCCCCAGGGCGCAGTGCGCCGAGCCCGTGACCGGATCTTCGTCCACTCCCGCCGCCGGAGCGAAGAACCGCGAGACGAAATCGAACTCCGCCGACGCCGGCCGCGCCGTCACGATCACGCCACGCACAGGGACCTTCCGCAGGGCCGGGAAATCCGGTGTCATGCCGCGCAGCGTCTCTTCGGACTCCACCTCCACCAGATAGTCGAATTGGTTGCGGGCCACAAACCGAGCTTCGACCCCAAGGGCCGGAAGCAGATTGGGCGGAGCTTCCGCGGGGGAAGCAACCTTGGCCGGGAAATCCAGCTCGATCCACTCCCCGCGGCGGTCGGCCAGCAACAGCCCGCTGCGCGTGTGAAACCGCGCTTGTTCGTCCGCCAGCAGGTGGCCGTCTTCCCACAGCACGTGGGCGCTGGCCAAAGTCGCATGGCCGCACAGGTCCACCTCCACTGCGGGCGTGAACCAGCGCAGGTTGTAACCGTCGTCGTCGCGCGGCGTCAGAAAGGCGGTTTCCGAAAGATTCATCTCGCGCGCCACATCGCGCATCCACTGCTCAGTGGGGGCTTCCCGCGGCACGCAAACGGCCGCGGGATTGCCGGTAAAGGGCCGGTCGGTGAAGGCATCGACTTGAACGATTCGAATGGGCATGAACTTAGTGTAGACCGGCCTCGCGGGCGAGGTGTGCCTCGTCCCTACGTAGGGGCCCGGCACGCCCGGCCCGTTACCGCACTTGAATCCTTCGCTGGAATAGTGGAGTCTAAGAGAAGGCTGTGCGACTGTTCTCAGCGTTCTCAAAGCTATTCTTCGCGGTGGGTCTGCTGGTCGCCATGTGGGGACTGAGCGTGGTGGACCGGTCCGACCGCCACACCTGGGTCCGCCCGGCGGGTGCGTCTGGGCCGGTGCGGATTCTTCAGTTCTATGCCAGCACGGGGATTCTCACAGCGGGCGAAACGGCGCGGATCTGTTATAGCGTGGAGAACGCCAAATCCGTGCGCATCTCTCCCATGATGCAGGAAGTCTATCCTTTTCCCAATCATTGCCTGGAAATCGAGCCGGAACATACCACCCACTACACCCTGCTGGCGGAAGGCTACGACGGCGTGGTGGCCACGAAATCGTTTACGCTTCAGGTGGAAGCCGAGGAAGCCCCGCCGCCGCGCGTGGTCAACTACGCCGCGCTGTAGAACTGGCGCACCCGCGCCGCCACTTCTTCCACCGCCGTTTCCGGCATATACGGCCACAAGGGCAGCGATAGAACCTCGCGGCAGGCTTGTTCTGCCAGTGGCAGGGCGCCGCGCTTCAGGCCGCAATCCCGGAACGCCGGCTGCAAGTGCAATGGGACGGGATAGTGCACGGCCGTGATGACGCCGCGTTCCGCTAGGAATTTCCGCAAGCGGGCGCGCTGGGTGGCCCGCACCACGTAGAGATGGCACACCGAACCCGTCCGCCGTACGACCGGCCGGACGCCGTCGCACCCCGCCAGGGCTTGGTCGTAGAGAGCCGCCAGCCGCGCGCGGCGCTGGTTCCACTCGGGCAGCTTCGGCAGGAACGCGCGCAGATAGCAGGCTTGCATCTCATCCAGACGCGAATTGATGGCGCGCGTGCGCGCCACTTGGTCATTGCGCCGTCCGCCATCGCGGAGCCGCCGCACCTTCTCCGCAACGGCCCGCGAATCGGTCAACACCGCCCCCCCGTCACCCAGGCAGGGCAGGTTCTTGGTGGGGTAAAAGCTGTACGCGACGGCCGGCGAAAAGCTGGTGAACGGGCGCCCGGCCTCTTGCGCACCGTGCGCCTGGCAGGCATCCTGCAGTAGAACCAGCCCCCGCCGCCGCGCGATTCCAGCCAGCCGCGGCAGGTCGCACGGCTGCCCATAGAGATGCACTGGCAGCAGCGCGCCGGTGCGCTTGCGGACGCGCGCTTCGGCGTCTTCCGCATTGAGCAGCAGCGTCTCCGGGTCGATGTCGGCGAAGCGCGGCTTGCATCCGGCCGCGAGGATGGCCTGCGCGGTGTAGGGCGATGTGAGGGCGGGCGCCACCACCTCCGCGCCGCTCTCGGCCAGTCCGGCCGCTCTGATCCCCAGCTCGATGGCCGCCGTGCCCGACCCCGCCGTCACCGCGAACCGGGCGCCCAACGCCGCCGCCAGTTCCCGCTCGAATGCATCCACCTGTTCGCCCAGAATGAACTGCATGCGCTCGAACAGGCGCTCGAGATTGGCCCGCCAGGCCGGCTCGGTAGCCGCCAGCATGGGCCGCAAATCGACCATGGGGACAGTCATCGCAGAATCACCAGCCTTATCCATAACCGCACAAGCTGCAAGAGCGTGACCGCCAGCGAGCGGATTCGAAAGAACTGCGACCTTCCATGGAGGCGGGGATAATGATGCACTCCGACTTCCACCACCTGGCACCCGCTCAATTCCAGTTTCCGCACCAGCTCGACGCAGATGGTGCCGCTGGTGGAAGTGAGACGGATCTTCGCCAGCAGGGCACGGCGAATCAGCCGGTAATCGCAATCGATATCGCGGATGCGAATGCGGAACAGCAGGCGCGCGCAAAAGTTGTAAACATTCCCGATCCAGACGCGGTGCCGCGGATCATGGCGCTCCAGCTTGTAGCCGTTCACGAGGCCCGTGGCGGGCCCTACCAGGTCGAGCAGCCGGGGAAGCTCGCCGACGTCATATTGCCCGTCGCCATCGGTGTAAAAGACAAACTCCTTTTGAGCCGCCGCGAACCCGCTGCGCAGGGCGCCGCCATAACCGCGGTTGTGCGCATGGGTCACCACGCGCAGCCAGGGGCTGTACTCGCGGCGAAGCTGCTCCAGCACGTCGCCGGTGCCGTCGCGACTGCCGTCGTCGACCACGATGACCTCATAATCGGCGACGTGCGGTTCGAGCGTGGCGAACGTCTTGCGGACCAGCCCCGGCAGCGAGGGAGCGTCGTTATACGCCGGGAAGAAGACGCTCAGCGATGGGAATTTGCGGGCCTCCAAGGTTATACCATTTTCTCACCGATGAGGACCAGGGACTGGCCCACCGGGAGATTGTGGCCGGCGCCGAGCCAGGCCGCCTCGAGCGCCAGCGGCGCGTACAGCAGCTTGTCGAGCCAGGGCGCCACCGGTTCAACCCCGCTGGCGGGTGGTTTACTGAGCAACGGCTCCCACACCCGGAATTTCGCCAGCGCCACCGGCAGCAGCAGCGAATTGACGTACGTGCAGCGCAGCACCCGCACACCCGCGCCGGTCATCAATCCCATCAGTTGGCGCCGCGTGAACCGCTGCCGCTCGAAGGCGAATTGGGAATGGCGGCTGCGCAGGATGTCGAGCGCCGCCGTGCGGACAACCAGGAGACCGCCGCGCGCCAGCACTCGCGCCAGCTCACGCGCGGCGAGCTGCTCCTGGCCGCGCGGCAGGTGCGGCAGCACGTCCACGGACATCACCAGGTCGAAGGCGCCGTCCGCAAAGGGAAGCTCCCTGATGTCACCCTGCACGGCGCGTTCGACGCCCATGTCGCGCGCGTAGCGAAGGCCGTGCCAACTGAAATCCATGGGCACCACCGGCCAGCCGCGTTCGGTCTGCAGCAGGTGCGAGAAGTAACCCGTGCCGCACCCGGCTTCGAGGGCGCGGCCGATGCTCCGCCCCGCCAGGTAGGGATCCATCATGCGGAACAGGATGCTCCGCATGCCCCGGTACCACCAGAAATGCTCTTCGGATTTTGCGATGTTGGCGAATTCCGCCGGGTTCATGAAGCCGCTCATGTTGGCGAGCCGGCTCCCAGGTGGGGTTCCGCGGGCGGCGAATCCGGGGACGCCTCTTGCCGCAGCCGCTCGTAAACTCCGCGCGCCGCCCTCTGCGCGGCGATCTTCTTGGTGCGGCCGTCGGCCTGTCCGGCCCAATCCTTGCCGACCCGCACCTCCACCGTGAACGTTTTGGAGTGCTCCGGGCCCCGCTCCCGCACAATCGTGTAGCGCGGTTGCGGCAGCTTGTGCGCCTGCGCCAGTTCCTGAAGCGCGCTCTTGAAATTGGTGATGGCCGGCTGGATGTCGGTGCCCGCCTCCTCATCTCCGAAGAACGGGGCGTCCAGCACGTGCGCGGCGACGAAGCTCCGGACGGCTTCCAGTCCGCCATCCAGCCACATGGCGCCGATGATGGCTTCGAGTGCGTCCACCAGCAGCGTCTTCTTGGCGCGGCCGCCGCTCATCTCCTCGCTCCGGCCCAGTTCCAGATAGCTACCCAGATCGAGACGCCGCGCCACTCCATGGAGATGGGCCGCGCTCACCAGGTGGGCCTTCAGCCGCGAAAGCTCGCCTTCGCGATACTCGGGAAAACGCCGGACCAGGGCCTCGGCAACGAGAAACCCGAGCACCGAATCGCCCAGAAACTCGAGTTGCTCGTTGTCGTTCAGAGTAGAACTGACGCCCGTGCGGGATTCGTTGGCGAGCGAACTGTGGATGAGCGCGCGGCGCAGCAACTCCGCGTGGGAGAACTGGTAATCGATTCTCAACTCCAGCGATGCCGGCTCCGCGCGCATGTACGGAAGCTTACTGCTTCTTCTCGGCTGGGGGCGGAGGGGCCGGAGGAGCCGGAGCAGTCGGAGCAGCCGGAGCAGCCGGAGGGGTGGTGTTCTTCCCGCCCGCCTTGATCGCGGTGGCGCGAATCGCCTGGGCCACCTGCCTGATCTGCGGATGAACCTGCTGATCGGCCATGATCTTGTCGCAGATGGCGATGGCTTCGTCATACTTGCCCGCCGACTGAAGCGCCGATGCCTCCCGCACCTGGTAAGCCGGCTCGGGGTGAGCCGAGCCATCCGCCGCCGCCTTGAACTCGGCGATGGCCACGTCGTACTTCTTGCGCACCAGCGCGGCCAGGCCCAAGGCGTTGTGGGCTTCGGCCGTGATGTCCTTCTTGGCGTCTTCCCACTGCTGGTCCGGGATCTGCGGATTGGGTTTGGTCGCTTCCTTCACCAACTCCATGGTGTCATGGGCGTACTTCTCGGACCTGCTCAGTTTCTCTTCCTTGTCCAGGTCGTTTTCGCGCGTGCTTTGCGCCAGCAACTCGGCCAGCATCAGCGTGGCCTGGAAGTACTTGGGGTTCACCTCCAGAGTGCGTTCGGCGTAAGTCTGCGCTTTGTCGATGTCGCGCTTCTGCTCGTAGGCCCCTGCCTCCGAAAACAGCGCCAGATCCTTAAAATCGGTATCCGCAAACTTGGTCATCAGGTCCTCGGCAGCCTTGATGGTGGCATCCGGGTTGGACCGCGCATTGATCAGTGTCTGCAGCGCCGCCAGTTCGTCCTTCGATTTGGGGGCCGGCGCCTTGGGTGGCGCCGCTTGCGCCATCAGGCTTGAAACACCAGCCACCAATGCCAGGGCGCCGGTGAGAATCATTCGTTTCATTTCAGAACTCCTTGTTTTCCGTCCTGCCTTAAAAGTTGTCGCACGCCCAGTTCCGCGGCTTGGCGCGCGGGGAGCGATGCGCCATCCACCTTCAGAGCGTCTTGGAAATGTTTGACCGCCTGTTCGCGGTCTCCCGCGGCCATGGAAAGCCTCCCCAGATAAACGAGTGCCCAGGCCTTCACCTGCGCCTCGGGTTGCGATTCTAGGGTCTTCTCGAACAGCTTCTCGGCCGTTTCGGGGTCTTGCTGAAGCACCGCGATCCGCGCGAGACCGTAGTATACCGCCGCATGCATGGGCTGGCTGTCCGTTTGCTGCAAAACGTCGAGGTATAGTTTCTTCGCCGTGTCCAGGTCCCGGGCCGTGTAAGTCTGTTCCGCTTCCTCCAGCGTCTTGGCCGCGCCGGTAAGCGGTGCGGGGGTGCCCACTGGGCCCGGTTGCGGCGCGGATTTCACCGTGCGCACGGTCTCCTCTCGATTGAATTCCACGTTGGAAAGGCGCTTGTCTTCCTTCACCACGTCGATGGCCCCCACCAGGTCCGAATAGTAGAACGCCATGGACTGTTCCTGCTTCTCATAAGCCGCCAAATGTTCGGCGAAATACGGGGCCAGAATGTAACCCTCGCGTAGGGCCGCCTGGACCCCTTCCGGCTTATGGTCCAGCCGCGCCTCCACCGCCTTGATGAGCGATTCCGTGACCAGCAGCAGGAAATCGTCCTTGAACGAATCGGCCAGCGCGTGGGCGCGCTGGGCGTGGTCGGAAAGCCCCTTCTTGCGTTCCAGAATCTCCTGGTACTTAGTCGACAGCGGATCGAGCAGGTAGTGCAAATACGCGTGCCGCACATCGAAAGTACGCAGTTCCGGAGAGGGCGTGATGACGATGGTGTACACAAAGCCATAACTGCGCGTCTGGATCTGGTTGGGCGCGGCCAGCAGCTCGACATAAATCTGAAAACGGCGGCCTCTGGCTCCGGAGGTTTGCTGCCGCAGGTAGGCGTTCACTTGGAGCACGGCCTCGGAAACGGGCCCGTGATACCGCTCGATGTATTGGTCGATGACGCGTTGCGACCGGTTCCACAAGTCTTCGATATGGGCTTCCTTGTAGAATGCCGCCAGCAGCGGGGAAAGCCCCTGCAAGGGGGTCACGTCCGGCGGGATTTCGACGTCGCGCAGCCCGATGGCGAAGTCCGGCGGCCCGCCCGCGGTGAGCGCGAAGGAGATGTACTGGCTCAACTCGGCGGTGTCGTTATTCTTGCGGTGCCGGTCGAAAAAAGCCTTGATGGCTGGAAGTGAAGGGATGTTCCGCTTGGCCAGTTCCGCGCGGATGGCGTCCCGCAGCGGATGATTATTCGGCGACGACAGGTCGGCCGCATAGCCGACGGCATTGAGCGCGGCCATGACGGTGAAAAGCCCGGGGCTGGCGTCGAGCTGGCCTTCTTGAGACATGGCCGCGGGAACCGTCAGGGCCATGATCAGGAAGGCCGGAAACACATACCGGTACAAGTAGATCCGCCTTTGAAGAATCAGTTTAACACCGGTGGTGGAGGGGGCGTGGAGCAGCCTACTCGGGCGGTCGTGGGCCAACCGCCGCTACGCGGCATCCTCGAACGTTACGACGATCCGCTTGCCGAGCGCCGTCCTCTGCCGGCAGGTGGAAGGCCAGCACGCCCGCGGCGGCCAGCATCGCAAAACCGTGCTTCATGGTGACCGTGCGAACTTCAGAGTTCAAGGTCAAGGTATATGATTTCCTCGTAAGAGAGAACCCTGGTAAGGGTGGTACTGTTAACCACATGAGCCGCATTCCGCTTGTTTTAGTCTTGATGGCGGGCGCCCTGGTTGCCCAGGCGCCGCCCGACATGCCGAAAGCCGACCCGCTGTGGCCCGGCGCTGCGCCCGGCGCCCAGGGCACTCAGGACGAAGACCAGCCCACGCTCGCGCCGTATGTCGTGCCGCAGGGCCGGGGGACCGGCACCGCGGTGATCGTGTGCCCCGGCGGCGGCTATGCGCACCTTTCGATGGACAAGGAAGGCGACCAGGTGGCGCGCTGGCTGAATTCGATCGGGGTCGCGGCCTTCGTGTTGAAATACCGGCTGGGACCGAAATACCACCACCCGGTGGAACTGGGCGACGCACAGCGCGCCATCCGCACGGTCCGCTACAAGGCCGCCGACCTCCGCGTGCTGCCGGACCGCATCGGCATCATGGGCTTCTCGGCCGGGGGGCACCTGGCATCCACGGCCGGCACGCATTTCGACGCGGGAAACGCCAGCGCTTCCGACCCCATCGACCGTGTGAGCAGCCGTCCCGATTTCCTGGTGCTGTGCTACCCCGTGGTCACGTTCGGCCAGTTCACGCATCGCGGTTCGCTCCAAATGCTGCTGGGCGACAATCCCGACCCCAAGCTGGTGGAAAATCTCTCGAATGAATTGCAGGTGACCCCGCAGACGCCGCCCACGTTCCTGTTCCACACCACCGCGGACACCACGGTGCCGGTGGAGAACAGCGTCCAGTTCTACATGGCGCTGCGGAAAGCCGGAGTCCCGGCCGAGATGCACATCTACGAACGCGGTCCGCACGGCGTAGGGCTGGCTCCGACGGACGCCGCGCTTTCCTCCTGGCTGGCGCGTCTGGCGGACTGGCTGCGCGTGCGCGGCTTGCTCAACGCGGCGGCGAAATAGGGAGCATTCACCGAACCGCCCGCGCTATCGGCTTGATGATTTTTCCGTCCGGCCCATGGACCGTGACTTCGACTTTATAAGTGGTGTCCGGCGGGAAGTAGGAATGGCGGCTGCGATGGACCATCCAGCAGCAGTATAAGAACACGGCAAGGCAAATAGCAGCCGGGACGTTGGCCTTCACTGCCTTATGCTACTACGGCACGCGTTGGTGCGGACCGGGGTCTCACAGACGTTATGTGATTGCAGTGATATCATTGATGTATGGCGAGCATCACTATACGACGCCTGGATGACGCGGTTAAGGCGAATCTGCGCCTGCGGGCGGCTGGCCACGGGAGGTCCATAGAAGAAGAGGCGCGTGAAATCCTGAAGGCCGGAGTGGCGGGGCAACGGGTTCCCCGGCTCAATCTCGCGGAATCGATCCGGCGGCATATCGAACCTCTTGGCGGTGTGGAACTCGCCTTCCCGCCTCGTGAAGCTGTCCGTCGTCCCCCGAAGCTCGCCAAGTGATACTCCTCGACACGAACGTGCTTTCGGAAGCTCTCAAGCCTCTGCCTTCCCACACAGTCCTCGGTTGGCTCGCCGCCCAGCAACCATTGTCTGTGTTCACGACGACCATCACCGAGGCGGAAGTTCTGCATGGCGTTGAGACGCTGCCGCCGGGTAAGCGCCGCCTGCGATTGCTGGCGGCCGTCGGGAAGATGTTCGCCGAGGAGTTTGCTGGCCGGATACTGCCCTTCGATGAGGATGCCGCTCGCGGGTTTGCCAGAATTGTGGCGGCACGAGACCGGGCGGGCCGCCCTATATCGCAGTTGGATGCCATGATCGCAGCAATTGCCCGGTCGCATCGTGCGGCCGTGGCAACCCGGAACACCGCCGATTTCCAGGGCTGTGGCATAGAGGCCATCAATCCGTGGACAGCGTGACCGGCAGCCATGAGTGGCCGCGCCACCCCGCATGTTAAACTCGAATCAGTCCTCATCTCATGGATTTTCTCAAAGGGCTGAACGCGCAGCAGCGCGAAGCGGTGATGCATACGGAAGGGCCGCTTCTGATTCTGGCTGGCGCGGGCAGCGGCAAGACCCGCGTCATTACCCACCGCGTCGCGTATATCGTCACCGCGCGGCGCGTGCCTCCGTCCGCCGTCCTGGCGGTCACTTTCACCAACAAGGCCGCCGACGAAATGCGGGGGCGCGTCTCCGCGCTGCTCGAAGACGCGAATCTCGATTCCCCGCCGAACATCTCCACCTTCCACTCGTTCTGCGTGCGGATGCTGCGGCGAGACGGCGATCCGCTGGCGCGCATTCGCCGCGGTTTCACACGGCGCTTCAGCGTCTACGACGACGAGGACCAGCTCGGCATAGTCAAGGCCACCTACCGCGGTCTCGGCCTGGACGAAAAAGATTTCATGCAGTACCGCGCGGCGCTTTCCAAAATCAGCCACGCCAAGAACCGCAAGGAGACGCCGCAGGACTTCTACAAGCGCGCCATCAACAAGGAAACCGAGACGCTGGCCAAGGTGTTCGAGGAATATGAGAAGGCGCTGCACACGGCCAACGCCCTGGATTTCGACGACCTGCTGCTCGAAGCCGTCCGCCTGCTCAGCCACGACGATGCCACGCGCGAGGCGTGGAACCGCCGGCTGAGCTACATCATGATCGACGAGTACCAGGACACCAACCGCCCCCAGTACGAGCTGATGCGCCTGCTGTCCCAACAGCACTGCAACGTCTGCGTGGTGGGGGACGAAGACCAGTCGATCTATAGCTGGCGCGGGGCCGACATCCGCAACATTCTCGATTTCGAGCGCGATTTTCCCAAGGCCCGCACCATCCGGCTGGAGCAGAACTACCGATCCACGAAAACCATCCTGGCGGCGGCCGGCGCGGTGGTGGAGAACAACAAGGCGCGCAAGGGGAAGAAACTCTGGACCGAAGGCGCCGAGGGCGAGCACGTGGGCCTCTACGCCGCCTTCGACGCCGAGAACGAAGCGCTGTTTATCGCCGACACCACCGAAAAACATCTGGCGGGGAATCCCGGCGATCGCGTGGCGATCCTCTACCGCACGCATGCCCAGTCGCGGCGGATCGAAGAGGCCCTGCGGCGCTACGGGCGCAAGTACAACATCGTGGGCGGCTTCAGTTTTTACCAGCGCGCGGAAATCAAAGACACGGTGGCGTATTTGAAGCTGGCGGCATCCAACTCCGATTCGGTGAGCCTGCTGCGCATCATCAACACGCCGGCGCGCGGCATCGGGCGCACCACCGTGGAGCAGATCGAGCGCTATGGGCGCGAGCACGGGCTGAACCTGTGGGACTCCATCGGGCGCGTCATCGACGATGAGCATCTCTCCACCCGCTCGCAGTCCGCGCTGGTGACGTTCCGCAACCTGATTCAGGAACTTTCCCTGGTGGCCAGCTCTTCCCCGCTGCCGGACCTGCTGAGGTTCATCCTCGAACGCACCGGGTACCGCCACATGCTGCAGAACGAGAAGATCCCGGAATCCGAGTCGCGCCTGGAGAACCTGGGCGAGCTGGTCAATGCGGCGGCGGAGGCCGGCGAGCGCGGCGAAACCATTGGGGATTTCCTGGACCATGCCGCGCTGGTGTCGGAGGCCGACGCCTTCGACGAGGACTCGCCGGTGAACCTGATGACGCTGCACAACGCCAAGGGGCTGGAGTTTCCGCTGGTGTTCCTCTCCGGCCTGGAGATGGGCCTGTTCCCGCACAGCCGGTCGATGGATTCCGCGGAAATGCTCGAAGAGGAACGGCGGCTGTGCTACGTCGGNNCGCGCGCGCAAGCGGCTGATCCTCACGTGGGCCAAGTACCGGCGGCGATTCGGCGCCGGAGAGCAGGAGCGGACATCGCCCTCCGGGTTTCTGAACGAAATACCCGTGCACCTGGTGGACGACCTCGGCCCGCGGGACGAGCCCGGCGAGGTCGATCTGCTTCCCGAGCGCCTCGACGTGCGGCAATCGGCCCAGCGCAGCACGTTCACGGGGAAGACCTACAATTCGCTCGACAACATCTCGCAGTTCTTCAACGATCGGGGAATGCCCTTCAAGCCCGGCCAGCCGGCCGGGCCGCCGCGGCCCGACCTCAAAACGCCGCCGGTTCCGCCGCGCCCCGTGGGTATGCCCGCCAAACCTTTGACTGTGGCTCCCCCGCCCGCTCCCCGGGGCGTGCGGGCCGGCATGACGGTGGAACATTCCAAGTACGGCACCGGAACGGTGATACGTCGCGAAGGCGACGGCGAAGATGCTAAGATCACTGTTAACTTCCCTCGTTACGGCCTTAAGAAGCTGCTCGAAAAATACGCAGGACTGAAAAGAAACTGAATGAACACGAAGAAAGTCACCGACACCACCGAACGCAAGAAGCTGAAGCGCGTGGCGCGCAAGAAGGCGGCGCCCAAGGCGAAACGCGCGGCCGGCGTGGCCCGCGGCTCGGCGAAGAAGAAGATCCGCCACCAGGCTCAGGGCCAGCGCAAGCGGTAACGGGCGAGGCGGCGCGCAGTGGGCCTGTTCCGCACAAAAAGCATCGATGCACTGATCGCCGCCTCCGAAGATCCGGAGAAGAAGCTCCGGCGCACGCTAGGACCGTGGAGCCTGACGGCGTTCGGCATCGGCGCGGTGATCGGCTCCGGTATCTTCATCCTCACCGGCACGGCGGCCGCCGGAGAGACCCTCCACTACAAATCCATCCTGCACGCGCCCGTCATGGATCTGATGCTGCACGGCTCGCATGCGCTTTCCACCATCGGGCGGCCCGGCGCGGGACCGGGCATTTCGCTCTCCTTCCTGCTGACGGCGTTGGCGTGCAGCTTCGCGGCGCTGTGCTACGCCGAGCTGGCATCCATGATCCCCATTGCCGGCAGCGCGTACACCTATGCTTATGCCACGCTGGGCGAGCTGATCGCGTGGATCATCGGCTGGGACCTGATTCTGGAGTACGCCGTCTCCAACATGGCGGTGGCGGCGGGCTTCTCCGGATATCTGCAAGACGTTCTGGAAAACCTTTTCGGTTTGCACCTGCCGGCCAAGCTCTCCATGCCGCCCATTGTGGGCGATCACTTCACGGGCGCCTGGTTCAATCTGCCGGCGCTGATCGTCCTGCTGGTGCTCACCTATATTCTGGTGATCGGCGTGCGTGAGAGCGCCGGGACCAACAATGCCATGGTGTGCATCAAGATTGCCGCCATTCTGATCTTCGTGCTGGGCGCGGCGCGGGCCGTAAACACCGCCAACTGGCATCCCTTCCTGCCCAACGGCTTTTCCGGCGTGCTCACCGGCTCGGCCATCGTGTTCTTCACCTACATCGGCTTCGATTCGGTTTCCACGGCGGCCGAGGAGTGCCGGAACCCGCAGCGAGACCTGCCCTTCGGCATCATCATGACGCTGGTGATCTGCGCCGTGCTGTATATCTCGGTGGCGCTGGTGTTGACGGGCATCGCTCCGTGGAGGAGCCTGACCGGCGAGGCGCCCGTGGCCGACGCGCTCAAGGCCCTGGGATACAACGGCATTCGCCGGTGGGTGAGTATCGGCGCCATCTTGGGGATGATCTCCTCGCTGCTGGTATTTCAATACGGGCAGGCGCGCATCTGGTTTGCGATGTCGCGCGACGGTCTGCTGCCGAAAGCATTCTCGAAAGTACACCCGGTCTATAAGACGCCGCATATCAGCACCTGGGTCGCCGGGCTGGTGGTGGGGATTCCGGCGGGCATTCTGGACATCGGGACGTTCGCGGACCTGGCCAATATCGGGACGCTGTTCGCGTTCATCCTGGTGTCGGTGGGCGTGATTGTGCTGCGGAGGAAACAGCCGAACCGCCCGCGCGGCTTCCGGGTTCCCGGCTCGCCCTGGCTGCCGGGGATATCGATCGGCTTTTGCCTGGTGCTGATGATGGCGCTTCCACTGGAAACATGGGTACGGTTCTTTGTGTGGCTGGCGATCGGATTCGGCATATACTTCCCGTTCGGACGCAAGCACAGCGCGTTGGCCGACCGGCCAAGAGCGTCCCGATGAGTCGGGACGCGGCAGGCATGAGTGCCTGCGCCACAGGGGGCCAAGGAGCGGCGCACACAGAAATGCGGTTAGCCGATCTGCTCGAGCTCCATTTCGAGCATGGCGACGTGCTCCTCTTCCTCGGCGGCCAGCTCTTCGCACAGCTCGGCTTCGAGTCCCGGCGGAACCTCCCGCGCCAGCTTCTTGAAATGGTCTCGCGTGCGGCGTTCCATTTCGAGCGCTGCCTGGTATAGCTCCACCAGCCCCGAGTCTTCCGTCACCTGGATGCCGCGGAAGAGCCAGTTGGAAAGCAGGGTTTGTTCGTCCGCGGAAAGCTCCACCACCTTACGATCGAGGTGGGCATGGTACTTCTCCTCGAGTTCGTGCAGATGATCCAACTCGGCTTCGTAGAGCCCTTCCAGCACCGCGCGCTGTTCCGGCGTGTGGGCCTTGTCGCGCGCCAGCTTGTAGAAGTGGAACGAATCGAGCTCGAACTGCACGGCGTCGCGGATGGCGCGGAAGCGCATGGAGTCGCCCAGGTCGCGTCCCGGAATGACCTCCAGCTCGCCGCCGCACATGAAGCACTTGCCATACGGAATGGCGAACCCGGTGGTCAGTTTGAAGCAGCTCTTGCAGCGCCAGGTATAGCGCACCTGCGCGCAGCAGATCTCGTCTTCGTCCAAAACCCGGCGGCACTTGGGACAAGTGGATGGCATATTACATGTACTCGATCATACCGCGCGCGGCCAGCTTTCCGGCACCCATGGCCAGAATCACGGTGGCGGCGCCGGTCACGATATCGCCGCCCGCGAACACGCCCGCGACGGAGGTCATTCGGGTGCGCTCGTCGATTTCGATGTAGCCCCACTGGTTGACCTTCAGCCCCGGCGTAGTCTGCGCGATGATGGGGTTGGCCGTGGTTCCGAGGGCATAAATCACGGTATCCACGTCGAGCAGGAGATCCGGGCCCGCCACCGGCACCGGCCGCCGCCGTCCCGAAGCATCGGGTTCGCCCAGCTCCATCCTCCGGCAAAGCATGCCCGTGACCCAGCCCGAGGAATCGCCCACAATCTCGATCGGCGCCGTCAGCCACATGAACTCGACGCCTTCCTCGATGGCATGCTCCAATTCCTCGCCGCGCGCCGGCGATTCGTGGCGGGTGCGGCGGTACACGCAGGTCACCTGTTCCGCGCCCATGCGCAGGGCCACGCGGCAGGCGTCCATGGCGGTGTTGCCCGCCCCCACCACCGCCACCCGCTCGCCCATGCCCACGGGCGTGTCGTACAAGGGCTGCCGATAGCCGCGCATCAGGTTCACGCGCGTCAGGAATTCGTTGGCCGAAAAGACCCCGTTGTAAGCCTCGCCGGGAATCTGGGCGAACTTGGGCGACCCCGCGCCAGTGCCCACGAATGCCGTCTGGTAGCCCATCCCGCCGAGAAGCTGCGGAATGGTGAACAGCTTGCCAATGACGGTATCGAGCCGGATCTCGACCCCCATTTTCTTGAGGTTTTCGATTTCGGCGTCGATGATGACGTCGGGCAGCCGGAACTCCGGGATGCCGTACTTCAGCACGCCGCCGGCCACGTGCAGCGCCTCGAAGATGGTCACCTTGACGCCATTGCGCGCCAGCTCTCCGGCGCAGGCCAGGCCGGCCGGGCCGGAACCGACGATGGCCGCCTTTTTTTGGGCAGCCGCATCGGTGGCGGGAAACTCATCCCATCCGCGCCCCATGGCGCAGTCGGCTACGAACCGCTCGAGCCTTCCGATGGCTACCGGCTGGTACTTGGCCCCCACCACGCAGGTTGCCTCGCACTGCGATTCCTGCGGGCACACGCGCCCGCACACCGCCGGCAAGGCGTTGGTGCTTTTCAGAATCCGGTACGCGCTCCGGACGTCTTTCCGCTGGATGGCCGCGATAAAGCCGGGAATGTCGATACCCACCGGGCAGCCCGGAATGCAGCGCGGCTTCTTGCAGCGGAGGCAGCGCTCCGCCTCGTGCAGGGCCGCTTCGAGGTCGAGCCCGAGCGCCACCTCTTCAAAATTGTGCCGGCGCACTTCCGGCGGCTGCTGCGGCATGGGCGCGCGCTCGGGCGGTATGCTCCTGAGGTTTTTGGGGACCAGCGGCCTGGGCGCCGCGGCAACGGGCTGCGGCAGCTCGCACTTCGAGACCGGCGGCAGGCCGCCCGATTCCGCCGGCATTTTCAGGCTGGCCAGTATCGCCGATTCGCTGCGGTACCGTGCCAGCGCGGCTTTCTCTTCGTGCTCGAAGCGCTTCTGCCGCAGCGCCAGCTCGTCGAAATTCACCAGGTGCCCGTCGAAATCCGCGCCATCCACGCAGGCGAACTTCATCTTCCCGTCCACGGTCACGCGGCACGACCCGCACATCCCGGTGCCATCCACCATGATGGAATTCAAGCTGACTATAGTGGGAATCCCCGACGGCCTGGTCACCTCGCAGCAGGCCTTCATCATGGGAAGCGGGCCAATGGCCACGACCTCGCGCACGTCATTCTCAACGCCGAGAACGTCGGCGAGCGCATGTGAGACGAACCCCTTGCGCCCGTAGCTGCCGTCATCGGTGGTGACGATCAGCTCATCGCTGAATTCGCGGAACTGGTCCTCCCAAAACATCAAGTCGCGGTTGCGGAAGCCCACAATCGAGATGGTTCGGTTGCCCGCGCTCTTGTACTCGCGCAGTTGGGGAAAAATCGGCGCGACGCCGAGGCCCCCGGCCACCAGCACCACGGTGCCATCCAATTCCCGTATGTGGCTGGGCAGCCCCAGAGGACCGATGAAATCGAGAATGAAGTCGCCTTGGCGCAGGGTGGCCATCTCGATGGTGGTCTTGCCCACGGCCTGGATCACCACCGTGACCGTGCCCTGGCTCGCATTGAAGTCGGCCACAGTGAGCGGGATGCGTTCGCCATGCTCGTCGAGGCGAGCCATGATGAAATGTCCAGGACGCACTGCGCGGGCGACATCCGGGGCGAGCACGTCCCAGAGAAAGGTTGACGGGCCGAACTGTTCCCTCCGAGTGATGAGAAACACTACACCCCCTTAACTAAATATTTTAGCAAGATTCTGGGAAAGGAATCCGGAGGTGTGAAAAGGCGGGGGGAGCGGTGGTCAAGCAGCCCACCCGGGTGACGCATCTTTATCGTGTGTGTGAAGTTTTTATTCATGACGTTGTAAGTGTTTATTTTTCTGCTGGTTGCGGCGGTTGGTCGAGGTTGGGAGACGCATCGGGAGGGGTTTTTTCGCAAGATGCGTCTCCCGGAGGGTGCCTGTGTGTAAGCGCCTCAATTTCAACTGGATATGGGTGTCGGCAAGGGTCGGCATGGGTCCGGGCGGGGAAGAGGCCGTCACCACGGCGGGGACCAGGGGCCGGGGGCCGGAACATTGGCCGCCTTGCCAGGATGACGGAACGAAGCCAAAATGCGCTGATTGGCGGCTGGGGACGCCTGGACCCCGGAAACGGGCCGTTGCGGCTGCGCCACGCGAAATACCGAACAAAGCCAATTTCGGATAGTGACCAAAGCGGATTCCCCCCTGTCCACAGTGTACGATGCCGCAGTCGAGTCAAATACGTAAGTAGTTGATTCTGCTCGGACAATGTGTTGTGATCGAAAAAGGTTTGCTCGGTTCGGCGGCGCTGGAGGCCCGGAGCAGGAAGGGCGTGAGGGCGGCACCAGTCGCCGGTAGCACGTTAGATGAACGTATGCGTCCGAGGAACTACTAGGGTTGACATAGGCGGCGGCTTGGACTATCGCCGCGCCGCCGCCCAAGCCGTGGGTGTAAGCTCTGCGAGTCGCTGAACTGACCTGCCGGCCAAGCCGGGTAGGACGCCAGCCAAGTATTTTCGGATCGGAATCTTCAGCCGGCGGCAGCTTTCCATAATGAGATGGGTCGCCGCGGCGGCCAGGTCTCGATGCTAGCCCCTTTCGCAAAGGGCGCGAGTTATGTGGAGAGTAATGGGCTCACAGTGGCGATAGGGAAGCGCGTGCTTGGGTCAACTCCACATAATCGGTTACGTCACATGAATCCCAGAACAGGAGTTTCAGGCGATTCCTTGGCGCGTCGGCGAACAGGAACACATGCCCGTTCAGAGGCTCGCACAGCAGCCGGTCGCGCGCCAACCCGTAGAGGCCTTCGAAGCCCTTGCGCATGTCCGTTGCCCCCGCCGCCAAACAGATCCGCGTCGCCGGCCCCCAGCCGAACATGCTCAACGCCGCTCCAGCACGTCCAGCAACTGCGCCAAGGTGTGGGCGTCAAACTGTGTTTGCTCGTCCACCCTTCCACTGCATCATCAACGGCGGCGCTTGGCCAGATGGGATGCTCTAACGCTTACACTGTACCCTCTCTACCGGCGCCGCAAGGGCACCCGGCGGGCATAGATGCGACGGTTCGAGCCCTTTAGATCGGCCCGGTGTATAACTCGATTCCTTGGTTCTTTCCAAGGTTCCGCGAATATTTCTTGTCGGTCGCGTTATTCCAGTGCTCATGCGCGCCAAGACTAGTGCACTTGGTCCCGTCGTGTTCCGGATCGTAGAATGTCTTGGATGGTGGATTGTCTGCCAACGCCGCTTCCCGCATATAGTCATCGCAGTACGAAAGGTCCGCCAGGTTCGGCCACTCCGACCTCAAGAAATCCAAGCCCACCGAGTCGATAGCCACGCCATCCTGAGAGGCGAACAAACTCGCCGGCCAGTTGCCATTGAAAGGAGCCATCTTCCACTTCAAATGAGGTGGATCGTCGACCAGATCGTTGGCATAGAGTGCATCGATCAGGAAGAGCATCGTTTTTTCACCAAGATCCTTGTGGCCCAAAAAGTCGGTAAAGGTCGAGTAGCTGGGAGTGCCATCGCGGTTCTGATTGAAATGATCATGCGCATTTTTATGCCAGTCCGGATTGATGCTCGTCAGTCCAAACAGATTCTTCGCCGAAAGAGTGACGCCCGAATTAACGTGCCCCTTGAGAAGCGAGGCATCAATGAGGTAGGTAGCTTCAATTGCAGCGGTCGCGATACCGCTCGCATTTCCGCCGGCGAGGGAAAATGGGATGGCATTCATCTTGAAATCGGCCTTGACGCGTCCGTCCCCCCCGATATGGTCCACGAATACCACGCCCGGGTAGACAGCGTGGATCTTCTCGTACAGGTTCGCCGGAACAAAGCGGCTCGGATCTAACACTGTGATGTCGGAGGGCTTCACGTGCCCCGCATTGATGAGCTGATTGACCAGAGACATCGTCAGGTGAGGCGATGTATTAAGCCGATTGGTTGTACCGTGGTCCGTCGTATTGTTCAGGTTCACCTTAATCGCGATCTTCTCACCGGTCTTGTAACCCCGTTCTGCCCGGCCGTGGACTCGGTTGAAGTACCGGAAGAGCACATCCCACGCCTTCGCATCGCTCTTTTCGTTCGACAGCCACTGGATGGAGCGTGAAACCATGCGGTCGATCGCCGCCTGATTGTTGTAAGCGTCCTCCCACCAGGAGCCGGTCATGTTCCACGAGACGGCGGTCGGATCTCGCGCCCAAACAACACGTCCCGGCGAAATACCTCGGCCGACCCCGACCGGGGAAAGCGGACCATCTAATAGTCTGTACGGGGAATCTCTCTCATCGAAGGCCAAAAGGGACCGTGAGGAATTCATAATTGAACAGACTGCGGCGAAGAACACGGTCAATACGATCGAAACGCCAACCGCTTTCGGTCCGGCGATTTTCGAAAGTGCCCGCGCCTTTCGAAGAAGGATTGCAGGCGCCACCAAGCCGGCCAGCCACGTGACGAAGCCTGCCGCGAGCGGAGCAACGGCCCTCTGGCACGGGTAGGATGCGCGGCTTGGCTTTGGAAGTACGCGAATCAAGAACCATGCCAGAGAGATTAGTCCCAAGACCGCGAGAGGCCACCGCCATTTGCGACGCTCCGCTGGTCTCTCCAGCCGTATTCCGGTCTTCGGACAAACACGCAATTCCGTCTCCATCTAGAGCCTCCACAATACCGATACTTACGAATTTCAATATCTTAACACGACGCCCAACAGCTCTCACTTCTGCACTGTCGCGGCAAAATGATAATGTCCTATTTGGGCAAAGTAGAAATGTCCTATTGACAGGGTCCAGCCTGGAGGGTGGACAAAGGACAACTACTGATGACCCAAGCCGAGAGAGACCGGCTGGTGGCCTTGAAGAAGGCCAAGAAGAAACTGATCACGCAGAAGCAGGCAGCCGAGGAGATCGGTGTCACGGAGCGGCAGGTGCGGCGGCTCCTGCGCAAGCTGCGGCGAAAAGGGGACCGGGCGGTAATCCATGAACTGCGTGGACGAGCGTCGAATCGGAAACTGCCAGCCGGCTGTTCGCGCGCTTCGTGCATCACGACACCAGCGAAGAGAACATGCGGCTGCTGTGGGCGTACCTGGAGCGGTTCGGCCGGCCGCTGGCGTTTTACACGGATAAGGCGGGCATGTTTCAGGTGGCGGTCAAGACCAAACGGCAGGAGCAGCGCGAAGGCCGAGACCGGCCCCCGATGCCGCCGACGCAGATTGAGCGGGCCTTGCACGAGCTGCACGTGGTCTGGATTCCGGCGCACTCACCGCAGGCCAAGGGCCGCGTCGAGCGCCAGTTCCTGACGGCGCAGGACCGCTTGGTGAAAGGGATGCGTGTGGCCGGGGTGCGCACCATCGGAGAGGCCAATGCATACCTGGCGGAGGAGTATCTGCCTTGGTGGAACCAGACCTTGACGGTGGAGGCGGCCGATGCCGCCGACGCCCATCGGCCGCTGGGCAAAGCGCACAATCTGGCGGCGATTCTGAGCCACGTCGAACAGCGGCAGGTGACCAACGATTACACCGTGCGGTATGACGGAAAGTTTTACCAAATCGACCGCCGGGACATTCGGGCGGGAATGCGCAAAGCCATGGTGCGGGTAGAGGAGCGATTGGACGGGACCATCGCTGTGTGGTTCCAAGACGGCTATGTGCGCGTGCGCCGCTGCGCGCCGCCGCTACACGAGTTGCCGCCGCTCAAGATGACAGAGGCCAAACCCGCGCGCCCAACCGGCGAGGCCAAACGCAAGAGCGATTGGATGAACCATTTCTCCGTCCGCTCCGGCCCCTCATTGCGCCAGGCCATCGGGGTATCCAATGCGCGCAGTTGAGCACACTCACCGCGACGAAAGGCAAATGGAACGCCGGGCAAAACCGGCCCGGCGATCTTCGCGCTTTATCTATCCGAAGACCGCTGCTCGGAGGCTTCACCAAAGCAGATCCGCCCACAAAAACCAAAACCCCCAGAACGGGCATCTCATGGCCCGGTTTGACTGGGGGCTTGGCGCCGTCTGCTTCGGAGCCAGCCCCGTCGCAGCGGTCTTCGGATCTGCCCCAGGGAGCGCGCTTCCCCCAGAACATCGAATCCACTTTAACCCCGTCCCTCCCGCCGCCCTTTCAAAACAGGACATTTCTACTTTGCTGGGAATAGGACATTTCTACTTTGCTGGGAATAGGACATTTCTACTTTGCCTTGACATGGCGGATTCCTGATGGTCTGACCACCCCATCACCCCGTGCCGCTCGCCGAACCCCCCAGCCCCTGGGGCGCCATGGGCAGCGAGCGCACCCGCTGCCCCGTGGCGTCGAAAATGGCGTTCCCCACGGCCGGAGCAATCCCTATGATGGGGCACTCCCCCGCGCCGGCGGACGTCAAATCCTTGCGGTCCAGCAGCACGCTCTCGATCGCCGGCATGTCCGCGAAACGCGGCACCCGGTAGCGCGATAGCCGGTTGCTCGCGATCTTTCCGCCGGCGAATTCCACGCGCTCGAACAGCGCCCCGCCCAAGCCCATGGCGATGGCGCCCTCCACCTGGTTGCGAAGCTGCTCCGGGTTGACCACCGCGCCGCATTCAAACGCCTCGACCACCCTCAGCACCTTCACCGCGCCATTCGTCACGCCGATCTCGACGCAGGTAGCCACGTGCCCGCCCTTTTCGAAACCCGCGGCCATGCCAAAACCGTGGTTGGGCGTCTTCTTCCGGTTGGCCCACCCGAAGCGCTCCGTGGCGGCTTCCATCACCGCGCGCAGCCGGTCGTCATTGGATGCGTTCTTGAGGCGGAACGCCAGCGGGTCCATGCCAATCGAGTGGGCCAGATCGTCCATGTAGCATTCGCGCGCGAAGTTGTTGGCCGTCGCCGCCAGGCAACGGTAGGACCCCTGCCGCAGCGGCGATTTCGTCTGGTGGAACTGCTCGCGCGCGTTGGGCACATGGTACGGCGTCCGCAGCGCCGACGCCCCGCCGTTGTAGTTGTGAAACTCCCACGCCGCGATGGCGCCATCCGGATTCGCCTTGCCGCCCACCTCGATCAGCGCGCCCGGGCGGAAATAGGCCCATGTCATTTCCTCTTCCCGCGTCCAATTCCGCTGCACCGGCCGGCCGGCGGCCTTGGCCAGTATGGCCGCCTCGATGGCGGCGTCGCCTTGGTGCTTGCCGCCATAGCCCGACCCCGTGTCGGGCATCATCACGTGTACGCTCTCCTCCGGCAATTGGAAATGCGCCATCAGCTCGCGGCGCACCCCGAATGGACTTTGCGTGCCGGTCCAAACCGTGAGCTTGCCGTTGTTCCATTCCGCCACCGCCGCGCGCGGCTCCAGCGGGACGTGCGCGATGTAGGCAATCGTATAGGTAATCAGTCCGGCGCCGGGGGCCGCCTCGCCCTCCGCGTTCTGCTTGAAGTAAGCATAGACGTCGCTGCTCGATGGCTGCGCAGCCGCCGGTGTCCATTCCGCGCGCAGTGCGGCCACGGCTTTCGATGCCGTCTCGGCGTCGGGCGCGGCCACCCCCACCACGTCGCCGCCGAACCCCGCCCTCGGCGAAGCCAGGACTTCGTGCACCACCTTCACCCCCGCCATGGCTTCCGCCGCCGATTGATCCAGCGATGCCAGTTTCGCGCCGAATTGCGGCGGGTACAGGATCTTCCCATGCAGCATGTTCGGGCGCTTCGTATCGGACGGGTATTTGTGCGCGCCCGTCACCATCTCGCGGCCGGCGATCTTCGGCACCGACGTCCCCGCCACCTTCCATTCCGTCGCCGGCGTGAGCGGCACGTTCGCCGAGATCGTCTTGACGATCTTTTGTCCCTGCGTCAGTTCGCCGAATCCGGCCGTGTGGCTGCCGGAGGCCGCCTTGCCGTTGGCAATCGAAATGGACGCGCGGTCGGCGTTCCACTTCTGCGCCGCCAGGTCCAACAGCATCTCGCGCGCGGTCGCCGCCGCCCGCCTGATCTGCGGCCACATCATGGGCGTGGTCTGGCTGCCGGACGTCCCTCCGTCGAAGGGCGTAAGGGCGGTGTCGCCCATGATGAACCGGACCGACGCCACCGGGACGCGCAGTTCCTCGGCCACCGCCGCGGTCAGCGATGTTCGCGAGTTCTGCCCCACCTCCACCTTGCCCGTGTACGCCGTGACCACTCCATCCTCGCCAATGTGCAGCCACGCGCCGACGTCCTGGGGCATTTGCCGGTTCATCCCGCCGCGCCCGCCTTGCTGCGCCCTGGCATCGTCCACCAGCAGCACGGCGATGCCCCCGCCGAAAGCCGCGAAGAAATCGCGCCGCCTCATGCCCGGCCTCCTTTCCCGGCCGCCGCGTGAATCGCGCGGACGATCCTCGGATACGTTCCGCACCGGCAGATGTGCCCGTTCATGCCGCTGACAATCTCCGCGTCGCTGGGGTTCGGATTGCTCCGCAACAGCGCCACCGCCCCCAGAATCATCCCCGCCGTGCAATAGCCGCACTGCATGGCATCGGCCTCCAGAAAGGCCTCCTGCATCGCATGCAGCTTGCCTTCCGGCGCCAGCCCTTCGATGGTGACAATGCGTTTGCCCGCCACTGCGCCCACCATGGTGACGCACGACCGCACCGGCTGCCCGTCGATCAGCACGGTGCAGGCCGCGCACTGGCCTTCGCCGCAGCCATATTTCGTGCCGGTGAGATCGAGATCTTCTCTCAGGACGCTGAGAAGTGTGCGCCCGGCGTCCGCATCGATCCGCCGCCGCGTTCCATTGACATCCAGTTCCCTGATGTTGGCCATGCTCCTATTGTGGCGCAAACTGTCATTGCACTGAAACGGAAATACCGGCATGATTGTCCGTAGTGAGGTGCGGTGATTTTAATGATCGAACGAATCGCACGGATCGGAATCTTCCTGGCCACGCTTTCGTGGGCGCAGTCCCCGGCGTTGAGCGGCATCGCGCATGTTGCCTTTCGCGTTGCCGACGTTGCCGCCGCGCGCGCGTTTTACCAGAAGCTGGGCTTCGAGCAGGCTTTCGAAATGACCAGAGACGGCCAGACCACGGAAGCCTTCATCAAACTCAGCGACCGCCAGTTCATCGAGCTGTACCCTCGTAATTCCCAGCCCAGCGGGCTGATGCACATCTGCTACGAATCCACCGGTCTGGACCCCTTGTATGCCGAGTACGTCAAGCGCGAGCTGAAACCATCGCCCGTCCGAAAAGCCGGCGCCGGCAATATGTTGATGGTCGTTCGTGGTCCGGAAAACCAGACCATCGAATACACCCAGTACATGCCGGGATCGATGCATTTCGAGGACCACGGCAAGCACCTGGGGGAAAACCGCGTTTCGCAACATCTGCTGGGGGCCACCCTCGCCGTGAAGGACCTCGCCGCCGCACGCGCGTTCTATACCGAAAAACTGGCATTCGAGCCCCGCGAGGAGAGTGCCGGCGGTGTCTATCTGCGTCTTCCCGGGGGCTCCGGCGAAGAAGTGAAACTCGAACCGGCTGGCGACGATACCAAACCCGTTCTGTTCTTCGCGGTGCCGGACGTCCAACGCGCCGCCGCCGACTTGCAGAGCCGCGGCCTGTCGGTGAAGACCACTCCCACCGCCGTCTCCGTCACCGATCCGGATGGCGCCATCATCGTCTTTACCCGCGGCAGCGCGCGCTGACCCGGGTCGGGGCGATTCTCTTCTGTGTTACTTTCAAGAATCGAGGTCGTCTCCATGTCGAAGAAATCGGAACATACCCAGCCTGTACCCGTAATCGGCGAGGGCGCCACGCTCGGCGTCATCGGCGCCGGCGTGATGGGCCAGACCCTGCTGCGCGGACTGCTCTCCGGTAAGCTCGTCGCCCACGACCGCGTGTGGGCCGGCGATAAGAATCCGGCTACCTGCGAGGCCGCCTCCCAGGCGCTCGGCATCGCCGTCGAATCCGACTTCCATGCGCGCGTGTCCGGCGCCGATCTGATTCTGCTGTGCGTCAAACCCAACGACGCGCCCGTCGTTCTGGCCACCCTCCGCAACGCCGGACTGCGCCGCGAGACGCTGCTCATATCCATCCTGGCCGGCGTCGGCACCGACCGGCTCGAGTCCCTGCTCGGCACCGAGAATCCCTTGGTCCGCGCCATGCCCAACACCCCCGCCGTGGTCGGCGAGGGCATGACCGTCATCTGCCCCGGGCGCTACGCCACCAAGACCGACCTGCAGCGCGCGCAGGCCATCTTCGAGGCCGTCGGCCGTTGCCTGCCCGTCGACGAGGTTCACTTCAATGCCGTCACCGCCCTCAGCGGCAGCGGGCCGGGCTACAACTTCCTCATCATGGAAGCCCTGGCCGATGCCGGCGTGCGCGTGGGGCTGCCGCGACAGCTTGCCCTCACCCTGGTGGCCCAGACCGCGCTCGGCGCCGCCCGCATGGTGCTCTCCACCGGCCGCCATCCGGCCTCCCTGCGCGACGACGTCACCACCCCCGCCGGCTGCACCATCGGCGGCCTGCTCATGCTGGAGGACGGGCGCATCCGCTCGGTGTTGGCGCGCGCCGTCGAAGAGGCCACCAGGATCTCCGCGCATCTCGGCGTCGGCCCCACCAAGGTTTCCGAAAGCGGCGGCGGCCAGCGCTCCGGAAACTAAGGCCCTCCCCATGCCTGAAGTCGATTCCCACGGGCGCGCCGCGGACCTCATCCGGATCGAAGACCGTTGGGGCGCGCACAACTATCGCCCCCTCGACGTTGTGGTCGAGCGCGCCGCGGGCGTGTGGGTCTACGCCATCGACGGGCGTCGCTATCTCGATTGCCTCAGCGCCTACTCGGCCCTCAACCAGGGCCACTGCCATCCGCGCATTGTGCAGGCGCTGCTCGACCAGGCCTCCCGCGTGACGCTGACTTCGCGCGCGTTTCGCAACGACCAGTTGCCGCCGTTCTGCGAAGCCCTCGCGCGCATCTGCGGCATGCAGATGGTGCTGCCCATGAACACCGGTGCCGAGGCCGTCGAGACCGCCATCAAAGCGGTGCGCCGCTGGGGCTACACCTCCAAGCGCATCCCCCGCGACCAGGCCGAAATTATCGTCTGCGAGAACAATTTCCACGGCCGCACCACTACCATCACCGGCTTCTCCAGCGAGCCCCTCTACCGCGACGGCTTCAGTCCCTTCACACCCGGCTTCGTAACCGTGCCTTTCGGCGACATCGATGCGCTCGAAGCCGCCATTACCCCCCGCACCTGCGCGTTTCTCATCGAGCCCATCCAGTGCGAGGCCGGCATCCTCATCCCGCCCGACGGCTATCTGCGGCAGGCGGCCGAACTGTGCGCGCGCGAGCGCGTGCTGCTGGTGGCCGACGAGATCCAGACCGGCCTCGGCCGCACCGGCAGGATGTTCGCCTGCCAGCACGAGGATGTTCAGCCGGATGTCTACGTGCTCGGCAAGGCGCTCTCCGGCGGCGTCTATCCCGTATCCGCCGTGGTTTCCTCAAGCGAGATTCTGGGCGTGTTCCGGCCCGGCAGCCACGGCAGCACCTATGGCGGCAATCCGCTGGCCTGCGCCGTGGCCCGCGCGGCGCTGCGCGTCATCGAGGATGAGCGCCTCGCCGACCGCTCCGCCGAACTGGGCGCGTGGCTGCTCTATGAGCTGCGCAAGCTGCGCCATCCCCACATCAAGGCCATCCGCGGACGCGGGCTGCTGATTGGCATCGAGCTGCTGGTGCCCGCGCGTTCCTACTGCGAACGCCTGAAGGAGTTGGGGCTGCTGTGCAAGGAGACCCACGATTTCGTGATTCGCCTCGCCCCACCGCTGATCGTTTCCGAAGAGGACCTGGCGTGGGCGGTCGGACAAGTGCGCAAAGCGTTCGAGGGATGAAGGCCCCGGACCGCGAGGCCCGATGCGTCGCGTATCCGGGGCCCGAGACAGAGAGAAGGAAATCTTTTCTGGCTGTCAGTGTCTTTGACGCGGGGGAAGCGGATCCGGTTATAGCCAGTATTGCCACTGACCGGTCGTCAGCACGTATAACGACAAGAGGCCGTTGGTGACCGCGTGCGCCAGCATGCAATCCGCCAGGTTCCGCGTGTGGACCATCCACCAGTTGTAAACGATTCCGGCCGCTAGGCCGACTTCCCAGTAGGGCCCATGCTCGGAGGCAAACAGCACGGCTACAATCCAGAACGCGTTGCGCGCATACGTTCCCAGCGGCACCTTCAGGAAGTCCTGGTCGATGAGCCAGCGCATCAGCCAGCCGCGCCAGAACAGCTCCTCGAGAACCGGCACCAGCGCCACGGAGCCGGCCACCCGCAACATAACGAATAGGACGTTTCGTCTCAGGGCGGGAGAGATGCTGCTGGCAGGCGTGCCGGTGATGGAGTTGTCAAACAGCCAGTGGTGCCTGTACCCCCACAGCACGTCCGGGCCAATCCAGATCAGGAAAACGGCGATCCCAATCCCCATGCTGGCCAGCGGGAAGGCAGCACGAAACGATAAGACGGGCCGCGAAACCAGACCAATGGTAAGCAAGACCGCCAGAAACCGCACCGGGTAATACCAATGTGCCGGCAGGTGGATCGCGGCTTCGATCACCATGAAGCCGACAAATACCAGGAAGGGCGCTATATATGCGAGGGTGGCGCGCTCTGAAGCAGTATCCGAAACAGGCAACTATCCATCATAGTACGGTGGCGCCGGAACTACTTGCGGCGCGAGCCGCCCGGCCCGGCAACCACTCCGCCCACCGCCAGGGCGAGCGCATTCACTACCGGGATCAGACTGTTGCGGCCCTCGACCTCGGGTGGCCGCGCCGTACGCGCCGCCAGNNTCTCGCGCATGTTGAGAATGATCTCCACGCCCGCCAGGTTAACCCCCAGGTCGCGCGTCAGGTGCAGAATCACTTCCAGGCGCTCCAGGTCGCTATCCGTGTAGAGCCGCGTGTTGCCTTCGCTGCGGGAAGGTTTCAAAAGCCCCTCCCTTTCATATAGCCGCAGCGTCTGCGGATGGATCTCGTATTGTTCCGCCACCGCGGAAATCATGTAAGCCGCTCTGGATCTGGCTTTGGCCATATCAGACCTTGGCCCACATTCCCGCGCGCGGATCCTCGGGATGGAGCTTGGCCAGCTTCCGCAGCAGCTCGCGCGTGTCCTCGTCGCGCGGATCGGGCGCTTGGATGGCCACCTCAACAATCTGATCGCCGCGCTGATTGGTGCGCGAATTCAGGACGCCCTTCTCGCGCAGCCGGAAGCGCTGGCCGTTGGTGGTTCCCTGCGGAATCTTGAGGAGCGTGCGGCCATCGATGGTGGGCACCTCGATTTTGGCCCCCAGCGCCGCCTCCCACACCGCGATGGGAACCTGAATTTCAATGTCGTCCCCCTCGCGGTGGAAGAAGGCGTGTTCCTCCACTTTGGTGGTGATGTATAGATCCCCCGAGGCCGCTCCCACGGTTCCGGCGTTGCCCTTGCCCGGCACCCGCAGGCGGGACCCGTTGCGCGCGCCCGGCGGAATCCGCGTCTCCACCGTCTCGGTGCGGGTTACGCGGCCCTCGCCGCCGCATTCCGGGCAGGCATTCCGCAGTTTCCCCGAGCCTCCGCAGCGCGGGCAGGTCAGGTTGAATTTCATGGCCCCGGCCATTTGCGCCACCTGGCCGGTCCCCTTGCATTGAGCGCAGACGCCCTCGCCCGTGCCGGACATCCCCGAACCCGACCCGTGGCACGTGCCACACACGTCGTAGCGCGTGATATTCAAACGCACCTGCGTGCCCTTGATGGCCTGCCAGAAGTCGATGTCCATTACGTATTCCAGGTCGCCGCCCTTTTCCGGTTCCGGTTGCGCCTGGTGGGCCCCGCCGCGGCCCCCGAAAAACTGCGAGAAAACGTCCCGGAATCCCCCGCCCCCGGCGTCCGTGCGCCGGCCCGCGCCGCCCGCCGCCCCGGAGAAGGCATCCGAAAAATCGAAGCTGTCGAAATCCATGCCCGGCCGCGGGCCGCGACCTCCCGGACCGCCCGGGCCGGCGCCCGCGAAGCCGCTCTCCGAATAGAAGCCATACTGGTCGTACATCTCGCGCTTCTTCGGATCGCTCAGCACGTCATAGGCTTCCTGCACGTTCTTGAAGCGCTCCTCGGCGGATTTGTCCCCCGGATTCAAATCCGGGTGGTGCTTGCGCGCCAGTTTCCGGTAAGCTTTGCGGATGTCGTCCGCTGGAGCCTTTCGTGGAACCCCGAGCGTTTCGTAGTACTCGTGCTTGGGAGCGGCCATAAAGCTCTCAGCTCTCAGCTAATTCACTTCTTCTTGTCGTCCACATCGACAAATTCGGCGTCCACCACGTCGTCTTTGCCTTTCTTGCCGTCACCGTCGCCGGGTTGCTCCGGAGGCGCCTGCTGCGCGCCGGGCTGCCCGGCGGTCTTGTACATCGCCTCGGCCAGCTTGTGGCTGGCGGTGGTCAGCCGGTCGGTCGCCGAATTGATGCGCGCCGGATCGTTGTCCGCCATGGCTTTCTTGGTCTCTTCCAGGGCCGCTTCGATTTCCTTGGCCTCCGCCTCGCCCACCTTGCTGCGATGCTCCTTCAATGTCTTTTCCACGTTGTACACCATGGCGTCGGCGCGGTTGCGCGCTTCGATGGTGTCGCGCTGCTTGCGGTCTTCGGCCCCGTGCGCCTCGGCGTCCTTGGCCATCTTCTCCACCTCATCCTTGGCAAGGCCCGAAGACGACGTGATCGTGATCTTTTGCTCGTTGTTGGTGGCGCGGTCCTTGGCCGTCACGTTGAGAATGCCGTTGGCGTCGATATCGAACGTGACTTCCACCTGCGGAATGCCGCGCGGCGCCGGCGGAATGTTGCCGAGCTGGAACACGCCCAGCAGCCGGTTGTCCCGCGCCATGGAGCGCTCGCCCTGGTAGACCTTGATCTCCACCGACGGCTGGTTGTCCGAGGCCGTCGAGAACACTTCGCTTTTGCGCGTCGGAATGGTGGTGTTGCGCTCGATCAGCTTCGTAAACACGCCGCCCAGCGTTTCGATGCCCAGCGAGAGCGGGGTCACGTCCAGCAGCAGCACGTCCTTCACTTCGCCGCCCAGCACGCCGCCCTGCACCGCCGCGCCAATGGCGACCACTTCGTCCGGGTTCACCCCTTGGTGCGGATCCTTGGCGAACAGTTCGCGGACCAGCGCCTGGATGCGCGGCATGCGGGTCTGTCCGCCCACCAGCACCACTTCATCGATCTGCGTAGGCGTCACGTTGGCGTCCGTCATGGCCTGCTTGCACGGACCCATCGAGCGCTGCAGGATGTCCTCCACCATCTGCTCGAAGCGCGCCCGCGTCAGCTTCATTTGCAGGTGCTTGGGACCCGACGCGTCGGCCGTCACAAACGGCAGGTTGATCTCGGTTTCGAGCAGCGTGGAAAGCTCCATCTTGGCCTTCTCCGAGGCTTCCTTGAGCCGCTGCAGCGCCATCTGGTCGCGCGCCAGGTCGATCCCGTTCTCTTTCTTGAACTCGCTCACGATCCAGTCGATGATGCGCTGGTCGATGTTGTCCCCGCCCAGGTGCGTGTCGCCGTTGGTGGACTTCACCTCCACCAGGCCCTCGCCCACTTCCAAAATGGAGATGTCGAACGTGCCGCCGCCGAAGTCGTACACCGCGATGGTCTCGTTCTTCTTCTTGTCCAGACCATACGCCAGCGCCGCCGCCGTAGGCTCGTTGATGATGCGCATCACTTCCAGGCCGGCGATCTTGCCCGCGTCCTTGGTGGCCTGCCGCTGCGCGTCGTTGAAGTACGCCGGGACCGTAATCACCGCCTGGGTCACCTTTTCGCCCAGGTAGGACTCGGCCGCCTCCTTCAACTTGGTGAGGATCATGGCCGAGATCTCGGGCGGTGAATACTTCTTGCCGCCGATGTCCACCCGCGCGTCGCCGTTGTCCCCGCGCGTCACCTTGTAGGGCACCATCTTCATCTCTTCGTTGACTTCGTCGTAGCGCCGCCCCATGAACCGCTTGATCGAGAAAACCGTGTTCTCCGGGTTGGTGATGGACTGCCGCTTGGCCACCTGCCCCACCAGCCGCTCGCCACTCTTCGTGAACGCCACCACCGACGGGGTCGTTCGAGCCCCTTCCTGGTTGGCAATCACCGTCGGCTGCCCGGCCTCCATTACCGCGACGCATGAGTTGGTCGTACCCAGGTCGATTCCAATGATCTTTCCCATGTTGATAACAATCCTCCTGCCACCACGAAAGTGATGGTGATTTAGTACAAGACCATTATCAATCTTTAGTGTGGTATTGTCAAGTTCTTATGAGGCTCCGCGAATATATGCGCGCATGTGGCCCAGTTCCTCTGTCTTGCGCGCCAGTTCGTAGTGCATGAGGTCCCGCATGGAAAGAAACGCCACCACCCGGGACCCGCGCGTCACAGGCAGGTGCCGGCAGTTGTGCGCGTGCATGGCCTCCAGGGCTTCTTCCAGGCTGGCCGTCTCATCGATGGTCGCGATTTCGGTGCTCATGACATCCTTGACCGGCGTCAGCTCGGGATCGAGCCGTTCCAGCACCACCCGCGTCATGAGATCCCGCTCGCTGAATACTCCCCGCAGTTGCTCCCCCTCGAGGACCAGGATGGCACCGACGTGGATCTCCGCCATGCGCCGGACGACGCTGGCCACAGTGTCATTCTCCCCCACATGGAAGAGCTCGCGATTCTGCAGGATTTCTCGGACTCCGGACATACATTTCCCTCCCGTCAGTCATAATAATACATGGTCGAGGGCTTGCGTTTCGAGTGCCAGTCCGGATGCACGGAATGTTGCCGCCAAAAGGGCTTCGTGTACCTGGCCGAAGCCGACCTGGCGCGGGCCGCCGCCTTTCTGGGGATGACCGCGGCTGCATTTGAACGCCAGTACGTCTACCGCACCCGCCACCGCATGCGTCTGCGAGTGCCGCGCAACTCCCTGTGCCAGTTCCTGCGCCCTGACGGCTGCTCCATCCATCCGGCGAAACCCACGCAATGCCGTATCTTTCCATTCTGGCCGGAGCTGTTGGAAGCCCGCCGCGAATGGAACAAGACCGCCCGCTGGTGCCCCGGAATCGGGAAGGGCCCCCTAATTCAAATCAAGACCGCCCGCGCCCAGGCGCAGCAGATGCGCGGCGCGTATCCGGCCCTGTATTAGCCGGGTTTGCTCTCCGAGTCGCGCCCACTCTGCGCCGCGCGGACGAAAGAAGCGTCAGTTTGAGGGCGGGCCGCCGCTGGAACTCAGTGGCAAACATGACCAGCGTGTACGAGCGATCGCGCGGCATTGGCAGCAACCGCCGGGTGCCGGCCTTTCCGGTGAGAGCGCACCCTGATACGATGCATATGAACCGATGCTGGATCTTTCCGCCAACGCCCCGTCGATCTCAAAGACCTCCAGCATCTGCAGAGTCAAGCCGTGACGCACGAGTTGGGGCTGAGGGGGCCTTTCCAAAGCCTGCTCGACAAAGCCGCCAAAAGGCGCGGCTGGACTTTGGTGCCGGAGCTTTCCACTTATTCCGGCGGCAAGCGCGTGGTCCCCGACGGCACCGTCCGCGACGAGTTCCGTCTGGTCCGCGCGTCGCTGAACCCGGAGTTTACCGACAGCAACGTGGATGAGATGCTCATCCAGCATCTGCTCACCGAGCGCTTGATGCGCAACCTGTTCCAGAACCCCGAGTTCACCTGCCGATCTGTTGCGGCGGAGTTCCCATATATCCCGGGAATGTGATCGCCGGAGACGCGGATGGCGTGGCGATCATGCCCTGCGCGACCGCTGAACAGGCGATCGCCGGAGCACGCATGCACCAGAATCCTGGAAGGACAGGGGAAAGCAATGATCGAAACGCAACCAGCCAGCGAGTCCTGAGGGACCCTGTTCATGTCCCCGGACGTGGACGCCGCGCGAGCGTTCTTTTCGCGCAAGTCGCGGACCCTATAACCCATAAGCTGATGACGGTGGCCGAAGCCGTCGAGCGGTTCGTTCACGATGGAGAGCGGGGAGGTGCGGGTCACCGAATGGAGCAACGCCACGCTCGGCTGGCGCTACAAGGCGGCCGCCATGGGCGTGCCATTCCCGCCGGCTCGCAGCCTGCCGGGTACGGACACGATGAAGTACAGCGCCGCGAAGGAGATCACGTGCCCATTCACGGGGCAAAAGCTGAAATTGCACGCGCCAGCAAGCGCTTGGTCATTCCCACCGAGCGCCTGGTCACCACCGATGAGATCCGCAAAGACCCGACCAAAACCATGGCGCCGTACTGGCTGGTGGATGCGGTCTGTCACATGCCGGCGATCGAGAGCGTGCTGCTGGACCGCAAGGATTTGACGTCCGCCGGCGCCCGAGGGGCTGGGGGGTTCGGCTACTGGAACGGGGTGATGGCATGGTGGGCGGTCGCGGGCTCGAACCGCGGACCTCCTGCTTGTAAGGCAGGCGCTCTAACCGGCTGAGCTAACCGCCCATCGGGGTGCTCAGTTGATTTTAAGCCATTTCCCTCCCGAATGGGGGCGGTTGGTGGGGGGAGTTTAGTCCCTGAAAATCACTTGAACCGCTTGCAAACGGGGGGCGAACGGGTGTACATCTGGATTGTCCGGCATTCCAGAACGGGAATCCCGGCCTAAAGGAACGGTTTTTTCGATCGTAACGGAGGACGAAATGAAGAAGTATGTATGGACGTCGCTGGCGGTGGCGCTTCTGCTTCCGGGGGTTCTCGCGGCGCAGCCCGGCTACCCGCCACGGGATGGACGGACTGCCAATATCTCGCGCGTTGTCGCCGATTGCCAGGATCGCGCCATCCAGTTCAGGAGTTCGTTGCGGGCGGCGCTGGATCGCAGCGCGATCAACGGCACCAGACGCGAGGATGAACTGAACGTGGACGCCGAGCGCCTGGAACGCGCGATGGACAGGGTGAGGGAAGCGTGGAACCGGGAACACGACCCGCCCAAGACGCGCCACTTCGTGTCGGACGCGATCTCGGCCGGCCAGGACATCAACCGGACGATGGTCAGGCGGCGGCTGAATCCCGATGTGCAGCGTCAATGGGACGCGGTGCGGGGGGAACTGAACCGGCTGGCGGAGGCTTTCGAACTGCCCAGAATACGGTGGTGAGAGACATGCCGACGAAGCTGGCCGGCTCCGCCTGGGCCGCAAGAAGATTTACATTTATAAGGACCTGAAGATCACGTTCGTAGACGGCAAACTCTCGGACGTCCAATGAGGGGGCCGATGGCTTCCTGTCAGACGATGTGACAACACGTGGAGAATTCTAATGAACAACGTTCGAACTCGTAAAGCCGCTTCCCACAGGTGGATTGGGGCAGCAGTCATTGTGCTGCTGTTCGCATTCTCCGCCGCCGTGTACGCCCAGAACAAGAAAGACGAGAAGAAAGGCGGGGGTGGCTCCGCGCCCGCTCATCAGGCCCCGGCTGCTCAGCCCGCTCATCAGGCCCCGGCTGCTCAGCCCGCTCATCAGGCCCCGGCGGCTCAGCCCGCTCATCAGGCCCCAGCGGCTCAGCCCACTCGTCAGACCCCGAACCTGCCGACTGGTCAGACGACCACGCGGCCGACTCCTCAGACGACCACTCAGCCGACTCGTCCGACGACCACTCAGACCACGCCTCAGAACACTGGGCAGACGACTCGCCCGAACACGGGGCAGACCACCCCTCAGAACGCTGGCCAGCCGGGTCGCCAGAACACGGGCCAACAGTTCGGCCGTCAGAACGGCGGGCAGACCACCCCTCAGAACACTGGCCAGCCGGGTCGCCAGAACACGGGTCAACAGTTCGGCGGCCGCCAGTCCGGGCAACAGCAAGTCACGAGATACCCCAACGGCCGGCCGCAGACCGTCCGCACATCGAACGGCGGGATGGTCAACAGGGATCAGAGTGGCCGAGTCCGCGAAGTCCACACGCCGGGAGGGGCGGTGATCACGCATCGGCCGGACGGCGCGCGGAGCGTCGAAGTGGCGCGTCCGGGCAACCAGCGCATTGTCACCAGCGCGGGAGGGCGCGGCGGTTATGCGCAGCGTCCGCTGATGGTTCACAACCAGGCGTACGTGCAACGGACGTACTACTCGCACGGGCAGGCCTATGCCCGCGTCTATCGCCCGTTCACTTACCGGGGGATGGTCTTGAACATGTATACTCCCACGCGTTTCTACCGGCCCGGGTTCTACGCATACGCCTATAGCCCGTGGATCACGCCGGTGTCTTATAGCTGGGGATGGGGCGGCAGTCCCTGGTTCGGCTTCTACGGGGGCTACTTTTCGCCCTACCGGGTATACGCGGGCCCAGCGTTCTGGTTGACGGACTATTTGTTTGCCATGACGTTGCAGGAGGCTTATCAGGAACGGATGGACGCCAACCTGCAAGGTGGGGGTTACGCCGCCGGCGGCCCGGTAGGTCTGACGCCCGATGTGAAGCAGGCGGTGGCGGATGAAGTGCACCGGCAGCTTGATCTGGAAGCGGCGGAAGGCCAGTCCATGGCGGCCAACGCAGGCTCTGGCGACATAATGGCCCCGACATTCTCCGACAATATCCCGCATGTCTTCGTGGTCTCCAGCAGCCTCATGGTGGACGACCGGGGGCCGGGGTGCGCGGTCAGTGAAGGCGATGTGGTCCAACTGCGGCCGGGGTCGTCAAACGGCGCCGCCGCGGACGTGGTGGTGCTGGCTAGCAAGGGCCAGGACTGCCGCAGGGGCAGCGTGGTCTCGGTGCAGCTTCAGGACCTGCAGGAGATGCAGAACCACATGCGCGAGACTGTCGACCAGGGTCTGGCGGAGTTGCAGTCCCGCCAGGGCAGGGGTGGACTGCCACCGCTGCCCGCCGCCGCCGCGGGCGCCCCGGTGGATTCACCCATCGCCGCCGACGTAAGGCCAGACGCGAATGTCGTCACGGAGCTCAGCCAGGCGGCACAGGAAGCCGACAAGGGGGAGCAGGACGTGGTGAGCCAGAGCGCGGCAGCCGATGGGAATGCGGCGGGGCCGGTCACGATCTCCCTTGGACAATCGATTGCCGACGTGGAATCGATGAATGGGAAACCCGACAAGGTCATCGACCTCGGGGCAAAGAAAATCTACGTGTACAAGGACCTGAAGATCACCTTCACGGACGGGAGGGTGAGCGACGTCCAGTAAGCGGGTGTGGTGAAGCAGCACGGCCGCTCCCTAGGGAGCCGTGAAAAAGTCGGTTGGCAGGCGGAAGCGCC
>PMYB01000191.1 GCA_003170915.1 Bryobacterales bacterium | reverse complement strand
AAACGGATCGAGCAGCAAGAGCAGATGCAAGGCGGCCTGTACATTCCCGACTCGGCCAAAGAGAAGCCCCAGGAGGGCGAGGTCGCGGCAGTGGGGAAGGGCAAGCGCCTGGAAGACGGCAAAGTGGTTCCTCTGGACGTCCAAGTGGGCGACCGGATCTTGTTTGGCAAGTACTCCGGCAGCGACATCAAGCTGGATGGGGAAGAGTACATGATTATGCGCGAGGACGAGGTCCTCGGCATTCTCGAAGCCGCGCCCAAAGCGGCGAAGAAGGCTTCCTAAGGAGTGGAGAAACTATGGCAAAACAAATTGTATATTCCGAAGCATCCCGTCAGGCGATTTTGCGCGGCGTCAACCAGCTCGCGGACGCGGTGAAGGTGACACTCGGCCCCAAGGGCCGCAACGTGGTTCTCGAGAAGAAGTTCGGCGGCCCGACCATCACCAAGGATGGCGTCACGGTGGCCAAGGAAATCGAGCTCAAGGACCCGCTCGAGAACATGGGCGCGCAGATGGTGCGCGAAGTGGCTTCCAAGACCAGCGACGTGGCCGGCGACGGCACAACCACGGCCACCATTCTGGCGCAGTCGATCTATCGTGAAGGCGTGAAGGCGGTTGCTTCCGGCGCCAACCCGATGGCCCTGAAGCGCGGCATCGAGCAGGCCGTCGACGCGGTCGTCGAAGAGGTCAAGAAGCTGTCGCAGAAGGTTTCCGACAATGAGAAGATCGCTCAAGTCGGCACCATTTCCGCCAATAGCGACAAGACCATCGGCACCATCATTGCCGAAGCTATGACCAAGGTCGGCAAGGATGGCGTGATCACGGTGGAAGAGTCCAAGACCATGACGACCGAGCTGCAAACCGTCGAGGGCATGCAGTTCGACCGCGGCTATCTTTCCCCCTACTTCGTGACCGACGCGGAGCGGATGGAAGTCGTGCTGGAAGAGCCGTACATCCTGATCCACGAGAAGAAAATCAGCAACATGAAAGACCTGCTGCCGCTGCTCGAGCAGATTGCGCGCTCCGGCAAGCCGCTGCTGATCATCGCCGAGGAAGTCGAGGGCGAAGCGCTGGCCACACTGGTGGTCAACAAGCTGCGCGGCACGCTGAACGCCTGCGCGGTGAAGGCCCCGGGTTTTGGCGATCGCCGCAAGGCCATGCTGGAGGATATTGGTATCCTCACCGGCGGCAAGGCCATCATGGAAGAAACCGGCATCAAGCTGGAAGGTGTGCGGCTGGAGGACTTGGGCAAGGCCAAGCGCGTCACCGTGGATAAGGACAATACCACAATCATCGACGGCGCCGGCACCGAGAAGATCATCCAGGGCCGCATCAAGCAACTCAAGACCCAGATCGACGAGACCACCTCGGACTACGACCGCGAGAAGCTGCAAGAGCGGCTGGCGAAGCTGGCCGGCGGCGTGGCGGTGATCAAAGTTGGCGCGGCCACCGAGACCGAAATGAAGGAAAAGAAAGCCCGCGTGGAAGACGCTCTGCACGCCACGCGTGCCGCGGTCGAGGAAGGCATCGTTCCGGGCGGCGGCGTAGCCCTGCTGCGCGCGGCCAAAGCCCTGGCGGGTCTGAAGCTGGAGGGCGACGAGCAGATCGGCGTGAACATCGTGAAGCGCGCCTGCGAAGAGCCGATGCGCCAGATCGTGGCCAACTCCGGCACCGAAGGCGCCATCGTGATCGGGAAGATACGGGAGAACGCCAACCCGAACTTTGGCTTCAACGCCCAGACGGACGTCTATGAAGACCTGGTGGTGGCGGGCGTGATCGACCCCACCAAGGTAACCCGCACCGCGCTCCAAAACGCAGCCTCCATCGCCTCCCTGATGCTGACCACCGAAGCCATGGTGGCGGATATTCCGGAGAAGAAACAGGCCCCCATGCCTGGCGGCCACGGGGGGGAGATGGATTACTAAACAGAGCGTCATAAGTGATTGCTCCAACCGCTCCGTAACGGTCGCGGCTCAGAATGAAGCGTCGCACTGAGCCGCGACCGTTAGGGAGCGTTTTTTTGTCAGTGGGTGTATACCAATGATGGGGTATGAATCGATCCGGTATTTCCAAGGCGTGCGGACGGCGCCGGCGACGCTTCGGTTGCCATCCAGCAGGCCATCGATAAAGCCAAGGCCAGAAATGCCGGGACCGGGAACTCGCGCGCGGGCAGCGGGATCGTTTTCGTCCCGGAGGGGCGGTACCGGCTGTCCCAAACCGTTTACGTGTGGCGCGGCATCCGGCTGATCGGTTACGGGCAGCGCAAACCTGTGTTCGTCCTGGCGAGAAACACCCCCGGATACCGGCACCAGCGCCGGGGAGCCGGGACAGCCCGTGGTGGACGGCAACGAAGGCACTCTTTATTCCGGACCCAGCAATATCGATATGGAAATCCAGGACGGGAACCCCGCCGCCATCGCGGTTTCCCTCCAGAACGACAACCAGGGCGCCGTCGGGGTGAAGTGGATGGCTGGAGGTTCCAGCTTGGCGAGGCGCGCGGCGGCGAGCAGCCGGGCCTGGACGACAGCGGGTGGCGGAAACTGAATCTGCCGCACGACTGGTCGATCGAAGGGCCTTATAGCAGCGCCAATGCCAGCGGAACCGGCTATTTGCCGGGCGGAATCGGATGGTACCGGAAGACGTTAAGATTCGCGAGTACGATATCCCTTACGACACGATCGGATTCTCCTTCTACCCGTGGTCGCACGGGACGCTGCCGGACCTCAAGGCGACCCTCGAATTCGCCGCCGCCCAGTACAACAAGGATGTGATTGTGGTGGAAACCGGTTACCAGAACCGGCCGAGCCGGTACTTCAAGGAACTGCCCGGTCCTTACCCGAAAACGCCGGAGGGGCAGAAACAGTGGCTGGAGGACGTCAACGCCATCGTGATGTCGGTGGCCAACGGGCGAGGCAAAGGCGTGTACTGGTGGGAACCGGGCAACAACCAGGCACGCGGCTTTTTCGACGCCGGCGGCAACACCTTGCCGGTGTTCGACGTGTTCCACCGGTACACCCGGCCGATCCACCGCACCGACGGCCAGTGAGATGGCCGGTCCCGAGCGCTCACGCGCCGGGCTACTTTCTGACGCCCCCGCGGGGCGGAGCGGGCCGATCTGTTCCCCTTGCACTTCTACAGAAGCGGCCCTATACTTCTCTATTGTAGAAGGAGAAGGGGAATGGCCGATGAACGTCTGGAATTGCCGCAGGGCACGCTGGACTTGCTGATTTTGAAGAGTCTGGGCCTGGAACCGCTGCACGGCTGGGCGATTTCCGAACGCCTGCAGCAGATTTCGCGCAACGCGTTGCAGGTGCAGCAGGGGTCGCTGTACCCGGCCCTGCACCGGTTGGAGCGCCGTGGCTGGATTGCGGCCCGATGGGCCACGACGGAGAACAACCGGCAGGCGAAATACTACGAGCTGACCCGGCAGGGCCGCAAGCAGCTCGCGGCCGAAACTCTGGCCTGGCGCAAGCTGGCGACGGCAGTGGGCCACGTACTCGACATGGTCTGAGGGCAATCCATATGTTGAGCGATCTGAGATACCGCGTGCGCGCGCTCTTCCGTCGAAATGCCGTCGAGGCGGAACTCGACGAGGAACTGCGCTTCCACCTGGAGCACCAAGTGGAGCAGTATCGGCAAGCCGGAATGTCGGCATTGGAAGCGGCGCGCCGGGCGCGGCTCGCGTTCGGCGGACCGGAGCAGATCCGGGAGGAATGCCGCGATGCGCGGGGCACTCGCTGGATCGAGAACTCGATCCAAGACCTGCGCCATGCCCTCCGGATGGCGCGGAAAGCTCCTGGTTTCGCGGCGGCCGCGATGGCCACCATCGCGCTGGGTATCGGCGTCAGCACGGCGATGTTCAGCGTAACCGATGCGGTGCTTTTGCGGCCGCTTCCGTATAAGAACCAAGGGCGGCTGGTACTGACCGGCACGCCGCTTTCAAACGCCGATTTTTGGGACCTGCGCAACGGCGCCAAGACTGTGTTCGAGGACATGAGCGCCACGATGGTGTACCGCGCGATCGTGCCACGCGAGGACGGAAGCGCGGAGCGGGTGAGCAAGGGACAGGTAACCACCAACTTCTTCGGCATGATGGGCGCGAAGATCGCGTTCGGCCGCGATTTCACGGACGCCGACGGAAAGCCGCCGGCGCGGATGGAGCAGCTTTTCCCTCCGCCCGAAGGCGCAATCGCGATCCTCAGCTTCGAATACTTCACGCGGCGCTATGGCGGAAATACGGCTATTCTGGGGCACGAAATGCTCAGCGCCGGCGGGCCCGGCCCCAAAATCGTGGGTGTGCTGGCGCCGGGCTTTAAACTGTTGCTGCCGGGGGGCAGCCCCGATATCTGGATTGCCAACAACCGCGGCTACGACGCACCCAATCGAGGCGAGCTGATGCTGCAAGTGGTTGGGGCGATGCGGGACGGCGTGACTTTGGAGAGGGCGCAAGCTCAAGTGGATAGCGTGGTTGCGAGTTGGCGGATCCCTCGTTTCCGGGTGGGCCTGAAGCTGTGGCACAAGACACTGGCAGCCGAAGTGCGGCCGGCGCTGGTCGCGTTGATGGGATCGGTGATTTTTCTTCTGCTGATCGCGTGCGCCAATGTGGCGAATCTTCTGCTGGTACGGGCATCCATGCGGGGGCGCGAGCTGGGGATACGCGCCGCGCTGGGGGCCGGATGGCGGCGTATCGCCGGCCAACTGCTGGCCGAGGCCGGGCTACTGGTGGGATTCGGCACGCTGATGGGCGTGGGCCTGGCATGGGTTGGTGTCCGTACGCTGCTGGTTTTCGCGCCAACGAATGTGCCGCGGCTGGAGTCGGTGGGAATCGACTGGCGGGTGCTGGCATTTGCAGCGCTGGCGGGTCTGCTGGAGTGCGCCATCCTGGCGGCGATACTGGCATGGAGCGCGGCGCGACCAGACATCATGGACGCTCTGCGGCATGGGGGGCACACCGGCGGGCTGGCCACCGGGCGGGTTTTGCGCGATGGCGTAGTGGTCGCCGAAGTGGCCCTTTCGTTCGTGCTGCTCATCGGGTCGGGGCTGATGTTCCGCAGCTTTTTGGAACTGAGGCGGGTGAATCCAGGCTACGATCCGCACGGGCTGCTCACCTTTTTGGCGGTGGGAGACGCACGCGGATTTCAGCAGCCGCAGCGGCGCCTGGCGTTTCTCGGAGAACTCGAGGATCGGCTGCGCGCGATACCAGGAGTCGAGAGCGTGGGCGCGTCCCTGGCACTACCCCTGGCGGGTCGGCCGTTGATGTCCGGGTTGCAGTGGGGCGATGAAGAAGCGCGCGCGAATCCCGGCTGGAGGGCGGATCTATCCACGGTTCTGCCGGGATACTTCGAGACGCTGCGCACGCGTCTCATCGAAGGGCGCACCTTCACCGGGAATGACAACGCCGCGGGGAGGAACGTGGCGGTGGTGGATGAGTCTCTCGTGGCCAAGGCCTTCCCGCACCAGTCCGCCATCGGGAAGCGGATTTTCGTGAATGTCCCAAAAGCGGTGTGGCTGGAGGTGGTGGGGGTGGTGGCACACCAGCGCCAGGCTACGCTCGCCGACGCCGGACGGGAACAGATTTATCTGACCGACGGTTTTTTCGGAATCGGCATATCGCGGCACTGGGTGCTGCGCACGGCGGGCGATCCCGCGAAGTACGGCGATGCAGTGCGGGCGGAGGTAGCTAAACTTGCCCCGGGCCGGCTGGCGGTGACGGAGATGCAGACGATGGACACAACCGTGGACCGGGCCGAATCGGGGACGCGGTTTCAGTTTCTCCTGATGGGCGTATTCGCGGGGATCGCGGCGCTGCTGGCGGCGGTGGGTCTGTACGGCGTTTTGTCGAGCGTGGTGCGGCAGCGGATGCCGGAGATCGGCGTGCGCATGGCGTTGGGCGCCACGCCATCCGGAATTTTCAAGATGGTGGTTGGCCGGGGGCTGCTTCTGAGCGCCGTGGGAGTGGCGGGCGGCTTCGTCGCCGCGCTGGTGCTGACGCGCGCGATGAGCAGCATGCTGGTGGGTGTAACCGCGAACGATCCGGCCACCTTCGCGGCGATGATCGGGCTATTCTTCCTGATCGCCGCGGTGGCATCGTGGGCGCCGGCGCGGCGCGCGGCGGGGCTCGATCCGAACAGGACGCTGCGGATGGAGTAAGCGTCCGCGATCAGGGCAAGGTGAAACGCATCGAGCCGAAAATCATGTGGGCGTGGGCGGCGGAGGGAGTTCCGGCCGGAACGGACCAGGGCGCGCGCGACAGATAGGCGTACTCCCCAATAAACTGAAGCGAGCCGTATCGCGGGTTCCTAAAGTAGGTGTAGTAGTAGCCGGCCTCCCCCTCCTGAAACTGGCGGTTGGCCGAGGATGAACCGGGGAAGCCGAAGCCCAGATAATTGCCCGGCGAAACGACGGTGTAGTTGCGGTTGAAATACGTGCCGCCGTAATAAGTGAAGAACTGCGACTTGGCATTGGGCGCGTACTCGAAGCCGACGATGCCGGCCGTGGAATGCACGGGCGAAATGGAGCCGTCGGGGCCGACCACGAGATCGGGACCAAGGCCGACCGCGAAACGGCCGCCGCCGGCGCTGTAGAACCCGGTGACAATCAGGCGGAAGTTCTTGGCCAATTCCAGGCTGGTGTCGAAGTCACCGCCCTCGCCCTGGGCGTTGAAGTACTTGCCCTGCGCGGGTGAGACGCGGAACTGGCTGGAAAAGCCGGCCAGCTCGAAGTGCAACGCCTTGCCGGACACCTGGGTGTCGTAAGCGATCTTGGCGACCAGGTCCGGGCGCACGTTGGGAGCGCTGGAGAGACTCCCGTTATCCACCTGAGTGGCGGCAAACGAGGGCAGCGTGACTCCGGTGGTGACGAACTGTTCGGGGTTCTCGACCGAACCGGCGATCGTCCAGTGCGTGTCGGGGTGATAGGTTACCCGGATCTGCCCCGGCCGTCCCCAAATCAGACCCGTCATATAGTTGGAATCCTCGCCGAGGGTGACAAAGACATTGCTCGAAACCGGGGTGATGCCCACGCGGTTAGGCGTGAGGAGCGTCCAGGTCTGGCCCCCCAGCACTTCCCATTTTCCTTTGGCCGCGCTGGCCCAGAAATGGCGCATGCGGAAGGTGTTGGCGTTGCTGGTCACGAACAGGTTGGTCGGCTGGTTTCCATAGAAGTCCCCCTCGAGATAGCCCGTGACCGTCGTGTTCTTGGTCGGGTTCTCCGTGATTGTCAGTGTAATGCGCGAGTTCGCGGCGCTGGACCGAAACTCCTGAATCCTGCCGGCCGCGGTGTTAGCCATGGGAACGGAGGCGAAGGAAGTCGCCACTCCGCTTCCGACGTTGGTGGAGCGCCACGCGGTGGCGAAATCCATGAAACCGCCGGGGGCGAAATCGGCGCCGCCGATGTGGAAGGCAAGCGGCGAGAAGGACCGGCCTTTGGCGTCCACTTCGGGGGCGGGTGCGGGCGCGGCCGGCGGCACCAGCGCTGCCGCCGCGGGTGGCGTTGGAGCGGTGGCGGCGGGCGCGCTTTGCGCGGCCACCAGGCGGTCCAGCAGCTTCTGCTGGGCATCGAGCGCCTTCTGCTGGGATTCGAGCGCGTGCCGCTGTTGGTCGAGTTGTTTCTGCTGGGCCGCAATTTGTTCGCGCAGCCTGGCGATGTCGTCGGGCGGGGCGGACGCCTGCGCCAGGCACAAGACGGGGAGCAGCACTGCGAGCGATAAGAGCGAGCCAACGATCCTGACGATCTTCATGAATTCTCCTGAGTTTTGGGGTGAGCCGGACCCGATTCACTGAACTGTAACTCTATCGAGTATAGGAACACTTGAGGGCATAGTTCAACATCTACGGATCTTTTTATCTTCAATAAACGGCGGGTGTTAGGTTGTGGGGGTAGAAGCACTGGAGGGTGGTGTATGCGATCAGCGGGCTGACCGACGAAAGCGTCTGTCCCACTTTGGTATAGAATGGGGATTAGCCTCCCCGAAAACATAACTCATGAGATTTGGCGTCATTGTTTTTCCTGGAAGCAACTGCGATCACGACGCTTTTTACGCGGTCGGCACCAACCTCGGGCAGCCGGTGGAGTACATCTGGCATGACTCGTCCACTCTGGGATCGGTGGATGCCGTAATCCTGCCCGGCGGGTTCGCCTATGGCGACTACCTGCGGTGCGGGGCCATCGCCAAGTTTTCGCCGGTGATGAAGGCGGTTCGCCAGTTCGCCTCTGATGGCGGGCTGGTGCTGGGCGTGTGCAACGGCTTCCAGATCCTGGTGGAAGCCGGACTGCTTCCCGGCGCGCTCATCCGCAATCGCGGGCTCAAGTTCATCTGCCGCGAGGTCCGGTTGACGGTGGAAACTACCAACTCGCCGTTCACCTCGGCCGCACGGAAGGGTCAGACTTTGCGGATGCCCATAGCCCATGGCGAAGGCTGCTACTTCGCCGACGAGCGAACGCTGGATGAGCTGGAGGCCGAGGACCGCATCGCCTTCCGCTACGACGGCAACCCCAACGGGTCGTTGCGCGATATCGCCGGCATCCTCAGCCGCGAGCGGAACGTCATGGGGATGATGCCGCACCCCGAGCGCGCCACCGAGCCGCTCATGGGATCGAGCGATGGTTTGACGGTTTTTCAGTCGATGCTCGGCGCGGCGGTGCGGGCATGAGCGCGGCCATCACGCCCGAACTGGTGGCGCAGCACCAGTTGAGCCCGGACGAGTACCAGAAGATTGTGGGCATTCTGGGCCGCGAGCCCAGCTACACCGAGCTGGGGATTTTCAGCGTGATGTGGAGCGAGCATTGCTCGTACAAGAGCTCGCGTTTGCATCTGAAGAAGCTGCCCACGCGCGGCAAGCTGGTGGTGCAAGGCCCCGGTGAGAACGCCGGCATCATCGATATCGGCGGCGGCTACGTCATCGCATTTAAGATCGAATCGCACAATCACCCCAGCTTCATCGAGCCATTTCAGGGCGCGGCCACGGGCGTCGGCGGCATTCTGCGCGACATATTCACGATGGGGGCGCGGCCCATCGCGGTGCTCGACTCGTTGCGCTTCGGACGCCTCGACGACCCTGAGACGGGGGCGCGCAACCGCCGTATTCTGAGCGGCGTGGTGGCGGGCATCGCGCACTACGGCAATTGTTTCGGCGTGCCCACGGTGGGCGGTGAATGCCTTTTCGAGCCGTGCTACGA
>PMYB01000153.1 GCA_003170915.1 Bryobacterales bacterium | reverse complement strand
CTGGAGTTTCTGCAAGTCGAAAAAGTTTAACGCGCGCCACCGCGCGCGAGAGGATTTCACGTATGGCAAAGAAAGTAACCGCTCAGGTGAAGCTGCAAATTCCGGCCGGGAAGGCCACGCCGGCGCCTCCGGTGGGCACGGCTCTGGGTCCGCAGGGCGTCAACATCATGGATTTCTGCAAGGCGTTCAACGCCAAGACGTCGGCCAAGGACCAGGAAGGCCTGATCATCCCGGTGGTGATCACGATTTATTCCGACCGCTCTTTCACCTTCATCACCAAGACGCCTCCGGTGCCGGTGCTGATCAAGCGTGCGGTAAGCATCGCGAAGGGGTCGGCCGAGCCGCACAAGACCAAGGTGGGGAAGATCACGCAAGAGCAAGTGAAAGAGATCGCCAAGATCAAGATGCCGGATCTGAACTGTTTCGATCTGGAAGCGGCCATGCGTTCGGTGGCCGGCACCGCGCGCAGCATGGGCGTGGACGTAGTATAGTTTTTCCGCAATTTGACTCCAGCTTCGCGGTTTGAAAAAATGGAGTCGCCACCAGATGTGCGGATGTGGCGGAATTGGCAGACGCGCATGGTTCAGGTCCATGTACCCGCAAGGGTGTGAAGGTTCAAGTCCTTTCATCCGCACCACCAAGATCCTAAATGGCTTCACACGGCTGGCGCCGGGTTTATCGGATGGCGGCGGTTCACCGATCCCCAGACTGAATCTGACATCAATGATGGTGACGACGGCCACCGGCACGCCGTTGTACCTTGCTGGCCGGTACTGCCACTCCTTCACGGCATCGAAGGTAGCCTTCACGAGGAACGGATGGCCGCTTATCAGTCTCAGCCGTTCAACCATTCCGTCCTCGTCAATGAGAGCGGCTAACCTTACCGTCCCTTGAATGTGAGCCTGTTTGGCCAGCTTGGGATAAACCGAGCGCACGTTGTGGATCAGGCGCTGCTGCTGAATGCCGGGTGGCACGTAGATTGGCGGCACTTGAGCTTGCAGGAGATACGCGAACGTCAGGCAGCAACCGGCGATGGCAGTCGATTCGCCACTCATACGGCCAAGAGTACAGACACCGGGGCGGTCTAGAAGGTTCCCATTGCCGACCGTGCCATGCCGGGCCCAGAGGGCGCCCCCAATCGGCCGCAGATTGTCAATCTGCCCCACAAGAGCAGCGCGGCCCAGACGATCCATCCCAACGCGCTCGCCGCAGCGGCCCACCAGAACAATGGCGCCTCAAATCGCATGAGAATCTGGTGTCTCCCGGCGGGCACCGGAAACCCGCGGAACGCCACGTTGGTGTAATAGATGGGCTGCGGCCGGCCATCCACGTAGGCCCGCCAGCCGGGGTAATGCGTTTCCGAGGTTACCAGGTACGCTGGGCGTTCGCTCTCCACCGAGAGCCGTAGTTGCTGCAAACCATACTTCGATACCGAGACCATCCCCGCCGGCTCGCCCGCTGGGGGCGGAGGCCCCGGCGCGCCCTCCACGATGGCTTCATGCTTGGGGTCGAAATCGGGGGACTTCAGCAGTGCCGCGGCTTCCTCCAGATTCCGCGCCGGCCGCAGCCGCGACACCAGGAAGAAGCGCGGCAGTACCGCCTGGTTCTCGTAAATGTAACCACCGGGGATGGAGGTCAGCTCGCGGAACGGGCTGCCAGCGAGACGCCGGGCATCGAGGCGCGGGCTGGAAATCACGAGCCGCGTGTTCATCAGGCCGATGACCGGTGAACGCAGATTCTCGATTTGATAATAGGCGCCCCAACGCTGGCCCTGGGCGAAGGCGAGCCGTGCCTGCATGGTGCGATAGACGGCCATCACGTCCGCGCCATTGGCGGTGTAGATGCGGGTGATGGGAGCGGTGGTGGACCACGCCAGGGCGGCGTCCACGGTATCCACGCGGCTGGGGGGGAAGCTGGTTCCCGTGAGTTCAAGCATGCGCTGCAGCGTCTCCGGGCGCCCGTCGATATGCGTGCGGCCCACGCCCGGTTCCGCGGCCACCGGGTAAGCGTTCATGGGACGGCCGGAGCTGACGGCGATCAAATCGACCGCGGCGGCTACCGCCAGCACGCAAGCCAGCCGCTGGTTGGGCACCAGGCGATCGAGCGCGAGCGCCGCCAGCACGGCCAGGGACAGGCACAGCACGGCAGCGGAGATTTCTGGTTCCAGACTGATTTTGATTCTCAATGGGACAAGGCTCAGAGCCATTCGGCCCATCCAGGTGGTGTCGCCCAGCGTTGCGAAAGTGCCGCACAGCAGGAGGATGGCGAACACCCGGTTCAACCTGGACCAGCCGGCCAGCACCACGCCTGCCAGCCCGAACAACAGGCCCAGGATGCCGCAGTACAGATACATGTAGGTGAGATCGTCAGGCAGCTTGTACTGCGCCGGCTCGAAGATATGGTAGTAGTTGGGCCGTACCAGCGACACCAGCGCGGTGGCCGGCACGCCGCCGCCGGAACCGAGATAGTCGGCGCGAAACTGCGCCACGCTGAGGTTGGTCAGTTGATAGGTGGGGGCCAGTTGCGCCAGGCTCAAGAGGGCCGCGCAGAGCGACGCCACGGCGGTCATCACGAGGATGGAAAGGCCGCCTCCATCGAGAATGGCCAGCAGCAGCCCGAAGAGGAAACAGGCCGCGACTACCACCGCCGCGAGCGGGGCGTGACCCGCCAGAATGGTCAATGCCAGGGCTGCCGTCAGGAGTAACGCTGCGCGCCAGCTCCGCTCCTTGTGCCACCGGTAGACCGACAGCAGCGCAAACGGCAACCAGGCCGCGGCGATGGTGGTGCCCAAGTGCTCGGCATGCGCCGCGAAAAAGCCGCAGAGCTGATAGGTGGTGGCGCCAAAATACGCGGATGTCCTCTTCACTCCCAGCGCGCGCAACAGCAGGAAGCCGAAGATACCGGCCAGCGCGACGTGCAAAACCACGGTACACTCCAGCCAGTACAGCAGGGTATCGTGGCCGAAGACGAGGCCCATTGCGGCCGCCACCGGCATGGCGGGATAGAGCGCCCCCGCCTGTATGTTCGCCAGGTCCGGACGGCCGCAATAGGTGTACGGGTCCCACAAGGGGAGTAGCCCTTTCGCCAGGGAGTCTGCCCACAGGTAGGCGTGAGGAAGGTGCAAACCGCGAAGATCCCACGGGATCGCATAGCCGGGCAGGAAGAGCACGTGCCGGAAGAATACCAGCGCCTGCAAGACCAGTAAGGCGATAGGGAGGTAGCGCTTCAACGCCGTAGTATAACCTGTCTATATGGATGCGCTACTGCTGAAGGACTAAATGCGTCTGGAGTTGGTCCGGATGCCTGCGCCCGCGTCCGCGACTTGCGCGTGGGGGAGCGGGTCACTTTCGATTCCACCATCTGTTGCGGCCCATGCTGCAATTGCGCTCGCGGCGAGGTCAACGCATTGTGTACCGGCTTCCCGACAACCTCAGCTTCGAGCATGCCGCCATGAACGAAGCCGTATCCGTGGCGGTGCGGCGACGCTGGTGGGGAACCTGGAACCCGCGGTCGAATCCCCTTGCAGACCGTGGTGACGGGCCAACTGCGGCTTCAGGGGTCGTGCGCTTCGAGCGGCCGTACCGCCGCGAACCCAATCTCATGAAGGTAATCTTGAAACCCTGACCAGCCGCTGCGCGCGTTTGCGCCTCAGCGTGCCGAAACCCGCAAGCATGGCCGCTCCGCCAGCCAGAAGAGGGAACATCCCCGGTTCGGGCGTCGCCGACACCGTGCCTTCCAGGACATCGTTGGCGCAGTACGCCGACGCAAATGCGATCCCGACCTGGCCATCTTGAACCACGGACGCCATAAAATCGGCGGACACGGGGAATTCGAGCGTGGCGGCGTAGAACGCGTTGCTCACCCCGTCGCCGTAATTGACCACTTGAACTGAATCACCGCTGGTCTCCGCCGAACCGCTGCCGCCCAGCCAAGTGTCCTGTGTCCGGCGGTAGTAGTAGCCGGTGTTGTTGATGATATCGTCGGCGGTCAGAAGGGTAGTGTCGCCGCCGACCTTGTACAGACGGTCCGCGGTGAACCCGTCGTGGCTGCTCAGAGGAACTCCGTAGAGGTAGCTCCCTGGAGCGCTGGGCGCGTAAAAGAACAGGTCGCCCACTGCCAGCGGAACCCCGGCATTAAAGGGTTGCAGGGTAATTCCGCCGCCATAGTTGAAGTAAATGGTGACCGTGGCCGAACCGTCCGCAATCTGCACATCGGCTTTCTGGATATCGAATAGGGCGGGATCCCCGATCACGTCGCAACTGGTGAACGGCGCCGTGAAGCTATAATTGCAGCCGCCGGCCTGGGATTGGTTGAACGCATCGTAAATCGTGCCTGCCGAACATGTGACGCATCCCAGCAGTAAGAACAGCATGGACCTCATGTTCCGACAATAATCGAGCGCGCGCCGGGCTGTAAGAGTACTTCCGTACTGAAGGGGCCTTAGTAAGTTTGGCTGTTGGGCTAACAATCTGTGGTTCGAACGACGCTCACAGCGCTGCAACGGCCGGTCCGCCGAACCATTGCGGCCGGTTAGGGTCCAGCGGCCGCGTTTCAGGAGGCTGGAGACTCTGGAAACCCAGAGACTCGCGGATGGATCTGTTGGTGTCATGGAGTCCATGATCGCCCGCGGAGCGGATGCGGACCAGTACCACTGGTTCTGGAGCGTGTCCGGTACGGTTACCGCGAAACCGGGGAAAAGTACCTCCGGTTCCAGCTAAGGACACGTCACGACCAAAGCGTCTGTCCCGCATTGGTCCGCAAGGGAATGTGTACTTGGTGGGGCAGGCGGTTCCGCCTGCCAACCGATTTTCACGGGCGGGGCCGCACACAAGCCGTTAACTAAGTTCGCGCCAGTCTTTCTCATTCAACTCTACTTTGTGTTTCTTCGCAGCGGATCTGATGCGTTTCCAGGCGGCGTCGCGTTCCGAGTCGGTCACCCCTTGCACCTGCTTGAAGCGGGCGATTGCGTTGCGCACGTGAGCAGCGTNNTTCCTTGGGGAAAGCGAAGTTTTCATCGGCGATATGATCGCGGCTAGCTTCAGTGATCTTGGACATGCTCCTTCATGAGCAAACCAATGGCCAATTCAGCCGCGCCATCGCAGGAACGCGGCGACACCGCCGACCGATTCGAGCAGAGCCGCGTCTTCTATAAACGTCACGGTTGCGCCGGTTCGCTTGGCTTTCGTCACCAGTAGATCGGGCAGGGACGCTTGCCGCGGTTCTTCGCCTTTCGTTTCTCCCTCCGAATCGGGGACCTCCCGCGCGAGGATGGCTTCGACTTCCTCCGGCTGGGGATGGCTCTCCTCAAGCGCGCCGCTGATGAGCAATTCTTCGACTTGTCCCTTGGTCAGGGCTTCGAGCGTCTCCTGCAGCCCGACCACGGCCAATCCGCGAGCACGATATTGCTGCATCAGCCGGTCCACCTTTTCCGCGGAAGTACTGGCCTCTTGCTCCAGTAGCTTTGCGAGAGTGGCGGTCAGGACATCCTTCTCGGAAGCATGAATATCGATTTTCATGACCTCCACCATGGAGACCATTTCCTGAGGCAGGTGTTCTTGAAGGAGCGGAATCACAACCTGATCTCCGGCCAGGATGATGTGACTTATTTTGTCTTCGCGGACAATCTGAGCCAGGCGTTCCATGACCTCCTTGGCGTGCTCCTGGTGCGCGTTCCCCACACGGCGCTGGTAGCGGGCTTGCGACCATCCACCGACCTTGACTCGATGAACTTTCTTCCCTCTCACCTCCTCCGCGCCGATGACATGGTCAAGCCCGAAGACGAAGATACGCGCTGTGTTCGTATCCGTAAGCACCGCGGCGTACCGCGGGTATTGCTCATCGAGATGGGCCAGATGGTACAGATGCGGTTGGTTGCAGGCGTAGACGCTGTTCTCGCTGACAGGGGTCGTTAACTGGATTGCCTCGAAGAATTCTTGCGCGCCCCAACACGCGAATATGGCGACCCCGTTTGCCGCGGGGTCGATCTTGCCGGCGGCATATGAAACGATTCGCTCCACGTCTCGATCGAAACTGTGACGCTCGGGGGAACCCGGCGCGAAGGTCCTGGCAAGAGCTTTGAATTCGCGATGCAGATACGGCGCCGCGTCGGGCGTGCGTCCGTGCTGATCCGGCTGAGTGTTCAGGTAGACGCTCACCACCGGAAACGTGGTGGGCTCGAAAGCCGCCAGGCGCGCGAGAGGCCCTTCCATGGTGGTCGCGAGTGGTTCTGTGATGGTGGATGACATGACAGAGCATGAGCACGCCGCGGGCCAAAACGCCGAGGATGAGTTGTAAGAGGGCGTCTGCGCCTCCGCCGCTAGTGCCGGACTTCCGCGGCGCGGCCCCGCTGAGGGTAGACTGGTGTTGAGGACAACCGGCCAGTGAAATTCTCCCGGCGTCAATTCCTCGGCGCGGCGCCGGCGGCCCTGTGCGCGCAAACCGCCCGGCCCGCAATCGACCGGCGCGCTGTGGTGGAGCGTCACAACCCGGTGCTGCGCGCGTTCGACGGCCGGTCTCCGCTCTCGGTGGGCAACGGGGAGTTCGCGTTCACGGCCGATGCCACCGGCCTACAAACTTTCCCGGCGCTCTACGACCAGCAGATGCCGCTCTGCACAATGTCGCAGTGGGGCTGGCATACCGTTCCCAACCCGAGTGGACAAGGCCCCTCGGATTTGCGGCTGGCCATGTTCGATACCTACGGGCGCAAGGTAGGGTATGCCAGTAGCTCGGACGGGCAGGCGGAGCTGTTCCACTGGCTGCGCGAGAACCCGCACCGGCTGCACCTGGGGAAGATTGGCTTTGCGATCGAAAAGCCCGGCGACGTCGCCGCGGCCGTGCAGACGCTCGACTTGTGGACCGGCACGCTGCGCAGCGAGTTCCAGTGGAACGGCCAGCGGGTGGTGGTGGAGACGGCTTGCCATCCCAAGCTCGACCTGCTGGCGGCGAGGGTCCGCGGCCGCGTGCCGGTCAGCTTCGAGTTTCCGTACGGATCGGGCGCCATGAACGCCGCCGACTGGAGCCATCCGGGAAAGCACTCGAGCAGGGAAGCGGCCAGCGGCGCGAACCGGCTCGACATCATCCGCGAGCTCGACCGCGATGCGTACTCCGTCGGCATTGCCTGGCAGACGGCGGGCGAAATGAAGCGCGAAGGGCCGCATCGGTTTGTGTTGCGGCCGGCGGCAGACCGCCTGGATTTCGTCTGTGAGTTTCGGAGAGCCGGCCGGGGAGCTGCCCCACTACCTACGGCTGAAGAAACTCTGGAGGCCAGCCGGGAGCACTGGAGCGGCTTTTGGTCCAGCGGCGGCGCGCTGGATCTCTCCGGCAGCCGCGACCTGCGCGCCCAAGAACTCGAGCGCCGCATCGTTCTTTCGCAATACCAGACGGCCATTCAGTGCGCCGGCTCGCTCCCGCCCCAGGAAACCGGCCTCACCTGCAACAGTTGGTATGGCAAGTTCCATCTCGAAATGCACTATTGGCACGCCGCGCACTTCGCCATGTGGGGCCGCGCGCCGCTGCTCGAGCGCAGCCTTGGCTGGTACAGCGCCATCCTGCCCTCCGCGCGGGAGAAGGCGCGCATCCAGGGATACGCCGGTGCGCGCTGGCCGAAAATGACCGCGCCCGATGGGCGCGACAGCCCGTCCAACGTCGGCACGCTGCTCATCTGGCAGCAGCCGCACCCCATCGCCATGGCCGAGTTGTGCTACCGCGCGCATCCCAACCGCGAGACGGTGGACCGTTACCGCGACGTGGTTTTCGAATCCGCCGAGTTCATGGCTTCCTACGCCTATTTCGACGCGAAGACCGGCCGCTACGTGCTGGGCCCGCCGGTAATCCCGGCGCAGGAAAACCATCCGCCGCGCGAAACCTGGAACCCCACCTTCGAGCTGGAATACTGGGCCGACGCGCTCGACACTGCCGAGCGCTGGCGCGAGCGCCTGGGTATGGCGCGCCATCCCAAGTGGGACGACGTGCGCGCCAAGCTCTCCGTGCTTCCGGTGAAGGACGGCGTTTACCTGGCGCACGAGAATTGCCCCCAGACCTTCACCGAGCGCAACCGCGATCATCCTTCCATGCTGGGCGCGCTGGGCGTGCTGCCCGGCACGAAAGTCGACAAGGAAACCATGCGCCGCACCTTGCGGAAGGTGTTCGCCGAGTGGAAGTGGGCCGACACCTGGGGCTGGGATTTCCCCATGGTGGCCATGACCGCCGCCAGCCTGGGCGAGCGCCAACTCGCCATCGACGCCCTGATGATGGATACGCCCAAGAACACCTGGCTCCCCAACGGCCACAACTGGCAGCGCGCCAACCTGCCGCTCTACCTTCCAGGCAACGGCGGGCTGTTGCTGGCCGTTGCGCACATGGCGCGCCTGGCGGCGTTTCCGAAATCCTGGAATGCGCGGTGGGAAGGATTGGGCTGACCTGTGGTGCTCAAACCGCGGACTTTTTTCTGGCTCCTCCGGCGTAGCGTCGTGGCCGCTTTCGACGACGGGTGCTTAGGCGCCGCCAAAGGCGCCGCCTATTCCGCGCTGCTCTCGTTCTTTCCCGTCCTCGCCTCCGCCGCCGCCATACTGGTGCAGACGCGCGCCGAGTTCGTCTCCCGCATCGTCGAGAGAGTCCTGTCCGAAATCGTACCCCCGGGCACGGAGGAGCTGGTGGTGCAGCAGTTCCGCGTCACCGGTTCGCGCCCTCTCGCACTGCTGATCGTGGCGGGACTGATTTCCGTGTGGGCGGCCTCCGGCGTCATCAAGAGCCTGATGGAAGGCTTTCAGGCGGCCTATCGCGTTCCGCGCAACCGCGGTTTTGTGCGGCAGAACGCCGTGGCCATCGCCCTGGTGCTGTTGTCGGCGGCCCCGCTGATCTGCGCTACGCTGCTGATCGTGTTCGGCAACCAGGTGGAGCGGGCTGTGCTCAACTGGCTGAAGGTGGATCCGGTTTGGAATCCGCTCGCCCCAACCTGGCAGTTGCTGAGCCGCATGGCGCGCTACGCCGTGGCCTTCGTTACCACGGTGGTGGTAGCCGCGGTCCTCTACTATTTCGGACCCTACCGGAAGCAGCGCTGGCGTTACGTATGGCCTGGCGCCACGCTGGCCACGGTGCTCTGGCTGCTGGCGACTTCTGGATTCGCCTGGTACGTCCGCCACATCGCGCATTACAACGTGATGTACGGCTCCGTGGGCGCCGGCATCGCGCTGCTGGTCTGGATGTACCTGATCTCCGCCATCGCCCTGGTCGGCTGCGAATTCAACGCCGAATACGAGCGCAGCGCCGGGTCGCTGCGCTAGCGTGGAACCAGCCGGAGGAGGCTCGCGGCCGCGTCCGGACCAGCGGAAAGGGCCGCGCGCACGGTGCGATCTTCGCGGCGGATCTGGATGGAGCGGATGAGCGCCACGAGATCCGGCTGGCGCGCATTGGCCACGGCGGTGAGGGAGAGGATGGCGCGCAGGTTCTCTTCGAACTCGCGTCCGGCCTCGGCGGTGCGGCCTACGGCGGTGGCCTCGATCTCGATCCGAGAGCCAATCCGGGCGGTGATGGCGGCGTACTCCGTGTTGCGGAGTAGCCGGTTGAGATTGGCGGTGTTGCCCGCAACGGGAAGGGGGACGCCGCCCCGCGCCACCATCCAGATCTGCTTGCCGTCCGCGAGGGACGCGGCGCGGGCGAGGAGATCGGGCGCGCCATCGCGGCTGGCCTTGTGCTGCGCGATAGCGGCGCGGACGGAGTCGGGCGACCCGGCGACGGCCAAGCCGGGTGCGACGAGCGTAGCGCCCGGCGGCGCTTCGCGGAAGCGCCCGCGTGCGATGGAGAGGAGGTCCTTGCCATTGGAGGCGAGGAGCAGGTACGCGGCGTCGCGGAGCGGCTCGGCGAGCGCCCGCGCGGCCGGCGGCAGTTTCGGATAGAGCGGGGAAGCCCGGAGATCGTCGAGGTTGAGGCCGGCGAGGAGTAGCGTGTTCGCGGGGATCGACGTCGCCATGTCGCGGCCGACGCCGGCCGGCGCATTGATGGAGCGGCACGAGATGGCGGCGGCAGCCAGCCCAACAAGCGCCGCCGAGCGAGCGAGGTGGGCGCAGTTCACCATATGTTATGATCGCAAAGGAGCGTGCCGCGCGGCAGGCGCGGCGCTTCAAGCCACCTCGGAAGGCCACCCTAGCTCAGTTGGTAGAGCGGCTGATTCGTAATCAGCAGGTCGCCGGTTCAACCCCGGCGGGTGGCTCCATAAAATCAATCAGTTACAGACTAATTCACTCCGCTGGTGAGCGGCTTGGTAGCAACCCTGGTAGCAACGGGGTTTTCCAGCGCATTCACGATGCCAGCGCGCGCCGCGCCGGGCCGCCTACCAGTGGGTGAGCGACCCGTCGGGGCGGTTGTAGATCTGACGGCGGACCGGCTGGGTCACTTCTCCGATCAGGGTGAGGGGGCTGGTGTCCAGGGTGACGCCGAGCCCCGGGCGCTCGTTGGGGTAGAGCTTGCCGGCCTTGAAATCCGTGTACTCGGGAAGATAGGGGATCTTACGGTCGCCGTAGTTGTATTCGAACAGCACTGTGAGGGGGTAGGTGGCCAGGCAGTTCACCAGGGCGGCGGTGGCGACGGGTCCGGTGAAGTGCGGGATGATGCCCACGGCGTGCGTTTCGCACAGAGCCATGATCTTGAGCATCTCGGTGATGCCACCGACGTTGGGCAGGGTGCAGCGGTTGAAGTCGATGTCGTGGTTCTCGACGAGCTTGTTGAAGTCCCAGCGCCAACCCCACTCCTCGCCCGCCGCGATGGGCACGGAGGTCATCTGGCGGAGCTTGGGGAGGTCTTCCATGAAATGCTCGTCGCGAACGGGATCTTCCACCAGGTAGGGCGCGTACTCCTCAATCAGCCGGCAGCCGCGGAGAGCGTCGTCGTACTCGAAGCGCTGGTGGAAGTCGATGCTCCAGTCTCCGGTGGAGCCCAGGGCCTCACGAATTTCTTTGGCATCCCTGGCAACCTGAAGGAGGCGGGCCCGCACATCCCAAGGGCCGGCGCCGGAATCGGCCGCGCCCACTCGATAGACCTTGTAGCCCGCGTCCAGGGTCGCCTTTACGCGGTCCTTCAGGGAGGGCTGCGCGCCGCCCGGCGCAGCCGGCGGGCGAACATTGCCGGTGTTGTAGCACTCGCAGAAGTTGCGCACGGCCCCGCCCAGTATCTGGTGGATGGGCAGGCCGAGGGCCTTACCTTTGATGTCCCAAAGCGCCAGGTCGAGGGCGCCCAGGGCGTGCTGCTTCTCCCGCCCCGGGGGGTAGAACCACGCCATGTATTCTTCCTGCCAGATGGCTTCGGTCTTGAACGGGTCCTTGCCGATGAGGGAGCCGGCGCACTGCTCCAAGGTGTCCTTGGCGCCGCCCTCGCCGATGCCCGTAATGCCGGCTTCGGTCTCCACCGTTACGAGCATGTTGCTCTGGTTGAAAAGCTGATTGAGATCGGGCGGTTTGTAAATGCGGACCCGCGTGATTCTGGTTTTAGGCAGGGCGGCTTCAGCGAGCCGCGGGAGGGCCAGGCAGGCGGCGGGCACTGCCGCGAGCGACTTCAGAAACGATCTTCGCTTCATAGACGAATCCTTTCGTGGCGACAAATAGGGATTTCAGACTAAGGATACGCCGTTTGACGCGCGTGGGCAAAGGACCGGTTCGGCACCGACCAAGGCCCTAATCGTACAATGAAGTGGCGGCTGCGTGTTGGCTGGATTGATCGACCACTCGGAAACGATCCACCATACAATGAGCCGCGAGGAGGTGGAAATGGAAAACCGTCAACTGTCCCGTCGCGGGCTGCTGGCCGCGGTCGGCGGGACCCTGAGCAGCCTGGCTCTGGGCGGAGTCGCCAAAGCCAAGGAGGCGCCCGCCGCGGCGGTAGCGATCGCGCGCTGCCGCTCCTACGAACGCGCGCCCGTCGAACAATCGCTGCGCACCATGTTCGACCAGATCGGCGGCATAGGGTGGCTCGTGAAGAACAAGACGGTAGCCATCAAGCTCAACCTAACAGGACAGCCGCAGCGCTTCCCCATCGACCCGGCCCTGCCGTACCGCTCGGAGCCGAACACCGTGCTGGCCGCGGCGCAACTGATCGCGCGCGCCGGGGCGCGGCGCATCCGGATCATCGAGACATTCTTCCCCGCGGGACAGGATATGGCGCTGTGGGGAAGGTACGGGCTCGACATCAATGCCATCGACAACGTCGGGTGCAAGGTGGAATGGGAGAACGGGCAGAACGTGGGGCCGGCCAAGCGGTACGCGCGCATGAAGGTGCCCTCGGACCCCTACATGTACCCGTCGTACGACCTCAACCACAGCTTCGCGGACTGCGATGTGTACGTCTCCATGTCCAAGCTGAAGAACCACTGGCTGGCCGGCGTGACGATGGCGCTGAAGAACAATTTCGGCATCACGCCGTGCTCGCTCTACGGCGGCGACTGCGGGACGGACGGCAACGAGAATCCGCGGCAGGAGCGCGGCCCGGTATGCCACAACGGGACGCGGAAGCCGCCGGCCGGAGTAGCGCAGGAGCTGCACCCCGATTCGCCGCGCGACCCGGGCTATCGCATCCCGCGCATCGTGTCGGACCTGGTGCGCGCCCGCCCCATCGACCTGGCCATCGTGGACGGCGTGGAATCCATCCGCGGCGGCGAGGGATCGTGGAACGCGGGCGTCGAGATCATCAAGCCGGGAGTGATGCTGGTGGGGAAGAATCCCGTGTGCGTGGATGCCGTGTGCATGGCGGTGATGGGGTACGATCCGCGCGCGGACCGCGGCACCAAGCCGTTCCTGCGGGGCGACAACACCCTCAAGCTGTGCGAGGCCGTGGGCGTGGGGACCACCGACCTGACGCGGATCGAGGTGGCCGGCCTGAGCGTGAAGGATGCGTTCTGCGACTTCGGCCCCGGACCGACCGGCCAGAAGATCTGAGCGCTATTTCCGCGCGGGGGCGCTCGCCTGAGATCGTAGCAAACCTCAGGCCGGGAGCGGCCCCTGTTGACTCGATACTCGCGGCGCGCTACCGTTTCTAACGCATGCCAGACTCGCCATCCGCTTCCCGATACCGATCTACGCGCCGGCGTTTTCTGCTGGAGACCGGCGCCGCCACGCTGGTTGCGTCCGCACCCCTTTCCGGCGCACCACCGCAGGAGAGCGCCGGCGCCGCGCCTGGCCGCCCGGACCCGATCCGGCGTCCGTGGCGCGCGAGTTGGATCGCCGTGCCGGGCGCTCCGGCCACCGAATACGGTGTGTACCATTTCCGCCGGACCTTCGAACTGGCGGCCAAGCCGGAGCGGTTCGTGGTCCACGTGAGCGGCGACAACCGCTATCAACTGTTCGTGAACGGGCGCCGGGTAGCCTGGGGACCGGCGCGCGGCGACCTGTTCCACTGGCGGTACGAAACGGTGGACGCGGCGCCCTACCTGGAGCCTGGCAAGAACGTGTTTGCCGCGGTGGTGTGGAACTTCGGCGAAATGGCTCCGGAATCCCAGGTGACTTTCGAGACCGGATTCCTGGTGGACGGAGATACCCCCGCTGAGAGCGTGGTGAACACGGGCACGAACTGGAAGTGCGCGCGCGACGAATCCTATTCGCCGGCGCCGGCCCGCGAGGTGCGCGCCTATTTCGTGGTGGGGCCGGGCGACCGGGTGGCAGGGCCGCGGCACCCATGGGGTTGGGAAGGCAGGGAGTTTGACGACTCCGACTGGCCGGCGGCGGCGGTGGTGAGCCCGGCTGCGGGGCGCGAAGCCCGCGATGTCCACACGCGTTGGATGCTGGTGGAGCGGCCCATTCCGGCGATGGAAGAGCGGCCGGAGCGATTGCAGAGAATCCGGCGCGTGGCGGGCATTCCGCAGCCCGCGGCGTTCCCCGCCGAGCCGGGGCCGTTCGAGATTCCCGCCCGGACGCACGCGACGCTGCTGCTGGACCAGACCTATCTCACCACGGCGTATCCCGAGCTGACGGTGAGCGGCGGGAAGGACGCGGTGGTCACCATGGGGTACGCGGAATCGCTCTACCTGCCGGCCGCACCCGGAAGCCGCAGCCGGGAAAAGGGGAACCGCAACGAGGTTGAGGGCAAACAGTTCATCGGCGCCCGGGATCAGTTCATTCCCGACGGCGGAAGCCGGCGCACCTTTCGCCCGCTGTGGTGGCGCGCGTATCGTTACGTGGAACTGGACGTGGAGACGAAGGACGAACCGCTCACCATCGAAGACCTGCGTGCGACCTACGTGGGCTATCCGTTCGAAAGGCGGGCGCAGTTCGACGGCGGCTCTCCGGAAGTCAACCGGATTCTGGACGTGGGCTGGCGTACGGCGCGCCTGTGCGCCCACGAAACCTACATGGACTGCCCGTATTACGAACAGCTCCAATACGTGGGCGACACCCGGGTGCAATGCATGATTTCGATTTTCAATTCCGGCGACGCGCGCCTGATGCGCAATGCCATCGGCCAGATCGACGACTCGCGGCTGGGCGATGCCTGCACCATGAGCCGCTACCCGACGCGGCTGGAGCAGTACATACCGGGCTTCTCGCTGTGGTGGATCGGGATGGTGCGGGATTACTGGTGGTATGTGGACGACCCGGCCTTCGTGCGCCGCATGCTGCCCGGGGTGCGCGCCGTGTTGAGCTTTTTCGAAGGGTACCAGAAGAAGGACGGCTCGCTCGGCCTGCTGCCGTGGTGGCGCTACTTCGACTGGGTGCCGGGGTGGCCCTCGGGCGAGCCACCACAGGAAGCCGACGGCTCATCGGCGCCCTACGACCTGCTGCTGCTGCTGGCGTACCGCTGGGCAGCGGAGTTGGAAACAGCGGTGGGGCTCGGCGGGCTCTCCGAGGTCTATCAGGCGCGCGAGAAGCAGCTTCGCGAATCGGCGCAGCGGCTTTACTGGGATGCCGGCAGGAGCCTGTACGCCGATACGCCTGCCAAGCAGCAATTCTCGCAGCACACCAATACCATGGCGGTCCTGGGAGACGTGATTACGGGCACACCGGCGCGCGACCTGATGCGGCGCACCCTGACGGCGCCGGGGCTGTCGCAGGGAGCGCTATTTTTCAAGTTCTACATGAACCTGGCGCTGGTCAAAGTGGGCGAGGGTGACAGCTACCTGGATCAGTTGGGCGACTGGCGGGACATGCTGGCCCGCGGGCTGACCACGTTTGCCGAGACCATCGACCTGCCGAACAGCCCGTCGCGTTCCGACTGCCACGCGTGGAGCGCGAGCCCGAATATCGAAATCTTCCGGACGGTGCTGGGGGTGGACTCGGCGGCGCCCGGCTTCAGCCGTGTCGTGGTGCGGCCCCACCTGAACAAGCTGAAGTTCGTTTCGGGTTCGGTGCCGCATCCCAAGGGAAAGGTGGAGGTGCGGCTGGAACCGCGGGGAGCGGGGATGGCCGCGAGCATCACACTGCCGCCGGGCACGCCCGGCGAGTTTGTATGGCGGGGCGCGCGCCGGGAACTCGCGCCGGGCGTCAACCGGTTTTCACTATGAGATTTGGATCCATCCCGATGTTCACGGCCGCGCCGGCTCGTGCCTCGGTTCGGTTTTACGCCGAACTGAACGACCACCTCGCGCCCCATCGGCAGTACCAAACTCTCGAGAAGGAGTTCTTCGTGCCGGCCTCCGTCAAGGATGCGATCGAGAGTTTCGGCATTCCGCACACGGAAGTCGACCTGGTGCTCGTCAACGGCGAGTCGTCGGACTTTTCCCGCCTGGTTCGAGACGGCGATCGCGTCGCGGTGTATCCCGTATTCGAATCGCTCGACATCACGCCGGAGTTGCGCGTCCGCCCGCAAGCGCTACGCGAACCGAAGTTCGCGCTGGATGTTCATCTGGGACGGCTGGCGGCCTATCTGCGCATGCTCGGATTCGACTCCGAGTACCGAAATTGCGCTGGCGACGCGGAACTGGTGCGGATCTCCGCCGAACAAGAGCGCATCCTGCTGACGCGGGACCGCGGGCTGCTCAAACACTCCGCCGTGACACGTGGCTACTGGCTGCGCCAGACGGACAGCCGGCGGCAGGCCGCTGAAGTAGTGAGAAGATTCGATCTCGCGCGGTCGCTGCGCCCGTTCACTCGCTGCATGGCGTGTAATGAACGCCTGCGTTCCGTTTCCAAAGTGGAGGTTCAGAAGCGAGTGCCACCACCTATCGCGGCACGGCATGAAGAGTTCCGCGAATGCCCTGCTTGCCGGCGCGTGTACTGGGAAGGTTCGCACTACCAGCGGATGCGGCGCTGGATCGAGGAACTGGCGCTGGCGAGCCAACGACCGGCCGGTGAGGACATCAAGCTGAACGGTGGATTCGCTTCCTGACCTGGTGGACTCCGCACCCCGGCTGGGGCGCACTTCGGGTAGCGACACAAGGGCCGCGACGCCCGGCTTCACACGCGCAGAAAGATCTTGCGCCGGTACATCCAGGACAGGAACAGCCAGTAGACCAGCAGCACGGCAATGCCGCGCAGCAGCGGTTCGAGGCCAGTGCCGAGGACCTGGAAGAAGTGCGCGCCTAGCTGGATGCGGAAGGAATCCACGATAAAGCGCTCCCACAGGTGGGCGATCAGGTAAGCGGCGATGGAGTTCATGCCGACGACGACCAGCGGGAAGGCCCATTTGCGGTAGCCGCGGGCATCCAGAATCCAAGAGAAGGCGGCGAGAAAGAGGAAGCAGATACCGCCGCTAAAGAGAGTCCAACTGGGGGTCCAGATGCGCTTTACCACGGGGCAGATGCCGGTGAAGTGGAACAGCAGCCCGGCGGCAATTCCAATGGCGCCGGCGGCGAGCAGGCGGCCGATGGGGATGCGCGGCACGGCGGCGCGGAGCCACTGGCCGGCGAACAGGCCGAGGATCATGGTGCCCAGCGTGGGAATGAAGCTGAGCGTGAGGTAACCGCCGCCATTGAATAGGAAGGGCCGGGTGCGCGGGAAGAGATTGAGGAACCACTGGTCGAAGGCGTTGCCGAAGTTGGCGTTCTTGTTCCAGTGCGCGGCGAAACCGGTGTAGTGGTGCTGCCATGTAAGCGGGACGCCGGCGGACTGGTAGTCGAAACCGGGGCCGGGCACCGGATAGAGCGCCCAGGCGAGCCAGTAGCCCACCAGGATCGCAGCCAGCGCGATGGCCTGCCATTTGGGCGGACGAAACGCGAGCAGGAAGAGGAACGGGTAACCGAGACCGATCTGCGTGAGCGTATCTTCGAAGGTGAAGTTCGTCCGCGGGCTGTACAGGGAGCGGAGGAAGATGCCCAGCGCGACCAACAGGAGCGACCGCCAGAGAGCGTGGCCGAACATGCGGCCGAAGGCGCCGCCTTTGGCGAGCCGGCTGGCGATCGAGTAGGGCATCGCGACACCCACCAGGAACGAGAAGCCGGGCTGAATGGTGTCGTGCAGGGAGCAGCCGGCCCAATCGACGTGCGTCTGGTGGTAGGCCAGGAAGCTCCAGAAGCCGCTGGACGGGAAGGCTTGCGCCACGCGCGAGAGCTGGAGGACTTCGGCCATCATGAGGAGCATGACGAAGCCGCGATAAGCGTCAATGGCGATATTGCGCGGCGGCGGTTGCGGGATGGGCGCGGACGCGGGGGCCGCGGCGCCAGCCCCCACCGTGGCCGGCAAAAAGTCTCTCCCGTTCATCGGGAACCCCCTTTCTTATCCCACCTCTTCATTTGCCCGCCGCAGCAAGGCGCGCATGTATGCCATGCAGTAGGCGGTGCCCGCGCGCAGCAACCCGCTGTCGCCGGCCAGCCGCGGCACATGGTCCGGCTCCACGCTGCCGCTGAACCGCACCTGCCGCAGCGCCTTCATCACCTGGTACATGTCCACATAGCCGTCGTCCGGGAACGTTTCGATGAAGTGCGGCAGAGGTCCGGTCACGTTCCGGAAATGCACTTCAAAGATCTTGCCGCGCCCACCGAAATCGCGAATCATTTCGAAGGCGTCCTTGCCCATGCCATCTCCGCCCTCCGACCACGTGCCCACGCAGAATGTGAGCCCCCAGTTCCGGCTATTGCCGGCGATCTCTTCGGCACGCCGGTAGCCGTCGTAATGGGTGAACAGCTTGGCCACCCCGTTCATCTTCGCGACCGGCGGATCGTCGGGATGCAGCGCCAGCTTCACCCCCGCTTCTTCGGCTACAGGCAGCACGGCCTTCAGGAAGTATGTGTAGTTGGCCCAAATGTCGTCCGCCGTATACTCCCGGTCGAATTGCCGCTTCTCCACTCTGTTGCGGAAATCGTCGAGATCGAATTCCCGCGCCGTGTACCCGCGGTGCTCGACCATCTTCGTCGTATAGGTGTTGGCCGGGTGGAAGTCGTACGAGGCAATCGGAATCTCCAGCTTCCCCAGGTCGCGCAGGAACCGGCAGTACGTCTCGATGTCCTTGTCCCGCCCGGGCAGTCCCAACTGAACCTTCACGGAGCGATAAGAATAGTGGACGCCGGAGTAGATCCGCATTCCGAGGCGGGCGAAACGCTGCTGGGCCGTTCGCAGGTCCTCGAAAGTCGTGTCGCCTTCGCCGAACTCGAGCCTGACCCACCGCAGGCCGATCTGCCGCAGAAAGAGCAGGTCGTCATCCGTGATGCTCTTGGCATCCAGGCGGTGGCACAGCTTGGCATTTCGGGGATCGGATTCCTCGATCCTCGTGGCCAGCTTCTGCGCCAACAAAGGCATGCCGGGCGCCGCCAGCGCAGACCGGAGAAACTGTCGACGTTGCATAGGCCCAACCTCACTCACGAGATCCTTTCCTTCTTCTTGGGAACTCCCTTGGTATGACAGCCGGCGCACTTCACCCAGTGGATGTTGTGCTGGCTGTCCGTGGATTTGAACGTGGTATCCATTTTCTCCACGTCCAAACCGCAGTTGGACATTTTGGGATGGCAGGATGCGCAGGATGCCCTGGTCTGCTCGCCGTGCTGCGCGTGGCACGCCAGGCAACTGATACCCTCATGGACGCCGAGGCCGGTGCGGTCGTCGCCGCTCGCCACCTGCATGTTCGCAACGGGCGCGTGACACTGGTAACACAGGGCCTGGCGCCGATCCGGGCTCATCTTCACCGCGCGGGTCCCTTCCAACATCACGGGCAGGGGCAGGTCCTGAAGCGGAATGTACTGCTGGGTGCGGCGGTCGAAGAAGGCCAGCGAGGGGCGCGTGATCTCCTGCGACGGGCCGGGAACGCGGCCAGCCACATCGGTCTTCCGCAATGGCGGTCCCTGGCGGTGCATCTGGTGGCAGGTCAGGCAGGGCATGCTCGGCATATTCGCCAATTCCGCGGGCACCAGGCGCCACGGGCCGGTGCGGCTGACGGGGGAGACCAGATCGCCGATGCCGCTTTCGAAGAAAGCGCCGTGGCAGCGAAGGCAATCGTCCATCGGCATGTTCCCGGTGTTGTGCTTCTTATCGAGAAAGATGCGCGTATAGGTGGCGCTATGCGGCCCGGCCTGCCAGGAAGCGAACTCCTGGCGGTGGCAGCTCTGGCAGGGCTCCTGGATGGCCTGCACATATCTATGCGGGAAGCGGACCCGCTCCGGCAGGTCGCCGCGCAGGTGCGTCCAGGCGCGCTCCGCATTGTTCAGGTGAAACGACATTTCGAGCGTGAGCGCCCAGCCATGGCACTTTTCACAGCCCACGCCGCGGTGCGGAGAGGAATGCCATTGGTCGTAGACCTCCTGCATTTCGTGGCAACTGGTGCAGCGCCGGCCGCCGCCCGTTTCGTAATAGAAGGTGGCTCCCGGGGCCAGGAGAACCAGCGCCGCGATGAGGAGCGCGGATATGAGCAGGATCTTCTTCACGAGCGCACCTTCGAGCCTTTCCACGCCTCCAGCAGGCGATGGGACGCGCGATAGGCGTTGGCGAAGATGGTCAGCACCGGGTTGAACCCGCCGTTGGTGACGTGGACGCTGGCGTCGATGACATACACGTTATCCACGTCGTGCAGCCGGCAATCCTGGTCGACTACGGAGGTCTTGGGATCGTTGCCCATGCGGCAGGTTCCGGCCTGGTGCTGGCCGCCACTCAACGACGGGCCGGGTATGCGCTGCCAGGTTCGAACCGCGCCGGCCTCCTGCAACCACGCTTCGGCTTTGCCCGCCGTGAAGCGCGCGATTTCGAGCGTGTGAGGGTTCTTCTTCCCGGACAGGCGCGCGACGGGAATGCCCCAGTAGTCTTTGACTTTCGGATCCACCTGCACGCGGGCGTCGAACATCGGCATCTCCTGCACCGGACCCATGATGGTAACGGTCCGCTTGTAGGCGGTTCGCACGAAATCTTTGTGCGCCTGCCCCCAACGCGGCACCCACGGCGGAACCTGGTTCATGAACTGATACGGCAGGCGGATGAACTCGTTGGCGAGCATGCCGCCTCCGGCGAGGCCGGGGTTGCCGTGGTTGAAATCGCAGATCGCAATGGAGGCGCCGGGGCCGATGTCGTCGTAGGTGTCGTAGTCGAACAGGCCGGCGGCGGCCGGGTAGGTATGGGCGTGAAGATTCCGTCCTACCCAGTCGTAGCGATTGCCCAGGCCGTTGGGGAACAGCCGGTGTCTGGTGTTGAGCAGCAGACGGGCGGATTCGACAGCTCCGCAGCAGACAATCACCAGGTCGGCAGTCTGCCGCTGGAGCCGGTCGTGGGGATCGAAATAGGCCGCGCCGCTGGCCTGGCCGTGATCGTCGAGGAGGATTTCGCGGGTCATGCAGCCGGTGCGGACCTCGCAATTGCCGGTGGCCAGAGCCGCGGGGATCACTGTGTTGTGGGTACCGGTGCGGGCGTTAACCTCGCAGGCAAAACCCACGCACCAGCGGCAGCGCATGCAGGCGGCCCGGCCGTTGTAAGGCACCGAGTTGCGCAGCATCGGAAGATCGAACGGGTGCCAGCCCAGGCGTTTGGCGGCGGGCAGCAGGATCTGGTACTCTTTGTTCGGCGAAAGCGGCGGCATGGGCAGGCCCTGGTTGCGGCGCGCCTGGAAGATATTGTTCGAAACATCGCCGGAGACACCCAACTCCCGCTCGGCCTTCTCATAATAGGGTTCGAGATCGGAATAACCGATGGGCCAGTCTTCGAGGGTGCTTCCCGCCACCGCTCCGTAGGTGGAGCGCATACGGAAGTCTTTTTCCATGTAGCGCCACGCCTGCGCGCCGTAACTGAAGGTGCCGCCGCCCACGCAGGCGGCGTTGTTGCTGTAGCCACTCTCACTGGGCCAGACGATGCCTTCTCCGCGATCGTCCACCAGCACGCGCGGGTTGCGGTCTTCATCGGGACCGAAGGCGTTGCCGAGCACGGTAGTTCGCTGGTTGCGGAGGTCGTCTTTGCGGCAGTCGGCGGCCGAATACCAGTTGCCGCGCTCGAGCAGCACCACGCTGAGACCGGCGGTAGCCAGTTCCTTAGCCACCACCCCGCCTCCGGCGCCGGCGCCCACGATCAGCGCGTTCACGTGTTTCAAAGCCATGGATTCAGCCCACCTTTGGCTGGTCGTAGCGCTCAAGGCCGCGGATGGGCGGGAACGGCACGCCGAGCATCTTCCAGCTCACCCTGTTACGATTGCCGCCATGGCGCGGGTCGCCGTAGAAGCCCTGGCGGGTGTGGGCCAGAATCAATTCGAAAAACGCGGCGGAGCTTTTCTCGATATCGGCGAGCACTTCGGTCTGCTGCCCGGCAGGCAGTTCCACGAAACGCCCGCCGAACTTTTTGCGGCTGGCGGCATCCACGGCGGCGATGCCCTCGCGATACGCCTTCCGATATCGCTTGAAGGGCCGGGTAAGTTGGAGATCGATGTAGTTGACGGCGCGCGCCTCTTTCGCGCCGGGGTCGCGATCAGCCGGGATGATCCGATCGCAGATGGCATCCACGGTTCGGCCTTCTTCGGCGGTGAAGAAGCGCCAAGGGCTGGCGCCGTTGCTGGCGCCGCAGGAAATAGCCGATCCGGCAACCGCGGCCGAAAGGCCTGCGCCGAGAAACTGTCGTCGCGAGTTCGGCATGGGCATCCCTTCCGTCAGGACCGCGCGAGAATGCGGTGAACGATCTCGGCGTCCTCGCGGACTTCGTCCTTGACTCGGGGAAACATGCCCACGTAAACTCCGTCGATGGGTTTGATGCTTTCGAAAGCGGTGCGGAAGGCCTGCTCGACGCCGCCATCGGGAATCCGTCCGGCGGCCAAAATCTTGAAGGCAAAGCAGGGTTTCCTGGTCTGCCGGATTACCCTATACATGCGCGGCGGATCGCTTTTCAGATAGATGTCGTTGGGCATCTCCATCATCTCGCCGCCCAGCACCTTCTTCCATTCGTCCACGGTGCGCCGCCGGTTATAGACGCAGCCGGCGTAGAAATCGACGTCCCAGTTCTCCTCTTCCACCTGCGCGATAACTTCCGGGATGTGGGTGCCCACCCCGACCAGGACTCCCAAATCCCGCACCTTCTTGCACCACTCCTTGACGCTCGCCATTTGGCCGTTCTGGTAAGCGGTATCGACCACTTCGCCCTGCCTTTGGAGCGCCAGCGGCTGAAGGGTCTTTACCAGCATTTCCGCATCCACGCCGGCGGTCACCTGGGGAATGAGGTGCATCTTGCCGCCCTCGGCCACGAAACGCGCCCAGTCCTGCGGCCCCCTATCCAGGTGGACGTAGTTGAACGCATCGATACCGAAGCGGTTGGCCTGGTGCAGCACGTCGCAGACTTTATCCTGGGTGTACCATTCCTTCATGACCGTGCCGAAGTTGTTGTTGTAATGGGCAAAGCCGTAGAAGGGGTTGACGCCCAGGACCATGCGGCTGATTTCCACGCCGCCGAATTTCATCTTGGGGACCTGGATCTCGGAGGCCGGCGTGAGCGGTCCGGACTGCCGCACCGGAGCTTGCGGAGCGCCGGGAGGCATGTTGGCCTGCGGTCTTCCGGCCTGCGCTTCCAATGCAGATGTTACGCCCGTCAGACCGGCCGCGAGCGCCGCACCGGACTGCAGGAAATTTCTACGCGAATTCGACATAGAGGCGACCTCCCTTGGCCATTCATTCATCAGATCCGAGGTGGCTCCAGCATAACGGATCTCATGGTCCGGTTCAAGGGCCATGAGTCTGGCTTCGAGCTTATACCTCCGAGACGACTTGAAGGCAAAAGCAGACATCAAGCTGGAGCAGGTTCGCGCTCCACCAAGCGCCTTGGGGACGCGCTCCGAGTCTTAGCGCTATACTCTGGAGGGCTATGGCACTTCGGGTCGTTTTTTGCTGTGCTCTCTCGCTTGCAGCGGCTGTGGCCGGCGAGCCGCCGGTGGATACAGCCGGGCCCCTGACCGTCCGCATTCAGCAGCCTGCGCTGGGTTCCTACGGCGCCGGCGGCCTGGTGCAGTTCAATCAGCCCGATGCGCCGTTTACCCTGAACGTTCAACTGAACAGCGCAGCCGATGCGCCGGTGCAGGGCACGCTCCGCCTGCGCGTCATCGACCGCTGGCGCGCCGAGCCGGATGGCCCCGTCCCCTTCACGCTCGGCCCGCGCGGCCGCGCCACCGTCGCCTTTCGCGTAAGCTTCGGCCCCGGCACGTTCAACGCGCGCTATCCGATTCATGCCCTGGCGGAGTTCGAGTTCGAAGGCCGGCGCCTGGTGGCGCACCCCATTATGATCCTCACCACTACGCAGCCGAACGCGCCGCGGGCGCCCCTGCCGGTGGAATGGCGGCCCGTTCCGGCGCCGGCCAACGGCGCCTTGGGCCTGTGGCGCGAGCCGGTGCGGCGCGAGCGCTCCATCGTCAGCGCGGAGGCGGCGCAATCCGGCGCCACCGAGCGCGAGACTTTCGAGTTGCGCGCCAACATCCAGTTCTCCGCGCGCGTCGAGCGCCGCGAGGCCATCGCCATGACGCTGGGACCGCGCCCGCCTTCGCTACGCGAGCGTGTGGAGGCCAGCGTGGTCGAATATCCGCTCGCTTTGCCGAAATCTCAGCCTCTGGTCCTGCGGTTCGGCGCCGCCGCCAGTGACGGGGCGCTATTTCGCGTGCGCGCCCTTCCCTTCGACGCCCCCGCCGGGCAGGACGGCGCCGTCCTTTTCGAACGGCAGGTGACTACGCGGACGCCGGAGGAAGCCGAGGTGGATCTGTCGCGTTACGCCGGGCAGACCGTGCGACTGCAGCTTGAAAGCGCCGGCCATGCGGGCCAGGCTTGGTGGGCCGAGCCTACTCTCGTCGCCGGCAAGGCGCCTGCGCCCGCCGCGTTCCCACCGCCCGCTGGCGCGCCCTCCCGCTTGCTCGGCGCGGTGCAGGGCTATGAAGCGCGGGTGTATCCGGGTTCCCGCGGCGCACTCGATTCCGCTATCGCGCTGGCCAAGGGAGACCGCAGGCTGCTGTTTCGCGGCTTCCGCATTCAGATGCTGGGAGACGATTTGGGAGACTGGCGGTCGGCCAGCGAACTGCTCGAAGCCCGTGAAGAGCCCGCTGCCGGGCGCTATCGCGTACGGCATCGTTTCCGCAGTTGGGCCGGCGCCTTCGACGTGCTGACCGAGATGTGGGTGGACGCCCGCGGCCTCCAGACCCGCTTCTGGCTGGAAAACGAACCTCCCGCCCGTCCCTGGCTGCGCGTCTACCTGCAGGGCATTGCCGCGGGACCGTGGACCGAGCGCGCCGTCAGGATCTACGCCGGCCCGGGCAACGTCATCCAGGACCCGCGGGCTTTTCGCCTGGGCTTCGACGGCCATAACCTGGCAACTTCCTTCGTCGGATTCGATTTCGCCAACGGCGTTTCGCTGCTGCAGGGCGTGGACGCGGTCCCGGACCGGCTCGAAGTCGATCCCCAGGATCGCACCTACACGCTCGTCACCCCGCACGCGCAAACCGTCACTTTTCTGCCCGCGGCGAACGTGTGGGAGGCCGTCAAGCTCTGGCGTGCGAACGAGCTTCGCGCCGCGGCCGGCGTACCCAAGCTGGCCGGGAGGTTCGTCTTCGACCTGTGGAGCGGGCGCTACGCCTCCAGCGCCCAAGCCCTTCAGCGGGCATTCCGCTACGGGCTCACCGATGCCCTCGTCGTCTGGCATAGCTGGCAGCGCTGGGGGTACGATTTCCGGCTGCCCGACATTTACCCGCCCAACCCGCAGTTCGGCACGCTCGAAGAATTCCAGAAACTGGTCGAGGCGTGCCGCGCCCGTGGCGTGTTGTTCGCCCCCCACGATAACTACATCGACCTCTATCCCGACGCCGAGGGCTTCAGCTACGAAAACGTGGCCTTCCTGAGCAACGGCGAGCCGCAGCCCGCCTGGTTCAACTATGGCCGCGATGCGCAATCCTACCGTGCCCGCGCCGACCGCGTGCGCGCCCTGGTGGAGCGCAACCTCAAGCTGATTCGGCCCGCTTTCTCGCCCACGGCGTATTTCATCGACGTGTGGTCGTCCATGGCGCCGTACGATTTCTGGACTCGGGACGGCCAGTTCGTGGACCGCGCCGTCACGCGCCGCGTGTGGGGCGAGAGCTTCGCCTGGATCCGCGACTACCTGGGCGACAACGCGCCGCAGATCTCCGAAGCCGGCCACGACCGCCTGATCGGTTGGCTCGACGGAGCCCAGGCCAACCAATTGCGGGTCGATGCCCAGGGCGGCGGCTTCGTATGGAACATTCGCTGCGCCGATGCCGAGCGCATTCCCTGGATCGACGCGGCCTACCACGACCGCTTCGTGCTCCACGGAGCCGGTTACCAGGATCGCTACGCCGCGGGCCTGGACCTGGCCGCCCACGGGATGTACAGCGACGACTACATGGCCACCGAGATGCTGACCGGCCACCCCGCCATGGTCCAAGCTCCGTTCTCGCGCGATGTGGTGCGCAAGTACTGGCTGCTGCACGACATCATGCGCGCGCTTGCGTTGCGCCGCATCGAAGCCGTGGAGTTCGCCGGCGGCGACATTCACCGCCAGCATGTGACTTGGGACAATGGAGCGGAAGTATGGGTCAACCGCGGCGCGACCGATTGGAAGGTTGGCGAACGCACGCTGCCGCCATATGGTTTCTACGCGCGCGCGCCGCTGCCGGAGGGCCAGGTTGAAGCCGCCATTGAACGACAGACCGCCGGGACGGTGGAGTGGTCGCGCTCGCCGGGATCATACTACTACAACGGCCGCGACGGCGACGCCTGGCGTCTGACCCGGGAAGGCGACGCCTGGCGCGTATTGGCCGCCCCGGATAGCCCGGCGTTCACCGCGCGGGTCCCGTGGACCGGCCCCGACCCCAAGCAGGCGGCCGCCATCGACGAGACCGGCTCCGAACTACGACAGGCTCCCATCCGCCGCGAAGGAGCGACTTTGGTCTTCCGCTTCGATCCCGGAACGTTCGCCTACGTCCTGAGGTGAGATGCGTAGAGCAGGCCAGATACCGGGGGGCGCCGCGGAAATCGTGTTGGCAGCGTGCTTATGGCGGCTGGGCGTACACTGAATCGGACTGGGGAGTCGAAAAAAGCGATTCCCGGAGGCGTCCATGGAGAAGTGGGAAGCCAGCCTGAAACTGAAGTGGTAACGGAGAACATGATGAAAGAGATCAGTCGTCGCGCCCTGCTCCAATCCGCGGCGCTCGCCGGCCTCGGCGTCCGCTTGGCCGGCGGCGCTGCCCGTAACATCCCGATCGGCGTCACGGACTGGAACCTGAAACTCGGCGCCGATCCGGAGGCGCTGCCGCTCGCCGCGAAAATCGGCTTCGAAGGCGTCCAGATTTCCTTCGGCCGGCGGATTCTCAACGACAAAATGCCGCTCGACGATCCCGAGATCGTCTCCCAGTACCTGAGCCTCTCCGCCGAGCACAGGATCCCGATCAATGGAACATGCGTCGATAAGCTGCACGACAATGGGCTGAAGAGCGATAAGCTCGCCATCAAGTGGGTGCTGGACGCCATCCGGCTCACGAGCGCGCTGAAAACCAAGGTGCTGCTGCTGCCGTTCTTCGGCAAATGGGCCATCCAGAACCAGGACGAGGGAAACGCCGTCGGCGACGCGCTCCGCGAGATCGCGCCAGAAGCCGAAAAAGCCGGAATCATCCTCGGGCTGGAGGACACGATCTCGGCGGAAAACAACGTTCGCATCGTGGACCGCTCGAAATCGAAGCAAGTGTCCGTGTATTACGACACCGGGAATTCGGCCGCGGCCGGTTTCGATGTGGTGAAAGAAATCCGCTGGCTCGGCAGCGGCCGGATCTGCCAGTTCCACCTGAAAGACAACCCGCACTACCTGGGCGAGGGAACCATTTCGTTCCCGCGGGTGATCGAGGCCATTCGGGAAATCGGGTTCACCGGGGCCGCGAACCTCGAGACCGACACGCACCCCGGCGTCAGCGTCGAGGCGGACATGCGCAAGAACCTGGCTTACATCCGCCAGGTGATGGGATAGCCGGGTCGGGCTTTCCGGCCCGCCGCCGGTGACCCTACCTGGATGCCGCCACATGGCCGTCACCGAGATCGAGAAGAATGGCGTGTTCGTCCTGCCCGGCGCGCAATTCAGAAGCTTGCTTCGAATGCGACTATCGGGTATGATTCTTTCGGCGCCGGTAAAGAGGAAGGCAGATGACAACCGAACAGAATCGCCGCAAGTTCCTGGGGACGGCCGGGGCCGCCGCTGCGTTCACTGTCGTCCCACGACACGTTTTGGGAGGGCAGGGAACGGTCGCCCCGAGCGACAAGGTCACGCTGGCTTACATCGGCGTGGGCACGCAAGGCTTGAGGGAGTTGCTGAACCTGCTGGCCATCCCGGATATCCAGGTGGTCGCGGTTTGCGACCCCAACAAAGACGCGGTGGGATATCGGGACTGGGACAATAATTCCCTGTTGAGGAGCATTCGCACCGCGATTGGAAAGCCGGACTGGAAAGCCGGCGCCGATGGCGCCATTCCCGGAGGCCGGGATGCCGCCAAGGACATCGTCGACAGCTACTACGCGAACAAGCAGCCCTCCGGCTTATATAGAAGCTGCGCCTCGTACGCCGATTTTCGCGAGCTGTTGGCGAAGGAGAAGGACCTGAACGCCGTCAAGATCATGACGCCGGACCATCTCCACGGCATCATCAGCCTGGCGGCCATCAAGCGGGGCAAGCACGTGATCGTGCACAAGCCCATCGCCAACCGGTTGAGGGAAGCGAAGCTGGTGATTGACACCGTGCGCGCGAACGGCGTGTCCACGCATTTCATGCCGTGGGACAGCAACGGACCCATGGACCAGGTGATGGCGTGGATCAAGGACGGTTCCATCGGAACGCTGCGGGAGATCCACAACTGGACGAACCGCCCGGTGTGGCCGCAATACCCGACTCTCCCGACGGATACGCCTGCCGTCCCGGCGGGGTTCGACTGGAACCTGTGGCTGGGTCCCGAAGCCGAACGGGCCTACCACCCGAATTACACGCACATGGTGTTTCGCGGATGGTACGACTTTGGAGGCGGGTCCATGGCCGATATGGGCCACTACAGCCTATGGACGGTTTTCAACGCGTTGGACCTCGCCGGGCCAACCAGCGTGGACCCCATGTTGAGCCACGAGTGCGCATTCCGGGACACCGTGGCCACGACGGTGAACAACGATTTCTCATTCCCCATGGCCAGCGCCGTGCGCTTCAAGTATCCGGCGCGCGGGTCGAGGCCGGCGGTGGACCTGATCTGGTACGACGGCGGGATGCGGCCGCCCACGCCCCCGGAGTTGGACCAGGACAATCGGGCTTTCGAGGCCGAGCAGATGATGTTCGTCGGCGACAAGGGCAAGATCCTGGCGGGCTTCCACGTGGAGAATCCGCGGCTGATCCCCGAGAGGAGAATGAGCGGCTATCCGGCCCCGCCGGAGCCGCAACGGCGTCAGCAGGGCGCGGCCTACCAACCTTCGCCGGGCATCCAGCAATGGATGGCCGCTTGCCGGGGCGCCAAACAACAGTCGGCCGGGAGCTT